>DASQUK010000094.1:0-5660 GCA_035641315.1 Acidimicrobiales bacterium | reverse complement strand
CCGGGAGGGCAAACGGGGACGACTCTGCAATCCAGCGTGACCGGCCCAACCCCGACGGCCGGCTCTTCGGACAAGCCACAACCCGGGCCCACCACTGAGACTACGCCCACCCCTCTCGCCAACACCGGTTGACAGAGGGGTACCAATCTGAGCGCATGGAGCGGCCGCTGACGGAGTGGGAGTGTGCTGTGCTGGCCACGCTTACCCCGGTCGATCCGCAGCTCGCGATGGCTGGCGAGAACGCTCGGCCATGTCTCGTGGTGACGCGGCAGCCAAGCAACGCGATGCGGGGGTGACGAGCACGGGCACCGTCACCAGGGAGAACCGGGACGCGACGATTCAGTCGCTCCATTGGAGGATGGAGAAGGAAGCACCTTCGGGGTCGTTGAGGACAGCGACACGTCCCACGTTGAACAGGTCGAAGGGCTCCACGGAGACCGTGCCCCCCAACTCGGCCGCGCGGGTGGCGGTGAGGTCCGTATCCGCGACGGCGAAATAGATCATCCAATACGGCGGGATGTCCTTCGGCCACAGCTCGTCCACCTGCACCATGCCGGCGACAGGCCGCTCGACACCAGGGAGGAAGAAGACGGTGTAGCCCGATCCTTCAAGGTAGGGAGGGCTCTTCGATTCCCAGCCGAACACGGCGGCGTAGAACTGCTCCGCCACATCGACATCCCGGCACGTCAGCTCGCACCAGGTAAACGAACCGGGCTCGTGCATCACGTCGGGCGAGACGTGACCCGCCGACTCCCAGATCGCGAACCGTGCACCCAGCGGGTCCGTACAGATCGCCATGCGCCCGGCGTCGAAATAGCTGGTGGGCCACAGGGAGACCCCACCGCCCCGGTCGAAGACCGCTCGTGCCGTGGCATCCGCATCGTCCACGGAGATGTTCATGGTCCAGGTCGGCTTCGGACCTGGACCGATGTCGCCGACGTCCTTGCCGTCCAGGCGGAAGACCCACCAGCCCGACGCGTCGTCCATCGGTCGATGCCGCGCCAGCACCGTCCAGCCGAAGAGGGCGCAGTAGAACCGGCTCGCCGCCAGAGGCCCGGCGGCTGTCTGCAGGTTGACCCACACCGGCGTGCCCGGCGGATAGCTCTGCGCGGAGCCCATGCACCTCCTCCAATCCTCCCGTTCGGAACATAGTCCGACCGGACAAAGAGGCGTCAGGCCGGAGTGCGGTCGCGGAGCGCTACTAATCCTCATAGGGAGTCGGTCGCCCATATCCGCCTGTCGATCTCGCGTCTCGTCGTTCAGTGCTGGCGGTCCGCCGGGCTAAGGGTGCGCGGTTCGGGCCAATTTGTGCGCCGGAGCGCAGTGCCATCGATCCGGCGTTCAGTGACGCTCGCAGCCCTTGTGAGTGAGGATTGTTCTGGGACACTCCTCAACAGAGGCGACTCGCGCTATCGCTTGCTCCCGCTTCTCGCTTTCGTCGGCCCCAGATAACGATGCTCTGTACTGGGTCCGCGGGATCTCGCGCGTTCGACCGAGCCTGATCTATGCGTACCGGCTCAGCGGATCCTTGCTCACGCTGTCTGCTCGTGGGCGGATGACCGATCGGACGCATGTGCTTTCGACGAGAGGGGACGCCGTCGAGTGGGTCACATCGGCTGTCGGGGCGTTCCTGCACGGCTACGGAGTCGAGGTCGCGCGTCCGGGCGCCCTCGGCGGACGGCGCGGTGGACTTGTTAGCGACGCTGTCGGCGCCCCGTGCGAGACCGAGCGTCCTCCACCGGCGACGGCCGGTCACGTCCGACCTCGCGGATCCGGTCGATGTGGGCGAGCTTGCGCAAGGCGAGCAGCACCGGCTCGAACAGGACGGTGCCGAGCACGCTGAACCGCAATGTCTCGTCGGTGTCGATGTCGGTGTCGAATGTGCTTGGGATCTCGGTGGTGGCGAGGGAGCGCGCCGCGTCGGCATAGGGCCGGAGCTGGCGGGGATCGGTGATGGCAGCCGGTGCGAAACGATGGAGCGAGACCACGGCGCGCACGAGGTCGTCGTGGCCGGGCGAATCGCTATCGGTGTCCCAACCGAGATCATCGAGCAGGGCGTCGACCTCGCGGCGGGCCTGGTCGTACTCGGCAGCTTCCCACCCGGGAACGTCGAGCGGCTCGCTCAACGCTCGCACGGCGACGGTCAGGTAGGCGGGCCGATCCCGTGGGTGGTGAGCCTCCATGGCGGCGAAAACCCGCCCCAGCGTGGCGATGCTCAGTCCGGCGCCGTCGCGCAGGGCGCGGATCAGCCGCAGCCGTGCGACGTGGTGCTCGTCGTACTGGGCCTGGTTCGGCGCGGTGGTCGTGCCCGCGGGGAGCAGACCCTCTCGCAGGTAGTACTTGATCGTCGCCACCGGGATCTCGGTCCGCTGGCTCAGCTCGGCGATCCGCACCCGCTCACTCCTTTTCTTCTCGTACGAGGTTGCTATGGAGAGTAGCACTCGCCATAATGGTGAGCACCACTATCCATCACGGTGGACCGTCGAAGAGGATGACGCTGATGAAAGCCCTGCTGGCAAGGAGCTACGGCCCGCCTGACACCTTCAGGGTCGAACGGCTCCCCATCCCGGAGCCGGTTCCCGGCCAGGTCCAGGTGCGGGTCAGGGCGGCCTCGCTCAACCCCGCCGACCTGCTGATGGCCGAGGGCACGGTTCGCGAGATGGTCCCGCTGGAGTTTCCCCACGTGCCGGGCTCCGACTTCGCCGGGACGGTGACCAAGCTCGGTCCAGACGTCGACGGGTTCGCAGAAGGCGAGGAGGTGTTCGGTTTCGGTGCCCCGCCATCGTTCGCCGCGGGTGTGGGCATCGCCGCGGTCACCACGGGCGCGATGGCCGAGTACGCGGTCTTCCAGGCCGACGGCCCGTATGTCGCCGTCCGGCCGGCAGGGCTCGGCGCCGAACTGGCGGCGGCGCTGCCAAGCACGGGCATGACGGGCCTCGCAGTGCTGGATGCTGGCCAGTTCCGGCCCGGTGAAACGGTCCTGGTCGTCGGCGCCACCGGAGGCATCGGCAGCGTGATCGTGCCCCTGTTGGTCAAGGAGAAGAACGCCGCTGTCACCGCCACCACGACGCCCGACGACGAGGGCTACGTACGGCACCTCGGCGCGACGGACGTGATCGACTATCTCGCGACCGATGTCGTCGAAGAGACCCTGCACCGCCACCCGGGAGGCGTTGACGCCATCGTCAACCTGGCTCTCCAGGGCGAGTGGCTGATCCAGGCCAGCAGGGCTCTGCGGCCAGGAGGCCGCCTGCTCAGCGCCACCCCCGGCACCCCTGAGTCGACCGCGTTCGCACGCGACGACATCACGGTGACCGTCGTGATGGGCACGATCAACGTCCCGCCGGGCACCTTTCCCGCGATCGCAGCACGTGCGCTCGACGGAAGGCTGCCCGACCCGATCAGCCGACGGTACCGGTTCGACGAAGCCGGCCAGGCGTACAAGGACCTCGCCGCCGCGAAGCACACGCGCGGGAAATTCGTCGTGGCTATGGACTCGGCCCGACCCGCCCACGGCTCGTCCTGACGCAACCCACACGCCGCGCTCCAGAAGGCGCTCGCGGCCATCAAGTTCGCCGCGGCGCAGCACTGCCCTCATCCTTCAGCCACCTACCGCTGGCCAAACCGGCCAAACCAACAGGAGAAATTTGACATGGCAACAGCAGGTATGCGTCTCGTCCACGGCCTCGAGCCGGCCGAACTCACCGATGACCTTGACCGGCTCTACTGCTACGAGCAGGTGTCGATCCACTGGGCGCGGGCCGTCGACAACCGCCTCACCGGCCTGGCCGCGTTCGTCCTGGGCGAACCGCTCCGAGAGCACGTCACGCTCGCCGAAGGCCACGCACAGCGACTGGCGGCCAGGATCGCGCAGCTCGGCGGTGGCATCACGCCCGATCCCACCCAGTTCCTCGAACGGTCGCAGCTCGCCACCGTCCAGATGCCCGACGACACGAGCGACCCGAGCGCGGTGCTCCGCTACGCGCTGGCGCAAGAACAGCGAGCCATCGACAGCTACGGCCAGCTCCTCGACCGCACCCGAGGGCTAGACGCCGTGACCGAGCAGCTCTTGACCTCGATCCTCGCCGACAAGGTCGCGCAAGAGGACGAGATCGAGTCCGCCCTGACACCGGCCGTCACGACGACCTGAGACGCGAACTCCCCCCACGAAACGAGGCAAGCGATGACCACCACACTCCAACAGACGATGCCCGTCTACCACTTCCACGAACAGCACAGCCGTCTGATCTCGGCCCCGCCCGACGTGGTGTGGCAGGCGTTGACCACCCTGACCCTCAAGGACCTGAGCATCACCAGGCCGCTCATTGCCCTCCGCAACGTCGGTGGCTACCGGACGTCCTCGGCAAAGCCGCTGCTCACCAACGGTCCGGCCCCCATCTTCGACCTCGACCCACCGCGCTACACCATCGGCGGCTCGGTGAGCCGCCCCTGGCAGCTCAGGCCCGAACGTCGGACCGTCGCATCCATCGACGAGTTCGCGGCATTCGACGAACCGGGCTGGGTGAAGTACCTCGTCGACTTCGCCCTCACCCGGGAGGGCGACGCCACACGGTTGAGTACGGAAACTCGTGGATACTCCACCAACGACCATGCCCGCCGGGTGTTCAGGTTCTACTGGGCGGCCATTCGACTCGGTAGCGCCGCGGTCAGGCGCGACGTGCTGGCGAGCATCGCAAGAGCAAGCGCGAGCGCTCGGGCCGCCGCGGGCGTGTCAACTTCGACAGTGCCGAACTCAACGAGGACGTGACCGCTGTGACCATCACCGACCTCTCACCGGTGAGCGCCCCGCCCCCGCCTTCGCCTCAGCCGACCGCCTCCGACGCGGTCCATGCGCGCCGCTGGGCGATCCTCGCGGTGGCGTGCCTCGCGGTGTTCGTCACCGTGCTCGACGGCACCATCGTCAACGTCGCACTCCCGTCCCTGGCCGTGGAGCTCGGCGCCTCGACCCGCCAGCTCCAGTGGATCGTCGACGCGTACCTGCTCGTCTTCACGGGCCTGCTGCTCGCGGCCGGCGGGCTCGGCGACCGCTACGGCCGCAAGCGGATCCTGATCGCCGGGCTCGTGGCGTTCGGTGCGACGTCGGCCTTCGCCGGCTCGGTCGACGCCCCCGGGTCGCTCATCCTCGGCCGAGCGCTGATGGGCGTGGGGGCGGCGCTGATCTTCCCTGCCACCCTCGCGATCCTCACCAACGTCTTTCGCGACCCGCAGGAGCGGGCTGCGGCCATCGGCGTGTGGAGCGCCGTGAGCGGCATGGCTGTCGCCGCCGGGCCGATCACCGGGGGCTGGCTGCTCGAGAACTATTGGTGGGGTTCAGTGTTCTACATCAACGTGCCAGTCACGGCCGTGGTCGCATTCGCCGCCTGGCGGATGATCCCGGAGTCCCGGGACGCCGAGGCGCCCCGACTTGACCGGGCAGGTGTGGCGCTGTCCATCGCCGCCATCACGGCGTTGGTGTACACGATCATCGAGGCACCCGAATGGGGCTGGCTGTCGGCCAACACGATCGCCGGCCTCTCCGCGGCCGCGGTCCTGCTCGCCGGCTTCGTCCGCTGGGAGCTGCGGGTGCCTCACCCGATGCTGCCGGTGAGCATCTTCCGCAACCTGCGGTTCTCCGCGGCCAGCGTGGCGATCACCGCTTC
>DASQUK010000093.1:0-4664 GCA_035641315.1 Acidimicrobiales bacterium | reverse complement strand
TCCTGGGAGCGGCACCCTGCCGGTGACGAGGTCGTGATCTGCCTGTCCGGCCGGATGACGGTCATCCGGGAGATCGCGGGCGAGCACGAGCCCGTGGGACTCGGCCCGTACGAGGCAACGATCAACCCCTCCGGCATATGGCACACCGCTGACCTTCACGAACCGGTCCGGTTCATGACGATCACGCCAGGCCAGGGAACCGAGCGACGGCCGCGCTGACGCCCCTGCAACGGCCCGAGGCCAGCATCGCTCGTGACGCACCCGGATCCGGCGATCGGATACGGGAGGCTCAGCCAATCGCCTGCGCTCAGCCGGCGGTTCCGGGCGCCGTTCAGCCGTCGCCCGGTTCCCAGCGCAGGAGGTCGCCGGGCTGGCACTCGAGGACGTCGCACAGCGCGGCGAGCGTGGTGAAGCGCACGGCCTTGGCGCGACCGTTCTTGAGCACGGCCAGGTTGGCAGGTGTGATCCCCACGCGCTGCGCGAGCTCGCCGACGGACATCTTGCGCTTGGCGAGCATCACGTCGACGTCGACGACGATCGGCATCAGATGACCTCGTCGAGCTCGGCCCGCAGCGCGTACGCCTCGGCCTCGCGAGAGATGGCCTGGGCGAGCAGCATCCGCAGCACGAGCACGATGAGCCCGAGCCCCGCGGCCACCACGGCCCCTCCGCAGACCAGGAGGACCATGCCCGGGGGGATGGCGTCGCCCGGCGCGAGGACGACGGCGAGTGCGAACGTGAGCAGGGCGGCCGCAGCGGCCGCCCCGATCATGACGTCGACGTAGCGGAAGGCGGCGTGGGAGAAGACCGTCCCGCGGCGCACCATGGTCACCAGCCGCCAGATGCAGACCAGGGTCACCTGCGCCGTCACGATGGTCAGGATCATGAGCACGGCGAACGGGATCTGCAGGTGCGCGACGTCCGGGTCGGCTTCCTCCAGGTCGATCGCCATCAGCGGCACCATCACCACCTGCACGAACACCGAGCCGGCGAGCGTCGCTGCCAGCACGGCGCGCAGCGCGACGACCATCAGGCTTCCCACCGCATCTCCTTCGATCGAGTTGCGGTAGGAATCTATCGACTAACGATATGTATGGCAAGGCAACGCTGCCGCGCTTGGTGCGCCCTCCCGTCACTAGGCGACCGGACGCGATGAAGGAGTCGGTTGGGCCTGGGGTCGCGGCGCCATCGACCGTCACCGTCCCCGGGATCGCGCCCGTGTTCGGATGTACAGGGTGCTCCACCCCGTCCCCCCGAGGTGCCGCACGGGGGCAGTCACGCCGCGGGCGGGCCGGCCGGCGCCTGCCGGGCCGCCGAGCCATCGTGGGCGCGAACTCGGGGAGTGCTTCGTCTGCCTGACCACGGGCCTGGTGGTCATGATGTCCTCACTCGGGTCAGATCGAGGAGGTCGACTCAGCGGGGTTTGTGGGCAAGGAAGGGGTGGGCGAATACCTGGTAGGCCCGGAGGTTGGCTTCGCCGGCAGCGCCCCCGAAGGTGTCGACGGGCGGGCCGATCTGACGGTCGATGAAGCCGACTTCGCCCAGTAGCTGCTTCCAGTCCGCGACCGACAGCCCGCCGGCGATGCAGTCGGTCCACAGCTCGGCCTTGGCGACACATTCAGCGGGGACGGCCTTGCCGAGGGCGATGTCGGCGAACGCGAGAGCGCCGCCGGGGCGCAGGACGCGGGACGCCTCGGACAGGGCGGCGCGCTTGTCGGCCACCAGGTTGAGCACGCCGTTGGCCATCACGACGTCGGCCCAGCCGTCCTCGACCGGGATCGCCTCGATGATGCCCGGGCGGAACTCGACGTGGGCCAAGCCGCGCTGACCGGCCGTGGTTCGGGCCTTGTCCAGCATCTCGGAGGTCATGTCGATGCCGATGACATGACCGCCGGGACCGACCCGCAACGCGGCGACGAAGCAGTCGAAGCCCGCGCCCGACCCCAGGTCGACGACACACTCGCCCGCCAGCAGCGGTCGGAGGGTCAGCGGGTCGGCGACCCCTGCGAACGACTCGACCGCCCGGTCCGGCAATGAGTCCACGATGGCTCGGTCGTAGCCGAGCTTGGCCGCAAGGACCCGGCCCGTGTGGAAGTGGAACCCGGCGCCTGGGTCGGTCGCAACGACCCGGTACTTGCCGCGGACCAGTGCCCGCAGGCTCTCGGGTTCCACGGCGACCTGGTGGGTGTCCGCCATTGCGCCCTCCCGCTCCTCTCGATGCTTCGAAAGGGACGGTACGGATGGCCGCGGGCGACGTCGTCCGGGGTTTCCCCTACAGATCGAGCGGTTCGAGGCTGTCGAGCAGGCCGTTCTGCACGGCGAACAGCGTGGCCACCGCGCGGTTGGACGCGCCGGTCTTGGCGTAGATGCGCTCGATGTGGGTCTCGGCCGTCTTGGGGGTGATGGCGAGTCGTTGGGCGACCTGACGGGTCGACGCACCCCGAACGATGAGAGCCAAGACCTCGATCTCCCGCGAGGTCAGCCCGGCGGGTCCTGTGCGTCGCTTGCCGTGGCTCTGGCCGGCAGCAGCCAACACGGCGGCCACCGCGTCGGCGTCGAGCCGGCCTACGCGGACGTCGGCCCTGAGTTCGGCGGCGGCTTGCTTGGCGGTCATGGCCGGACGGTACGGGCGCGGCTCGTTCATGGCACGGAACGCGCACGCGGCCGCGAGCACCCGGGCCGTCACGGGGATCGCCGGGCTGTTGAGACCGCGGTGATAGCCGGACCCGTCGCAAACGCTCGCGGGTCAGCGAGGCGACGGCGCCGAGGGAGAGAGCCGCCGGGCGGGCCAGCATCCGCTCGGTGTAGTAGGGATGCATGCGCATCCGCTCCGATTCCGACGCCGACAGCGGGCCCGGCTTGTCGAGGATCGTGGCGGGGATGCCGTGCATGCCGATGTCGTGCAGCAGCGCCGCACGTCGCACGGTGGCGATGTCAGCCCCCGAGAAACCGGCGTGGGCCGCGGCCCGAGCCGCAAGGTCGGCCACGCCGCGGGAGTGCCCCGCCCGGGAGGGGGACCGCAGGTCGGTGAAGTCCGCGATCGCTTCGAGCTCGACCTCGGTGAGGCGCCGCTGCAACGCGGGCTCCCCGGCGATCAGGGCCTGCCAATCTGGCTCCGTCGACGGATCACCGAGGACGTCGGCCGCCGTCGAGCAGAACGCGTCGACGACCCCGGGGTCGAACTGCTTGCCACGCCGGGCACGAGCCACGTCCACGGCGGCGTCGGTTCCCTCGGCGCGGTGGAACAGCTCGACGGCCTCGGCGACATGGAACAGCCGCATGGGCAAAGCGATCTCCTCCCCGGCGATGTCACCAGGCACGCCTCTCCCGTCCCAGCGGTGAACACCTGTTGCAGTGGGCCACACACGTCGGTGCCGAGGCCAAGGCGCTCCGCCATCTGGGCCGTGGTCAGGCAGTGGGACCGCAGGCCGCGCTGGATCGCCTTGCCGCCGGTGACGACAAGGTTCCCAGCGAGGCGGATCCGGTGCAGCGCGGGACTGCCTGCCCCCACGTGGCGAAGCATGAAGCCGAGCATGGGCAGCCCCGCCCGGTCGACATGGAAGCTGTCGCGCCGGAAGGCGATGTCGTCACCGAACCAGGCCCCCACCTCCGGTGTGTCCGCCACGCAACCGACCCACGCGAGTGTGGCCACGTAATACAAGGCACCCGGTCGTCGAGTTCGACGCCCAAGTGATCCCCCAGACGGGCGGCGATGACCCATGATCGCACGACGTGCTCCATGGGCTGACCCAACCCCAGGTCGGTGGCCAGCGAGAAGGCGGCGACCAACTCGGCCAATCGAAGGCCCGAGTCGCGTTCGCCTGCTTCCACTGGCGACAGCGTAGGAGCCGGCCCGTCGCGCGTCGGGGTGCCTTCGATTCAATATCGCGTGACGGAAGGCTCGACAGCCGCTCAGGCGCCCGCCAGCCGACGCCACGCGAGGCGTACAGATCGACGGCTCTGCGTGCGATCCACCGTTTGGAGTTGACCCGCGCCAGAACGACGCCGCGATCGCGTCGACGGTACCGGTCACCCGCGCTACGGGGTGACACCGTTGCGCTCGAGGAAGGCCAGGATCGTTTCGGCGACCTCGGTCCAGCCGTGGTCGAGGATCAGTGAGTGGCCGCGGTCAGGCAGCTCGATGATCTCGGTCGGCTTGTCGCTGTGCTTGTTCCAACGCTTGAACGCGGCGTTGGCCATCGACCAGGTACGAGGTGGTCCTTCTCGCCGGAGATGAAGAGCATCGGGCCCCGTGCCGTCTGCTTGAGGTTGACCTTGGTCTCGCCGCCTGGAGTGAGGTTCGCTGTGGCGACCTGGAACAGCGGCGGTCCGGGACAGGCGACGTGGTACTCCTCGTGGAGCGCCTTGGCCTCGTCCCCCACTGTCGTTCCGGCCGCAGAGTGACAGACGCCATGACCCGTTCCCTTGACTTCAAGCAGGCTTGAAGTCATACCGTGATCCGGTCACCAGCACGAGAAGCGAGCAGGAGATCCGGCCATGAGCACCCGTGCAGATGAGCGAGCCGAGCGCATCCGGCGCGAGGTCACCGGCTGGCCTGGGGTCACCACAGCCGCCGGCAAGTATGGCGAGACAGACTTCGTCGTGCATGGTCGTTCGATCGGTCACGTGCATGGCGGCCACCAAGCCGACATTCCGTTCCCTCGC
>DASQUK010000092.1:0-24977 GCA_035641315.1 Acidimicrobiales bacterium | reverse complement strand
GCTCACCGCCTGGGAACTCCACCAGGCCACCAGCGAACGCACCCTCAGGCGCCGCATCGACGCCATCGGCCTGTAGACGTGCACGACGCCAATCATCGAAGTCTCGTTCTTGCGTTCTGGCTAGTCCGCTCGACGACCGGGTGGCGATGTACCCGAGCCAGATGTCCGCGATCCGAGTCGCCGTCGGCGGCCTAATAGAGCAAGCGGGCTCGGAACACGGGGGCGATCACCATGGAACAACGACAACTCACGCTGACCGTCGGAGAGGCTGCCGCGATCCTTCGGCTGTCGCGAGCGTTCACGTACGAACTGGTCGCACGTGGCGAGCTACCCAGCGTGCGCTTCGGCCGCAGGATCGTGATTCCTCGGATCGCCATTGAGCGGATCCTCACCGACTCCGTCGGCGAACTCCCGCCGTCGGCGTGAGTCCGCGGCTCATCTCGCACGCGGCTCAGGAGGCGGCATCGGCCTGACCTCCAGACACACCATGAATGACCTGACCGAGATACTGAGCCGCCTTGCGCTCGGCGGACG
The DNA here is from genome assembly GCA_035641315.1 of Acidimicrobiales bacterium. Taxonomy (GTDB): domain Bacteria; phylum Actinomycetota; class Acidimicrobiia; order Acidimicrobiales; family VFJN01; genus DASQUK01. The sequence continues at coordinate 24,443 of DASQUK010000092.1, read as the reverse complement.
GGCGGGACCGCGCATAGTGGGCGACCAGCACCTGCGGGCCGTGGCCCTGCCGCTGGGCCACCATGCTGATGTTGAAGCCGGCGTCAAGCAGCTCGGAGGACGTGAACTTTCGCAACGCCGGGATCGATCCGTCAAAGAATTCGATCTCGCCACGGGCGGCAGCGGCTTCTCGGCGCTGCGCCGATCGCACTGCCAGCTCCGCCCAGCGTGGGGACCGGCCCAGGCGGCGACCGATCTCCGGGAACGAAAGGCCTCCCTTCGGTGCCGGCCCCGTCTGGCCAGTCCGCCGGGGCGTCGGCTGCTGGCGGAACAGCCGAAGGGCTTCGTCTTCGAGCTTGATCGTCTCCGGGCGTTTGTTCGAGATGCCCAGGTGCTCCTTCAGGACCGCAACCTGCCGCGTCAGATACTCAGCCGGCATGGGCCGCGAGCAGTCCGGTTCCTGACTGAAGACGAACCCATCTTGAGCGATCTCGACACCGCACGCCTGCGCCCGCTCGTCCATCAACTCCCAGTGCGCCTGCAGCATGGTGATCGTCTCTGCATCCAAGAGGACGTCGCGTTCCCTGCGCGTCTTGGTCGTCTTGACCCGCTTACCCGAGATTGCAGTGTCCACCCGCAATCGACCCTGCTGGCCATCGAGGCCCGAGCGCCTGATGGACACCAGCTCCCCTCGTCGCATGCCCGTCACGGCGCCCAGCGTGAGCACCGGGGCGATGTCGGGGACGACGTCCATCGCAGTCGACAGGTATCGGATCAGCTGGTCAACCTCAGGTGGCGCGGATGCCCGCGCCACGTGCACGCTCGTAGGGAGCTGGAAGTCGGCCATCGGGCTGCGCTGCACGATCCCTCGACGCTTCGCCCACCGAAACAGAGGCGCATAGAGATTCCGCGCCGAGTTCATCCGCGACGAACTCAGCCCGGCCTGCCTCATTCGCCCGAACAATCGGTCGATCGTTGCCTCGTCGATGTCCCGCAGCCGGTGCCGACCGATCTCGGGTGAGAACCACTTCGCATGCACGCCCCGGTAGTCCTCGATCGTGCTTTGCTCGCGGCCCCTCTCGCGGTCCAGATGCTCGGTCAGGAATCGCTCTACCGCCTCGTCGACGGTGATGTCGCGCTCGAGCCTGCTCCGAGGCAACGACGAGTCGCGGACTTCGGCAACGAACCGTGCGAGGGCCCGCGTGGCTTCGAGCTCGTTCTGGGCGTGAACCGTCGTGTGAACTCGACGCTGCGACCCGTCGGCGAACCGCCCTACGGTCACCGTCAGCTTCCACACCCCTGGACGGACCATCGTCTTCGAGCCGCCGCCGCGCACTCCGCGGCGCCGGGAACGCCCGTTGCCTCGGAGGAGTTCCAGGTGCGAGACGCGCACGCACGCCGGGTCGCCCGGGCATCCCCGGACGCGCGCTCCCTCGGGAAGCGCACCATGCTCAAGCTCCCAGGCAACGCTGCGCGCCGTCCTCAACCTGCCGTCAACGCGGACCTGACCCGCCCCCTCCGCGTCACGGGTGCCGAGCCACAGGTGATGCTCCCCCGACCGGTCCACCTTCCTCTCAAAGCGCTCGGCCAATGGGACTGTGGCCACGGGGAGCAGTCTAGGAACGAGTCTAGTTAAGTGTCTAGTGCACCTGAGACCGTCAGGTGCACTAGACCTAGACTCAGGCATCCGCTCTTGGTTGGGCAATCTGCCAGGGACTTCGCCAGCTCGGGGGGCAGGGCTCGAACCTGCAACAACCGGCTCCAAAGGCCGGCGTTCTGCCAATTGAACTACCCCCGACCGGGTCATCACCGTACCCGGTCCCGCGTCCAGCGCCGCCGGCCTTGTTAACGGTTGGGTTACCACCGGACCCTGGACGGGCGTGCAGGATGCCTCAGTGGCGACCGACCCGGGCCTCGCCCTCGAGCGGCTGCGCGATGCCTACGTCCGCACCCACGGCCGGCTGTGGCGGTCCGTGCTCGCCTGGTCGGGGTCGCGCGACGTGGCCGACGAGGCCTGCGCCGAGGCGTTCGCCCAGGCGGCCCGGCGTGGCGCCGCCGTGCGCGACGTCGATGCCTGGGTGTGGCGGGCGGCGTTCCGCATCGCCGCCGGAGAGCTGAAGCGGCGGCGGGGCCCCTCCCCCGGCGCCGACGATCCCGACAACGGGCCGGCCGACGCCGTCGACTTCGACCGTGTGGCCGGGACGCTCGCGGATCCTTCGATCGACCCCGACCTGCCGGCGGCCACGATGGACCTGGTCCGGGCGCTGCGCACCCTCAGCGAGCAGCAGCGGGCCTGCGTCGTGCTCCGCGACGTGGCCGGCATGACCGCACCGGAGACGGCCAAGGCCCTCGGGACCACCACCGGCACGGTGCGGGTGCAGGCGATGCGCGGGCGCCGCCGGCTGCGCGAGCTCTTGGAGGACGACGATGCCTGATCGCTACGAGGACGGGATCCGGGCGCTCCATGACATCGAGCCGCCCGACCAGTGGGACGACATCCGCCGGCGCGCCACCCGCGGGCTCATCGTGCCGCTCGACGGCGACCGCCCCGAGCGCCGGTTTCGCTGGCCCACGCTGTTGGCGGCGGCGGCGGTGTTGGTGCTGGTCGTCGGCGCCGCGGCGCTCCTCCTGCGTGACGGCGACGACGTGACCACCAACCCCAGCGACCCCGGCCTGACGCCGCCGATCGGCGGCCCCGACGAGTCGTCGACCACCACCCAGCCGGAGGCGACGACCGAGCAACCGTCGACCACCCAGTCGACGACCACCCAGCCTTCGACATCGGTCGTCCCCATCGGGCAGCTCCCCGCCTGTCCGGTGGACCTGCGGCTGACGACCAGCACCGCGCCGGCCGGGTGGGACGTGACGATGACGCCGCGTGACGCGGCGCTCCCCGCCGACCCGCCCGCGGGGGTCGACGACAGGTTGGCCGGCGTCTTCGAGGGACCCACCACGGCGGACAACGTGTTCGTGTTCGCGGGGCTCCCCGGCTTGCAGGACGACGTGTTCGAACCGACACCCGGGCCGTTGCCGGGCTCGGACGCGCTGATCGCGCCGTGGGAGGGCGGCTGGTACCTGGAGCTGGGCATCCCCCATCCCGCCGGTGAGTGCTCGATCACATTGCAGGCGATCGGCATGACCAACGACGAGGCGCGGCAGTTCGTCCAGGGCCTCGAGGGCAGCTGAGCGCCGCCTCCGGGTTATGGTCGATCCCATGAGGGGCGCCGCTAGAGTGGCGCCCCTCCGCAGCAGCGGGGCGGACGTCGCTGACCAGCTCTTGGCCCGAGTAGCCCCGCAGTGCCAGCACCGGGATGCCACGGTCGTCGAACCAGGCCCGGAGCTGTGGGAGCAGGGTTGCTTTCTCGGAGCCACGTACACCGACCACGGGTGGCCCTCGGTCCGCTCCCGCCGGTAGACGTCGACCAGCCAGCCGCGGGTGTCGTCGGCACCTGTGAACGACAGTGGTCGCTCGATCCTGCGGGCTTGGTCCAGTAGCCGCGGGAACCGGCCCTCGCGCCGCCACTGAGCCGACAGCCGGCACAGCCGGTTGTGCCGGTTCAGCTGGTTTCGTTCCCGCGCCGGTCAGGGCCGCACTCGCCGCACGACGAAGACCCCCTGGTCGTCCATCACCACGGTCCACTTCGACGGGTCGACGACCTCCGCCAGCCCGTCGGCGGGCGGTGGGGCGTCCTGCTGCCCGGGCTCCAGCAGGCGGTCGGGGTCCCGCAGCACGGTGGCCAGCGTGCCGCGGTCGGCGTCGTTGAGCGCCCCGGGGATGACGATGATCCAGTCGACGCCGCCCGGGTCGGGGCGGTTCTCGCCGGCGACCCCCCAGTTGCTGGCGATCCACGGGTTGGGGAACGTGTAGGCCTCGCGCCGGTGGGTCAGGTGCGGGGTGAGGTTGTGCATGGCCGACACCCCGTCGTCGGGACCGGGCAGGGCCACCGCCCGGTCAAGGACGGCCTGCCGGGCCGGCACGTCCAGCGGCCAGTACCCGCTGCGGAAGTCCTTCGACAGCGGCGAGACGCCCCACGAGACCGCGGTGAAGAACGCCCCCACGGCCATAGCGCCGAGGAGGAAGCGGCGGGCTGTCAGCCGCCGGAACCGGGCCACGCCCTCGACGGCGGCGACAGCCATGGCCACTAGCGGCACCGTGGCGTAGTGCACCGTGGTCGGCCAGAAAAAGCTCTGGTTGGCGAGCAGGTTCACGGTGGCCTGGGGCAGCCCGATGAGCAGGGCCAGCGGCGACAGCAGCGGCACGAAGCCGAAGGAGGACGCGAGGTTCCACCCGTAGGCCCGGGCGTTGGACCGTTCGAAGTGCTCGAGCACCAGGTCGGGCCGCGTGAGCATCGACTTCACGATCTCGGGCGAGGACGAGCCGAGATCGCCGAAGAAGGCCTCGGTGAAGTTCCCGCCCTCGCTGAAGTGGGGGATCACCAGCTGCGTGGCCACGACGAAGTACGCCGCGCAGGCCGCCAGCGTGATGAGCCCTGCCGTGTGGGTGCGGGCCGGGCCCTCGTCGCCTGTGATGGTGCGCCGGCCCCGGAACGCCAGGATCACGCCGAGCATGCCGGCGGCCAGCGCGATGTCCTCCTTCCACAGCACGGCGAGCACCACGGCGACGGCGTAGAGCCGCCAGCGGCCCCGAATGGCGGCGTCGTAGGCCAGCAGCAGAAAGGGGACGGCCATCACCTCCGGGTGGAACGTCTCCTGGAGGAGCCACTGGGCGGTGTAGCTCACCAGGAAGGCCGTCGCCGGCACGAGCGCGTGCCACTCGTCGCGCAGGTGGTGGCGGCCAATGTCGAACAGCACGACGGCGCCGGCGCACACGGCCGCCACCATCGTCACGTTGAGGAAGTTCGGGCCCGCGCCGACCCAGTAGAACGGCACGTAGAAGTAGAGCGCCGGCGTGAAATGGTGGGACAGCACGTGCAGGCCGCGGACGGTATTGAGCCCCCCGTTGTGGGCCAGTAGCCATGCGGACTGGTCCCAGATGCCGAGATCGAAGTCGAAGCTCCCGTAGCGGTCGTGGCGCCACACGACCAGCACCGAGAACGTGACGAACCACAACGCCACGATCCCGAGCAGCACGAGCCGCGGCGGTTGGCCGAGGGGGGCGACCCGCGAGCCGATCTCCGCCAGGTGGAGCCGGGCCGCGGCCAGTCCGGACGGCGGGGCGGGCGGGGCCGGGGGGGCGTCGTCGTCCGTCGGGCCGGCCGGCACGTCGGCGGCCCGGTCGGCGTCGGGGTCTTCGGTGTCGGCGTGGCCGTCGGTCGTGCTCATGGGTCGGGCTGACCTGGCGTCCATCGCCGTCTCCTCCCCAGTCCGCCGCGCGACGCCGTTCTCCGGGCGGCGCCCGTCCGCGTTCGCGTCAGCCTCGCGGCCGGGCGGTGAACGATCAAGCATGGACAGTCGACGCGCCCATGAGCTCTGACACCGGTCTCGTTATGCCGCCGTTCGTTGAGGCGACGTTCGAGGAGCCTGGCGCTCACACCATCAAGGTGTGGGTCGCCGCTCAGCCAGACGACCGGCTCGGCGACGTCGCACCGAGATGACCCCGGAACGCCTGCGTGCTGTCGCCCGCGCCTGGCGTGAGGGTGGCATCCCGGCTGTGCATGAGCGGCTGCACGCGAGCCAGAGCCAGGCATACCGGCTCGTGCTGCGTGCTCGCCGTGACGGCTGCCTCGACGACGTGGAAGGCGCCTGACAACCACCGTCACGTCAGCCCCAATGTCAGACGGATGCCAGACAGACTCGACCGCGTGCGGGTTCACGGCGGCGCACTCGATAGGGTGTGCAGCCGGTCTGACCAGGACTGGAGCGTACACCAGTGCACAGGAGGAACATCGCCCGTGGGTTCGTTGATCAAGAAGCGCCGCAAGCGGATGCGCAAGAAGAAGCACAAGAAGATGCTGAAGCGCACCCGCTGGCAGCGCCGCGCCGCCGGCAAGTAGCCGCACGGCGGCCAGTCACGGGCCATCGCGGCAGGTCGGCCGGTCAGCCGTACGCCGGGACGCTCCGGACCACGACCCTCCCCTCCCCGGGGTGGTCGCCTTCGACGTACCACGTCGACCCCGAGCCGGCGAGCACGGGCGTCTGCCCGGTCGCGTCGCCCAGGCGGTCCCGCCAGCGGGCCAGGCCCGGCTCGACCGTGAGCGCGGCCGGCTCGAGGTCGTTGGGGCCCGCCGCCGTCGGCCCGCCCAGGGCGTCCCATGCCCGGTAGACGGCCACCGTCGAGCAGCCGAACGGCGGCGTCAGCAAGGTGAACGTCCGCTCCACGTACGGCAGCGGCTCCATCTCGTCGCCGATGCCCGACACCCGTGCCCGCCCGCCCCGCAGGCAGAACGGCACGTCGGCGCCCAGCGTCGCCGCCAGGCCCACGCCATCGTCGGCGGACGCGCCGGCCCAGCGCAACACGGCCGCGGCATCTGCCGATCCACCGCCCAACCCGCCGCCCGCGGGGATGCGCTTGACCAGCCGGACGTGTGCGTCCCGGCCCACGGCCCGCAACGCCCGCCGCACGAGGTTGTCGTTGCCGGCAGGCACACCGGGCGGGAGGCCCGGCGCCGCCGGAACGCCGGGGCGCAGCTCGCCGGTCGGCGCCGCGTCGTCCGACGGTGGGGCGCCGACCACGGCCGTGCCGGCATCGACGATCTCGAGGCCGGAACCGTCCGTGAAGGTCAGCTCGTCGGCCAGGTCGAGGCTGACCATCTCGGCGTCGACCAGGTGGTAGCCGTCCGGGCGCACGCCCGTCACCCGTAGCGACAACGTGAGCTTGGCCGGGGCCAGGATGGTGGCGGAAACGCTCAGTCGCCGGCCTTCTGTTTGCCCAGCCACACGCTGACGGCCAGCAGCACCGCGGCGTAGAAGATGCCGGTCGCCAGCTCGACCAGGTTGCCGAACAGGCGGTCGCCGAAGTCGGAGCCGAGGTCGTCCTGCGTCAGCGTGTAGAGGAACCACAGCCCGTACAGGCCGAGCACCACCCAGGCGGCGATGAAGACGAGCCTGGGCAGGTCGAGCGGCCCGCGGGTGCTCGCCGGTGGCGCGTGGCCGGAGTAGTGCTGGCCGTAGCCCGACGGCGGGTACTGGTAGCCGGGCGGCGGACCACCGGACGGCGGCGGGCTGCCGGGTTGCGGTGGACGCGGCGGCTGCTGATGCGGCTGGCCGTACGCGTCCGGCGGAGTCTGATCGCTCATGGCCGTCACCTTGTCACAATGCGTTGACCAGGCGAGCCCAATCGTCGAGGCCGAGCTCCTCGGCCCGGGCCTCGGGGCGCACGCCTGCCGCCTCGAACGCCGCCGCACTCACGAGGCCGGCCAGGGAGCGGCGCAGCATCTTGCGGCGCTGGCCGAACCCGGCCTCGACCAAGCGGAACAGCACGTCGGGGTGGGCGTCGACTCGGGGCTCGGGCAACCGCCGCAGGCGCACCAGCACCGACTCCACCCGGGGCTGGGGGACGAACACCGTGGCGGGCACCCGTCCCACGACCTCGGCGTCGGCCCGGTAGGCGACCTTGACCGAGGGAATGCCGTAGGCCTTCGTCCCCGGCACGGCCGCCAACCGCTCGCCCACCTCGCGCTGGACCATCACCAGCATGCGTTCGATGGCCGGCACCCCGGCCAACAGGTCGAGAACCAGCGGCGTCGCCACGTTGTACGGCAGGTTGGCGACCAGGGCCCAGGGGGCACCGCCCTCGCGGCCGAGCACCGCGTCCCAGTCGAGGGCCATGGCGTCGCCCTCGACCACCCGCACGCCGCGGGGCTCCACCACCGACCGCAGCACCGGCAGCAGGTGGCGGTCGAGCTCGACGGCGGTCACCTCGGCACCGGTGTCGGCCAGCGCCAACGTCAGCGATCCGAGCCCGGGGCCTACCTCGACCACCCGGTCCCCCGGCCCGACGTCCGCCATCCGGGCGATGCGGCGGACCGTGTTGGGGTCGGCCACGAAGTTCTGCCCCAGCGCCCGGCTCGGCGACAGCCCGTGCTGAGCGAGCAGCTCCTGCACCTGCCGGCGGGTGAGCGTCACCGTCATGCAGCCGAGAGGCGGTACACCCGCTCGGCGTTGGCCCAAGTCGCCGCCGCCACCGCCTCGACATCGACCCCCATGGCGTCGGCCAGCGCCGCGCCCACCAGCGGAACCAGCGCCGGGCGGTTGGGCCGGCCGCGGTGCGGGGCCGGCGCCAGGTAGGGGCTGTCGGTCTCGACCAGCACCCGATCGAGCGGGCACACCGCGGCCGCGGCCCGCACGTCGTCCGCCGATCGGAACGTGACGATGCCCGAGAACGACAGGTGGCCGCCGCGCTCCAGGCACCCCGCAGCCTCTCCGGGCCCGCCGGTGAAGCAGTGGAACACCGTGCGCTCCGGCATGGCCTCGGCGTCGAGGATGGCAAAGGTATCGTCCCACGCCTCCCGGGTGTGGACGACCAGCGGCAGATCGTGCCGGTGCGCCAGCCGGATCTGGGCGGCGAACATGTCCCGTTGCACCGGCCGGGGCGAATGGTCGTAGTGGTAGTCGAGCCCGCACTCGCCCACCGCCACGACACCCGGCTCCCGCAGCAGGTCCTCCACGCCGTCGAGCCCGTTGCGGGCGTCGTGGGGATGCAGGCCCACGGTGGCCCACACGACGCCGGGGTGCCGGCGGGCCGCGGCGACGGCGTCGGCGGACCGGGCGGCATCCGTGCCGACCGTGATCAGCCGCTCGACGCCGGCCTCCCGCGCCTCGGCCACCGCGGCGTCGACCAGTACGGGATCGGGCGCGCCGTCCTCGCTGTCCCAGCCCAGGTGACAGTGGTCGTCGGTCCAGCGAATCGACACGGCGGCACGACCGGCGGCGAGGCGGCTACGACGCCGCGAGCCGCGGGAACAGCGGCGCGCCCGTGGCCACCGGGACGCCACCGGGATATCCGCCCCAGGCGGCGGCGCCCGGCAACCGCTGTTCGAGCGGTGATCCCGACAGCCCGATGCGCCGCCAGGCCTCCTGGGCGGTGGAGGGGATGGCAGGGCTGGCTAGCACCGACACGATCCGCACCGCCTCGAGCGCGTCGCCCAGCACCGCGTCGACCGCCGGGCCGGGCTCCATCTTCCAGGGCTCGTTGGCCTCGAGGTAGCCGTTGGTCTCGCGGATGAGACGCCAGGTGGCCTCGAGCGCGGCCGCCGGTTGCACCGCGGCCCACGCATCGGCCGTGGCGGCGTACACGTCGGCGGCCACCGGCGCCAGCGGGCTGTCGGGCCGGGGCGCCGGTCCGATGCCGTTGCACTTGCGGCCCACCACCGTCGCCACCCGCGACAGCAGGTTGCCGAAGTTGTTGGCCAGGTCGCTGTTGTAGCGGTCGACCATGCGCTCGTAGCTGAACTCGCCGTCGGGCCCGAACGCGTTGTCGCGCAGGAAGTGGTAGCGGAACCCGTCCACCCCGAACTCGTCGACGAGGTCGGCCGGGAAGATCTGGTTGAAGGCGGTCTTGCTCATCTTCAGGCCGCCCACCAGCAGGTAACCGTGGACCGAGATGTCGACCGGTGGATCGATGCCCGCCGCCATGAGCATCGCCGGCCAGTAGACGCAGTGGAACCGCAGGATGTCCTTGCCGATGAGGTGGTGCACCGCCGGCCACCAGGTGGCGAAACGCTCGTCGTCCTGCCCGAAGCCAGCGGCCGTCGCGTAGTTGATCAGCGCGTCGTACCAGACGTAGGTCACGTGCCCCGGATCCCACGGCAGCGGCACGCCCCACGAGATCGACGTGCGGCTGATCGAGAAGTCGTCGAGCCCGCCCCGGATGAACCCCAGTGCCTCGTTGCGCTTGGTCTCCGGCCGCACGAAGTCGGGATGGGCCGCGTACCAGTCGAGGAGCGGCTGCTGGAAGCGCGACAGCTTGAAGAAGTAGTTCTCCTCCTTCACGTGCTCGACGGGTCGGTGGTGGACGGGGCACAGGCCGTCGACCAGGTCGTTGGGCGTGTAGTACGCCTCGCACGACACGCAGTAGAGGCCCTCGTACGTACCGAGCTCGATGTGGCCGTTGTCGTGGACCCGCTGCAGGAACGCCTGCACCGCCCGGTGGTGGCGGGGCTCCGTGGTGCGGATGAAGTCGTCGTTGGAGATGTCGAGCAGCTTCCAGGCGTCGCGGAAGCGCTCGGACGTGCGGTCGGCCATCTCCTTGGGGCTGATGCCGTTGGCCTCGGCCGCTCGCTGGACCTTGAGCCCGTGCTCGTCGGTGCCGGTGAGGAAGAACGTGTCGTCCCCGAGCAGCCGGTGCCAGCGGGCCAGGGCGTCGGCGATGACCGTGGTGTAGGCGTGGCCGATGTGCGGCGCGTCGTTGACGTAATAGATGGGTGTCGTCACGTAGTACCGGGACACGCGTCGAGGGTACTGGCCGCACGGGTCGATCTGGGCCCTGGATATAGCCCCGGCGGGGACGGCCGGGTAGGGTGGCTCGGCCGCCGGAGTAGGTCGCTGCGGCCAGCTTCGACCCAGAGGCGCCCGCTGGGATGATGTTGGAGGACAGACACTGAGCCCTGCTCGACCACCGTCGCGCCGACGGAGGACCGACCGAGCCAACCGACCCGACCGAGACGGCCGCAGGGGCCGCCGCGCCGACGAGGCGGGGCGGGACCAGCCGCCGCTCGGCGAGCGCGGGCGCGCTCCCGGCGCCGCGCCGGACGGGGACTGGGACTCGCGGCGGTGGTCGGACTGGCCGCCGCGCCGTCCCGCATCGGCGCCGACGCCGGGCGATCTGGAGGGGCAGGGGTACGACCCGGTTCCGACCGGCCGGGGCGCCGAATCGGCGACGGATCACGTGTCCCGGCCGTGGGACGAGGCGGCGGCGGCCGCAGCCGCCACCCGGGGCGCCGCGGTCCAGCACCGGTCGCCGAACGCACCCGTGGTGCCCGTCACGCCCCGGGCCTGGCGCGAGGAAGTGGCCCGCCAGGCGACCGGCCGCGCGCCGTCGGCGACGCCCCGGGCTTGGCGCACGAGGCCTCCCGTTGCACCCCCACGGGACTGGACCGATGCACGGCCGGGCCGACCGGCCACCGCGCCGGAGCCGGAGGGCTGGGACGAGCCCTCGTGGATCCGCCGTCCCGAGGCGCGGCAAGGCTCGGCGCCGCGGGGCTGGGCCGACGATCGCGACACGGCGGCCCCCGATCCGCCGCCGGTCTGGAACGATCGGGTTGCCCACCCGGAGGAGGCCTGGGCGGACGACGGCCGGCCACACGACGCTGACGGCCGCGACGACCCGGACGGCTGGCTGCACGACGACGGCCACGACGGCTATGACAGGGACGGCTACGACCACGGCAGGCACCGGTTGCACCGGGGGCCCGTGCCCGTCCTCGACGAGCCGGACGAGGTCGGCCAGATCGGCGAGGCACGCCGGGCCCGCGAGGCCGGCCACGGGGACCGCCGGCGCCCACGCCGGTCCGCCGACCGGCGGACCGAGCCGACCGCCCCGGGCACGGTCGACCACGGGCCCCGCCTGCCGCACGTGCCCGGGTTCGACGGGCTGCGGGCGGTGGCGCTGCTCGCCGTGCTCGCCTTCCACCAGGGGTACGACCTGGTCAGCGGCGGCTTCCTGGGCATCTCGAGCTTCTTCACCCTCTCGGGCTTCCTCATCGCCACGCTCCTGCTGGCCGAGTGGGCGCAGGGCGGAGCGGTGTCGCTGCCTCGGTTCTGGGAGCGGCGGGCCCGCCGGCTGATCCCGCCGGTCGTGGTGGTGCTCGCCGTCGTCGTGGCGCTGCAGACGGCGCTACGGGTGGGCGCCGGGCCGGGGTTCCGGGGCGACGTGCTGGCCGCGGCGGGGCAGGTGCTCAACTGGCGCTTCGCCATCGGCGGCGACGGCTTCGCCAGCGTGCTCACCGATCCCTCGCCGGTGCAGCACCTCTGGTCGGTCTCGATCGCAGCGCAGGTCTTCCTGCTGTTCCCGCTGGCCTTCATCGGCCTCATGCGGGTGGCCGGGCGCCGCTGGCGCGCGGCGGGGGCGGTGTTCGCGCTCGCGGCCGTCGGATCGTTCCTGGCCGCGGCGGCGACCGCCGACCGCGCCGGCAACGACGGTTTCGCCTATTACGGCACGCACACCCGCATCGGCGAGGTGCTGGTGGGTGTGGCCCTGGCGTACGCCGTGCTCAGCCCGGGCGTGCGCCGGCTCATGGATACACGCCGGGGGGCGGTCGTGATGCGGTACGGGCCGCTCGTGGCCCTGGCCGGGCTGGCGTGGCTCTGGAGCACGACCAGCCTGTACTCGTCCAACCTGTTCGGCGGGGTCACCGCCGTGAACGCCCTGCTCACGGGTTTCGTCGTGCTGGCGGTCACCGCTCCGGGCCCGGCCACCACGGCGCTCGGGTCGCTGCCGCTGCGCACACTCGGCAGGATCAGCTACGCGGCCTACCTGGTCCACTGGCCGATCTTCCTGCTTCTCGACGAGGACCGCACCGGCCTCGACTCGCACACGCTGTTCCTGGCCCGGCTGGTGGCCACGCTGGCCGTGGCGGCGCTGTCGACCTGGGCCCTGGAACGCCCCATCCGCTACCGGCTGGCCGTCTCCCGTGGCCAGCTCGGCCTGGCGCTCGGCACCAGCCTGGCGCTGGTGGCCGCGGCGGGGCTGGTCCTGCCCGAGCAGCCGCCGCCCGACGTGAGCCTGGCCGTCGACAACGGGGAGGACCCCGGCGACCTCGAGGCGGTGGCCCCTGCGGGCGGAGGGGACGAGATCGTGCGGATCGCCCTGGTGGGTGACGGCCTGGCCGCCACGCTGACGGCGGGGCTCGACACCTGGAACGCCGACCAGGCCGACCAGCAGATGCGAGTCGACACCCACGTCGCCGCCGGGTGCCCGATCAGTGCCCCCGGTCCGGTGCGGCTGGCGGGCGAGACCGTCGGCGAGGGCATCGCCTGCGTCGGCTTCCGGCCCCGCCTGCCCAAGCTGCTCGATGCTTCGGGGGCCGACGCCATCGTGGTGGTAGGGGGGCTGGCCGACCTGGGCGAGCGGGAGATCGACCGGAAGTGGCGCCACATCGGCGATCCGGTGTTCGACGATTGGCTGGCCGACCGCTACGACGACCTGGCCGACACCCTCGCCGAGCAGGACGTGCCCGTGCTGTGGGCCACGTATCCGCATGTGCGCCTGGCGCCGGGCAACGACGGCGAGGGCGACTGGACCAGCGTGGAGGACAACGACCCGCTGCGGGTCGAGCGCCTCAACGAGATCATCCGCGGCACGGTGGCCGGGCGGGACGACTTCTCCGTCATCGACCTCGACGCCTGGACGCAAGACCTGCCCAATGGCGGCGCCTTCAACGCCGAGTACCGCCTCGAGGGCCGGGACCTCACAGAGGCGGGCGCCGCCGCCGCGGCCCGGTGGCTCGTTCCCAAGGTCCTGGAAGCCACCGGCACCGAGCCGCCCGCCTCCGACAGTGGCGACACCGAGAGCGACGACGCCGACAGCACCACCACGAGCGGTGCGGGGTAACGGCTCGAGGAAATAGCCGTCGTTCCGGCGAGGACGAGTAAATGGCAACCGTCTGGCGTGGGCTATTTCCTCGACCTCTGGCCGACGGTCCGCGGACGGGTGCCATGCTGGGGCCGAGCCCCCATGGCGACGTTCATCCTTCGCATCGACGAACCCGGCGCCGGCCCCGGCGGGCCTCGCGTCGCGGTCAAGGACCTGATCGACGTTGCCGGCACGCCCACCACTGCCGGGTCCGCCGCCGTCGCCGCCACGGCGACGCCGGCCGCGGCCGACGCCTCCTGCGTGGCCGCCGCCCGGGCCGGCGGGGCCCGCATGGTCGGCAAGACCAACCTCCACGAGCTGGCGTTCGGGGGCACCGGCATCAATCCCCACTTCGGCACGCCGGTCAACCCGCTGGACCCCACCCGCATCCCCGGTGGGTCGTCCAGCGGATCGGCGGTGGCCGTGGCGGTCGGCGACGCCGACGTCGCCATCGGCACCGACACCGCCGGATCGATCCGTACGCCGTCGGCCTGCTGCGGCACGGTCGGCCTCAAGACCACCCGGGGCCGCATCCCCACCGCGGGCGTACGGCCGCTGGCGCCGACGCTGGACACCGTCGGTCCCATGGCCCGGGACCTGGCCGGCATCGTCCTGGGCATGCAGCTCCTCGAGCCCGGCTTCACAGCGGAGGATCCGCCGGCGGCGACCGTGGGGCGGGTCCGGCTGCCGGCGGGGGCACGGGTCGACCCGGTGGTCGATCGCGCGGTCGACGACCTGCTGGCGGCCACCGGCGCGTTCGGCGTGGTCGACCTGGTCCTCCCGGGATGGACCGCCGCCGAGCGGGCCGGCACCACGGTGCTGTTCGCCGAGGCCTGGCTCAGCAACCGAGCCCTCTACGAGGCCCGCGCCGACCGGCTCGGCCCCGACGTACGCGAGCGCTTCGAGCAGGGCCGGGCCATCCCCGCCGCCGAGCTCGCCGCCGCCGGAGCCCAGGCCCGCCGCTGGAGCCACGAGCTGGCCCTGGTCTTCGCCGGCGTCGACGTGCTGGCCCTGCCGACGCTCCCGGTGCTGCCCACCCGACTCGGCGAGCCCCCGCCCGACACCCGCACCACCAACGTGCCGGTCAACCTGGCCGGACTGCCGGCCCTGGCGCTGCCCGCCCCGACCGGCGGACCGCTGCCGGCCAGCGTGCAGCTGGTGGGGCCGGCCGGGCGCGAGTCGCTGCTCCTCGCCACCGGCGCCCTCCTCGAGGCCGCGGCGCTGGCGCGGTCCTGAACGCGGAGATCCAGTGCCCCGCATCCGCGTCCACACCACCATCGACGCCCCCCGCCACGCCGTGTGGGACCGGTTGGCCGACATCGCCGACCACGTCCGCTGGATGGCCGATGCCCGGGCGATCCGGTTCACCGGTGAGCGCCGCTCCGGCGAGGGGACGACGTTCGAATGCGAGACGCAGGTCGGCCCGCTGCGCACCACCGACGTCATGGAGGTGACCGAGTGGCGCGAGGGCCGGGCTCTGGGCGTGCGCCACACCGGGTTGGTGCGGGGCACCGGCCGCTTCGGGCTGCGCCGGGCCCGCCGCGGCCGGACGCGGGTCACCTGGGACGAGCGCCTGTGCTTCCCCTGGTGGCTCGGTGGACCCGTGACCGGCCTGCTGGCAGCCCCCGTGCTGCGCTCCGTCTGGCGGCGCAACCTGCGGCGGCTGGCCTCGATCGTGGAGAATCGGGGCCATGGCTGACGAGCCGCCTGCCAGCCGTCCGCACATGCCGGGCTACGGCATCCGCGGCCCCACGGAGGGCACGGGACTGCTGCCGTGGTCGTGGGCCGTCGAGCGCCTCACCGCCTCGCACGACTACTGGCTGGGGACCACCAGGCCCGACGGCCGGCCCCACGTCATGCCGGTGTGGGGCGTGTGGTGGGACGGCACCCTTTGGTTCAGCTGCGGACTGCGCTCGCGCAAGGCCCGCAACCTCGCCGCCGATCCCCGCTGCGTGCTCACCACCGACAACGCCCTCGAACCGGTCGTGGTGGAGGGCACCGCCACGGTCGTGCGTGACCGAGACGCCATCGCAGGCTTCGCCGAACGGGTCAACGCCAAGTACGAGACGAGCTACGGGCTCGACTTCTTCGATCCCGATGTCAACGGGTCCTACCAGGTGACGCCGACCTGGGCGTTCGCGCTGACCGAGAGCGACTTCGAGGGCTCACCCACCCGCTGGACCTTCCCTCAGCCGTAGGCCCCATACCTAGGCGATCACGAGGCAGCCGGCGTAGAGGCCCACGGCGATCGCCCCGCATGCCAGCACCGGCAGCGCGGTGGGGGCGCTGCGGCCCAGCCGCGGCCCCCACTCCCACAGGATCCAGCCGCCTACAGCGCCGGCCGCGAGCCCGCCAAGGTGGCCCCCGATGGAGATGCCGGGGATGGCGAAGGTGAGGATCAGGTTGATGACCAGCAGCGGGCCTATGCCCGTGGTGAACGGGTCGATGCCCCGGGACCGCATGGCGATGAAGGTGGCGCCCATGAGGCCGAAGACCGCCCCCGAGGCCCCGAGCGTCAGGGCGTTGGGATCGAGGACGAGGGTGAGGAACGACCCACCCAACAGCGACATGAAGTAGAGCACGCCGAAGCCCCAGCGCTTGATGGCTGGCTCCAGCAAGCTGCCGAGCTGCCACAGCAGGAACATGTTGAACCCGACGTGCACGAGGTTGGCGTGGAGGAACCCCGCCGTGATCGGCCGCCACCAGTCACCCGCCGCGACCGCCGGTCCGTTGAGCGCGCCGTCGGCCGTCCAGTTGTTCTCGCCGAACTGGCTGGTGCCCGACGCCAGGTCGCCGACGAAGATCGCCAGGTTGGCGACCACCAGCGCGATCATGACCACGGGGCGGGTGGCGAGGGACCGCATGGGGACCACCCGCTGGCGGCCCGAGCGGGCGCACTCCGGGCAATGGAAGCCGACCGAGGCCTGGTGCATGCACGACGGGCAGATCGGCCGGTCGCAGCGCTGGCAGCGCACGCCGGCCCGGCGGTCGCCGTGGCGGTAACAGGTCTGGACGCTCGTGGCCATTGTCCGCCCGAGGCTACCGCCGGCCCGAGCGGCCGTGGCAGCGGGGAACATGGCTCAGGCGGCCGACGGGTCGGCAGACCCGGTGGCGCCGCCGACCGCAGCGTCGGGGACGCAGGTCAGGTGACGGCGGCCGATGCGGTCCCGCAACAGCCACTGGGCCCCGAGCCCGACACCGGCCAGCGCCGCCGCGACGGCGAAGCCGCCCCGGTAGCTGGTGAGCGACACGGCCAAGCCGATCATCGTGGCGCCCAGGCCGGCCGACAGGTCGAAGAACACCGAGAAGGTGCCGACGGCGTGGCTGCGCTCGCTCTCGGGCGCCGCCCCCATGACCGCCGTGAACAACGACGGGTACAGGAGCGACATGCCGATGCCCAGCGGCACCGCCGCCAGCCAGATCGCCGGCACAGACGCCCACAGCGCCACCAGCGCGACGCCGATCCCCACGCCGCACAGGGCGACGGTCGAGCCGGTGCGCCAGCCGAGGCGATCGGGCAGGCGGGCGCCGACGATCCGCACGACCAGCACCAGCCCGGCGTAGAGGCCGAACACGCCGCCGACGCTGTTCTGGCCCAGGTCCTCGGCGAACAGCGGTACGAACGACGAGAAGGCCGTGAACGGGATGAGCCCGAGGAACAGGATCACGCCCGGGCCGACGGCGTCCGGCTGGAGAATGCTCCGATGGGGTGCGACAGCCACCGTGCGCCCGGGCGGGATCCACGAGCTGATGACCGCGGCGCACGCACAGCAGGCCGCCAGGACGATCCACAGGGTCACGAAGCCGTGCGTGACCAGCGCTTCGCCGATCGGCGGCCCGACCGCCAGGCCGCTGTACAGCGACACCGAGAAATACGACGCCGCCTCGCCTCGGCGGTGGTCGGGCGCCAGGTCCTGGGCGGCGGTGGCCACGCCCACGAACATCGCCGCCTCGCCGGCACCCGTGAGCAGGCGGGCCAGCACCAGCATCCACAGCTCGGTGGCGAAGCCGTAGCCGAGGATCGACACGCCCACCACGGAGGCGCCGGACACGGCCAGCAGGCGGCGGCCGCGGGTGTCGCCCATCCTCCCGACCCAGGGACGCAGCAGCGCCGCGGTGACGGCCAGCGCTCCCACGCCGATGCCCACCTGGAGGCCGCCGCCGCCCAGCTCGTCCTCGACGAAGCGCGGCACCGTGGGGATCAGCGCGCCGATGGCGAGGAAGTAGGCGAACGCCGCCAGCATCACCACCGCAAACTGCGGTGTGAGGAGGCTGTTCTCGTCTTCTTCTAAGTGGGGCGGGGGGACGTCGCCGGGCACGGAATCTTCATTTTCCCACCGGCGCGCCCGCGCTCACCAACCGTTGGGGCCTTTCTGCCCGCGCTCACCACGTCCATGGCGGGTCAGCGCGGGCAGAAACCGGATCAGTCCGCCGGGACCAGCCAGCGGACGGCCAGCGGGGGCAGCGTCAGCACGGCCGAGTCGGGCTGGCCCTGCCACGGCGTCCCGTCGGTGCGCGCCTCGGGCTGGACCACACCGCTGCCGCCCCAACGCTGGTCGTCGGTGTTGAGGACGTCGACCCACCGCCCCGGCACGGGCAACCCGATGCGGTAGCCGTGGCGGGTCACCGGGGTGAGGTTGGCGACGCAGGCGACCACGCCGTCGTCGCCGGTAGAGCCGAACCGCAGGAAGGCGTACACCGAGGTCTCGCGATCGCTGGCGTCGAGCCAGGCGAACCCCGACGGCGTCGTGTCATCCGACCACAGCGCCGGATGCGCCGCCTCCACCCGGTTCAGCTCGCGCACCAGGTCGTTCACGCCGCCGTGCAGTGGATCGCCCAACAGGTACCAGTCGATCTCGCGGTCCTGGCTCCACTCCCGCTCCTGGGCCAGCTCGGCCCCCATGAACAGCAGTTGCTTGCCGGGGTGCGACCACATCCACGCGTACAGCGCCCGTAGGTTGGCGAAGCGCTGCCACGGGTCGCCCGGCATCTTGCCGAGCAGCGAGCCCTTGAGGTGCACCACCTCGTCGTGGCTCAGCGGCAGCACGTAGTTCTCGCTCCAGGCGTACGTGAGCCCGAAGGTGAGGAGGTCGTGGTACCAGCGGCGGTGCACGGGCTCGTAGCGGAAGTACTCGAGCGTGTCGTGCATCCAGCCCATGTTCCACTTCTGGCTGAACCCGAGGCCGCCGGCGTCCACCGGCCGGGAGACCCCGCCCCACGCCGTCGACTCCTCGGCCACCGTGAGCACGCCGGGGTAGTCGCGGTGGACCAGGGTGTTCATGTCCTGCAGGAACGAGATGGCCTCGAGGTTCTCGCGGCCGCCCTCGCGGTTGGGCACCCACTCGTCCTCACGCCGGGAGTAGTCGAGGTAGAGCAGCGACGCCACCGCGTCGACCCGCAGGCCGTCGACGTGCATCTCCTCCAGCCAGTAGCGGGCGCTGGCGACGAGGAAGTTGCGCACCTCGTTGCGCCCGAAGTTGAACACCAGCGTGCCCCAGTCGGGGTGCTCCCCCTGCCGGGGATCAGCGTGCTCGTAGAGGGCGGTGCCGTCGAAGCGGGCCAGCGCCCAGTCGTCGCGGGGGAAGTGGGCGGGGACCCAGTCGACCAGCACGCCGATGCCCCGCCGGTGCAGGTGGTCGACCAGGAACCTGAAGCCGTCGGGGTCGCCGAAGCGGGCGCTGGGTGCGAAGTAGCTCGACACCTGGTAGCCCCACGACGGGTCGTAGGGATGCTCGGTGGGCGGCAGCAGCTCGACATGGGTGAAGCCGAGGTCGGCCACGTGGTCGGCGAGGCCTTCGGCCAGGTCGCGGTAGCCGTGGTAGGTGCCGTCGGGGTGCCGGCGCCAGGAGCCGAGGTGCACCTCGTAGACCGCCATCCGCTCGTCCCAGGGACGCGACGCCGCCCGCCGGGCCATCCACTCGCCGTCGCCCCACTCGAAGCCGGACCGGAAGATCATGCTGTCGGTGGCGGGCGGCGCCATGGTGGCGGTGGCCAGGGGATCGGCCTTGAGCCGCAGGGACCCGTCGGCGCCCACCACCTCGTACTTGTAGCGGTGGCCCGGGCGGGCCTCCGGGACGAAGATCTCCCACACGCCGGACGCCCCCAGCACCCGCATGGGGTGGACCCGGCCGTCCCAGTGGTTCCAGTCCCCCACCACCCGGACGGACCGGGCCGACGGCGCCCAGACCGCGAACGCGGTCCCCTCGACGCCCTGGTGGGCGCGGGCGTGGGCGCCCAGCACCGACCACAGGCGCTCGTGGCGCCCCTCGCCGATGAGATGAACGTCGACCTCGCCCAGGGTGGGCCACAGGCCCCAGGGCTCCACCACGGTGTACTCACCGCCGCGGGCGTCGCCCCCGTCGCCCGCATCCCAGCGGTAGGTGACGCGGTAGCCAGGGGCGGGGGCGGCGTCGACCAGCACCTCGAACGCGCCGGCGCCGTGGATCCGCCGCATCGGCCGTCCCTCCAGGCTGGCGGCGATCGCCCCCGGCCGCCAGGCCCGCACCACCACCTGCCCGCCCTCGTCGTGGGCTCCGAGGAACCGGTGTGGGTCCGGGCACGTGCCCGCCACGAGGGACTCGAGCTCTGCCGTGCGGGGCATCACGCCACGAGGGCGAGCGTGCGGCGCACCGCCGACAGGGGGATGTGCACCCAGTCGGGCCGGTGGGACAGCTCGTAGATGATCTCGTAGACCGCCTTGTCCAGCTCGAAGGCCCGCAGCAGCGACTCGCGGTCGGCCGGTGATGCCGGCAACAGCCTGTCGATCCCGTCGACCGACCGGTACCCGTGCCAGAAGGCGTCGGCCGCCCGTGCCTCCCACCGGTCGGCGAGCTCCGTCAGCTCGGGGTCGATGTCGCGGCCCCGCTCGGCCAAGCCGGTACGGGCGGCGTAGTGGAACGACCGGACCATGCCCGCCACGTCCCGCAGCGGCGACGTGACCGCCACCCGTTCGGCCACCGGGCGGACCGGCTCGCCCTCGAAGTCGAGCACGAACCAGCCGGCATCGGCCAGCAGCACCTGCCCCAGGTGGAGGTCGCCATGGATCCGGGTAGCGAGGCCGGGATCGCCCACGTCGACCAGGGCGGCCAGCGCCGCCGCGATGGCGTCCAGGTCGACCGGTTCGTGTGACACCGGGGTGGCCGCGCCGTCCAGCAGCGTCGCCAACCGTTCGAGCTGCGCCCGGAATCCGTCGAGCCAGTCCTTGGGGGCGCCCGGCTCGGTGCCGAAGACGTCGGCCATGGCCAGGTGCAGCCGGGCGGTCACGTCGCCCAACGTCACCGCCTCGGGCCCGAAGTCGCCGCCCGCTTCCTCGGGCGGCCCCGGCGTGGCGAGCAGGTCGCGCAGCGAGGTGTGCGCCAGAGCCCAGGCGTCGTTGGACCCCAGCAGGTACTGGCGCACGACCGCCAGGTCGGCACCCTCGTACCGCAGCTCCGCCAGCTGGGGCACCACGTGGGGGAAGCCCCGCTCGCCCAGCAGCCTCGTGACCTCGACGTCGGGGTTGGGCTCGGGGTGGACCCGCCGGAACAGCTTGAGGATGAGCCGCTCGTCGTACACCACCGACGAGTTGGACTGCTCGACCACCAGCGGGCGGGCCACGTTGGCGGACTCGTCGGGCGCCACCTTGTCGAGCACGACCAGGGCCAGGTCGGGGTCGACCAGGGCGTCGTAGTAGATCCAGCCCTCGACCTCGCCCAGGGTCACGCGGCCCTTGCCCTGCAGGAACTCGCAGTCGCACGGCGCCGGCCGGCCGCCCAGCACGATCTGGTAGGTCGCCCGGCTGCCGTCGGCGGCGATGGCGTCGACCAGGAGCCACACCAGCAGCGGATCGCCGTCGCGGGCGTCGAGCGTGGTGACCGCCACGTCGGCCGGCGCCTCGTCGCCGGCGTACCACCGCTGCCGGGGGAGGAAGCCTCCCAGCAGCGGTGCCAGCGTCTCGGCCAACTCGTCGAGCCTCGGCACATCTCTTGCCTACCACGCCGGCCCGGGCCCCCAGTCAGTCCGGGGGCCCGGGCCGGCGCGTGTCAGGTCCGCGAGATGCGGATCGGGACCGTCAGGGCGGTGGGCGCGGACGGCGGGCCGAGCAGGAGCTCGCCGAAGTAGTCCTGGCCGGCGGTCATCTGGCGGGAGAAGTCCACCGACAGGGTGACCGGGGTCCCCGCCGGGACCGGGCCGTCGGGCACGCCGCTGACCGTCAGGTCGTTGCCCTGGACGGCGTCGATCCCGAGCTCGAAGCTGGGCGTGCCGGTCACGCTCCAACCCTGGGCCCAGATCTGATAGTTGCCGTCGGCCGGGGCGACCAGCTCGACCCGCTCGTTGGCCGTGGGCGTCGTCGACGATCCCACCACCTCGTCGGCCGTGAACGCACCGTCGCCGTTGGCGTCGAACACCACGTACAGGTCGATGTCGTCGCTGTCGAGCGCGGTGGTCACGGTGAGCCGGGAGGCGTGCTCCAGCGTGATGTCCTTCTTGACCGACGCCGAGCTGGGGTCGTTGGGGTCGTCCTGCTGGGCCGTCTCGGTGGTCACGCTGGGCTGGCTCAGCCCGAACGCCTCGGCCGCCAGCCCCGCGAGGTCGACGCTCGACTCGAAGGTGACGTCGAAGGTCCCCGTGTCCGCCGCCGTGGTGACCTCCACCGACGACGGCGCCACCGAGGCGCTGCCGACCGTGGCGGTGAACGGCGTGTGGAACTGGTCGCCCTGCCAGCCCACCTGGTGGAGCGCCAGCTCGTGCAGGCCCTCCTGGGCGGGCGCGGCCACCACGTCGCTGGCCCCGCCGGTGGCCGTGTCGAAGCGCCAGACCCCGGCCCCGATGTTGGTGTTCGGGCTCTTCCCGACGGTGTCGATGATGTACGGGCCGCCGAACGCCTGGTCCCCGATGATCTGGAAGATGTTCTGCGACCGGCCCATCACCAGCGTGTCGATGTCGGTGAACGGTGCCGTGCCGCCCCACGACGTCTCGGTGAGGAACAGCGACCCCGGCGCCGTCTCCTGGGGCACGTCGAGGTAGAAGAACCGCCAGTCGCCGGACTCCGCCCGCCAGGTCCAGTCGTTGGCGCCGAACACCGACCCGTTGTTGTAGAGCAGGTCGGACTGGGCCTCGGCCACGTCGGCGCCACCGAACTCGACCGCACCTGTGATGGAGCCGTCGGCGTCCTGCGCGACGGTCGCGGCCACCGCGACCTCCACCGGCACCACGATCGAGTCATCGTCGTTGGTCAGCACGACGGCGCCCGAGTACATGCCGTAGGGCGTGTCGGCCGGCACGTCGATCGACGCCGTGAACGACCCGGAGGCCGAATCGGGCGTGGACACCCACTCCCAGTCGGCGTTGGAGTACCAGTCGATCTGCACCTCGAAGTCGGTGACCGGGATGGCCTCGTTGTGCGTGGTGTGCTGCAGGCCGAGGAACAGGCCGTCGGCCATGCGCTCGCTGGGGTCGCGCACGAACGACATCAGCGCGTTCGCGCCGGCCCGGTGGTACATGAACCGCACGTACTCGCCCCGGTCCATCTCCGACCGCCGGAAGTCGATGTCGAAGTTGCCGTCGACGTTGGAGATGGTGGTGCGGTCCCTGTGATCGACCGCGCCGTCGCCGTCACGGTCGGTCCACAGGTTCCCGTCGCCGTTGATGGCGGTCCAGTTGTACGTGAGCAGGCGCCAGTCCTGGTCCTCGTCGTAGTCGACGTTGCCATCGAACTGGGCGCGCGGGTAGTTCAGGCGCACGACCATCAGGTCCGCGTCGGGATGGTCCTCGACGCGGTCGCTCAGATCCATGAGGTAGTCGGGCGCGTTGAAGTTGAAATTGGACTCGTTGGACACCGGCGAGCTCGAGAACGAGAGGCTCTCGCTGTCGGTGCGCACCATCTGGCGGTCCGACACCTGCCAGGCACCGGGCCCGTCGAGCGTGAACGTCTGGCTGTCGGAGCCGCCGGGGGCGATGGTGTGCGCGAACACCGGGAACTCCTGGCCCCGGTAGTCGCCCACCCGCCACTCGTTGGGCGAGACGCGGGCGCGCTCGCCGACCGCGGTGGCGGTGGCCTCGCCGGCATCGACCGAGCCGGCACCCTGGATGGTCGAGTCGTAGCCGAGGTCCTTGGCCGACGACTTGAGGATGTCCTTGGCGGTGCCGTAGAAGCCCGGGTCGACCGATCCGCCCGACTCGCGCCTCGCCTCGTAGACGAGGGCGGTGGCGCTGGCCGCCACCGGGGCCGAGCGGCTGGTGCCGCCCCAGGTGACCCAGGCCGTCTGCCCGTCGAGCACGGTGTTGAGCGTGGTGTCGCCGGACGAGAAGGCCCCGTCGGCTACGACATCGACGCCGGGCGTGCCGTTGGCGCCGGGGCCGCGGTTGGACCACACCATCACGTCGTCCTCGGTGACCTGGCTGATGCGGTCGATGGAGTCCCAGCCGGTGCCGCCGAACTGGGTGGAGGCGCCGACAGAGACGCCGGCCGACGGGCTGGG
This sequence comes from Acidimicrobiales bacterium, assembly GCA_035641315.1. Taxonomy (GTDB): domain Bacteria; phylum Actinomycetota; class Acidimicrobiia; order Acidimicrobiales; family VFJN01; genus DASQUK01. The sequence continues at coordinate 533 of DASQUK010000092.1, read as the reverse complement.
CGGCGAGGTGGTACCGAACCCCGGGGCGCCGTTGCCGGTGGAGAACAGCGGAGTGGTGCGCTGGTTGGCGTGGATGACGTCGGCCTCCTGGCTGGCCGCGTCCCAGCCGTCGTTGTCCACGTCGGACGATCCGTACGAGTTGGACGTCACGTCGACGCCGTTGCGGGTCGTCAGGAAGTAGCCGAGCTGGGTCGAGAAGGCGAATGAGAAGTAGATGTCGCCGAAGGGCGCCAGCCTGGCGTCGGGCGATCCGCCGATGACTGCGCCCGGGTAGGTGCGCTTGGGGCCGGGCAGGTCGCTGAAGCGGGGCGCCAGGCCGTTGATGACGCCCTGGCCCACCACGTTGGAGGCGGTCAGGGTTCCGTGGCCCTCGATGGCCGGATCGAAGTCGCCGGTCCAGGCCAGCAGCTCGCCGGGCCCGAACGAGGTGTCGAGCACTCCGAAGGCGTCGAGTCCGCCGGGGATCGGCGTGGCGCCGTCGGAGATGTAGTAGAGCAGCCCGCCCGACAGGTCGGTGTAGCCGTCTCCGTCGA
>DASQUK010000091.1:0-11337 GCA_035641315.1 Acidimicrobiales bacterium | reverse complement strand
GCCGCAGTAGCACTCCCAGTCCTTGGTGGGACCGAAGATCTTCTCGCAGAACAGCCCGTCCTTCTCGGGCTTGAGCGTGCGGTAGTTGATGGTCTCCGGCTTCTTGACCTCGCCGTTGGACCACATGCGGATGGTGTCCGCGGTGGCCAGTCCGATGCGGAGCTGACTGAAGTCGTTCACGTCAAGCATTTGGTTGCTCCGTTCGCCGCAGCGATGCGGCGGTTCGAGGGGGTTGCTGTCGTCGGGTTCAGGGGGAGGGGGACGGTAGGGAATCGGTGCACGGTCAGAAGCTGGTCCGCTGGCGGCGACGCTCGTCTTCCTCGTCGCTGCCCCGCTCGGGCCGGCTGAGGTCGATGCCGAGCTCCTCGGCGGCGCGGAACACGTCCTCGTCGAGCTCTCGCATCTCGATCTCCTCGCCGGTCTGGGCCAGGACCTCGACGTTGAGGCACAGCGCCTGCATCTCCTTGATGAGCACCTTGAAGCTCTCGGGGATGCCGGGTTCGGGGATGTTCTCGCCCTTGACGATGGCCTCGTAGACCTTGACCCGGCCCAGCACGTCGTCAGACTTGATGGTCAGCAGCTCCTGCAGGCAGTAGGCGGAGCCGTAGGCCTCGAGGGCCCACACCTCCATCTCGCCGAAGCGCTGGCCGCCGAACTGCGCCTTCCCGCCCAGCGGCTGCTGCGTGATCATCGAGTAGGGGCCGGTCGACCGGGCGTGGATCTTGTCGTCGACCAGGTGGGCGAGCTTGAGGATGTAGACGTAACCCACGGTGATGGGCCGGTCGTAGGGCTCGCCGATGCGGCCGTTGTAGAGGATCGTCTTGCCGTCGGGCTGGATCAGCCGGTGGCCGTCCTCGGTCTCGGGCCGCAGGTTCTCGAAGATCGTGCGGATCGTCGGGTGCTTGCCGGCTTCCTCGACCTCGTCCCAGTGGGCGCCGTCGAACACCGGCGTGGCGATCAGCGTGGACGGCGGGGTGGCGGGGCGGGTCTTGGCCTTGGTGCTCCGGATGGGCTCGTCGCCCACGGCCTCGCCGTTGACCTGCCAGCCCCAGCGGGCGGCGTAGCCGAGGTGGGCCTCGAGCACCTGCCCCACGTTCATGCGGGACGGGACGCCGAGCGGGTTCTGGATGATGTCGACCGGCGTGCCGTCGGCCAGGTGCGGCATGTCCTCGACGGGGAGGATCTTGGAGATGACGCCCTTGTTGCCGTGTCGGCCGGCCAGCTTGTCGCCCACGGAGATCTTCCGCTTCTGGGCGACGTAGACCCGGACAAGCTGGTTCACGCCGGGGGGCAGCTCATGGCCGTCCTCGCGGGTGAACACCTTGACGTCGATGACCTTGCCCTGCTCGCCGTGGGGCACCTTGAGCGACGTGTCGCGCACCTCGCGGGCCTTCTCGCCGAAGATGGCCCGCAGCAGGCGCTCCTCGGGGGTGAGCTCGGTCTCGCCCTTGGGGGTCACCTTGCCCACCAGCACGTCGCCGGCGTCGACCTCGGCGCCGATGCGGATGATGCCGCGCTCGTCGAGGTCCTTGAGGATGTCCTCGGACAGGTTGGGGATGTCGCGGGTGATCTCCTCGGGACCCAGCTTGGTGTCGCGGGCGTCGATCTCGTGCTCGTGGATGTGGATCGACGTGAGCACGTCGTCGCGGACCAGCCGCTCGGAGATGATGATGGCGTCCTCGAAGTTGTAGCCCTCCCACGGCATGAACGCCGTGAGCAGGTTCTTCCCGAGCGCGAGCTCGCCGTTGTCGGTGGACGGTCCCTCGGCGATGATGTCGCCCTTCTTGAAGGAGTCGCCCTCGCGCACCCGCGGCTTCTGGTTGATGCAGGTGTCCTGGTTGGACCGCTCGAACTTGAGGAGCTTGTAGACGCGGCGACCCAGCTTGCGGTACTCGACCGTGATGAGGTCGCCCGACACCTCGGTGGCCACGCCGTCGTCTTCGGCCACGATCATGTCGGCGGCGTCGCGGGCGGCCCGGACCTCGACGCCCGTGCCGATGTAGGGGGCCTCGGCCCGGACCAGCGGCACGGCCTGCTTCTGCATGTTGGCGCCCATGAGCGCCCGGTTGGCGTCGTCGTGCTCGAGGAACGGGATGAGCGCGGTGCCCACCGAGACGATCTGCTTGGGCGAGACGTCCATGAGCTGGACCTCGGCCGGCGGCACCGCCGAGATGTCGGTGGTGGCGGCGAAGTAGCTCTCGCGCTCGAGCTGGGCCCGCAGGTTCTCGAGAGTGGCCGCCTGGGGCGACCGCCGCACGAGCACCCGCTCGTTGCGGAAGGTGTTGTTGGCGTTGAGCGGCTCGTTGGCCTGGGCGACGACGTAGTCCTCTTCCTCGTCGGCGGCCAGGTACACGACCTCGTCGGTGACCTTGCCGTTGACGACCTTGCGGTAGGGCGACTCGATGAACCCGAACTCGTTGACCCGGGCGTAGGTCGACAGCGCGCCGATCAGGCCGATGTTCGGGCCCTCCGGCGTCTCGATCGGGCACATGCGGCCGTAGTGGCTGAAGTGCACGTCGCGGACCTCGAAGCCCGCCCGCTCGCGCGACAGGCCGCCCGGGCCGAGCGCCGAGAGGCGCCGGCGGTGGGTCAGGCCCGACAGTGGGTTGACCTGGTCCATGAACTGGGAGAGCTGGCTGGTGCCGAAGAACTCCTTGATGGCGGCGACGACCGGCCGGATGTTGATGAGCGTCTGCGGCGTGATGGCCTCGACGTCCTGAGTGGTCATGCGCTCGCGCACGACCCGTTCCATGCGGGACAGGCCGATGCGCACCTGGTTCTGGATCAGCTCGCCGACCGAGCGGATGCGCCGGTTCGCGAAGTGGTCCTGGTCATCGAGCCGGTAGCCGGGCTCGGCGTTGACCAGGTGGAGCAGGTACGTGAGGGTGGCCAGGACCTCGCAGCGGCTGAGCACCGACTGCCCGGGCTCGGGGCGGTCGATCAGGCCCCGCTCCTCGAGCATGGGAAACATCTCGGCCAGCTTGGCGACCTCGGGGCCGAGCTTTCGGTCGAGCTTGTGGCGGCCGACCCGCGACAGGTCGTAGCGGCGCGACTCGAAGAAGGCGTTGCGGAAGTAGACCCGGGCCGACTCCACCGACGGCGGCTCGCCGGGACGGGCCCGCTTGTAGATCTCGACCAGCGCCTCGTCCTGGGTGGGGGCGACGTCGCGGTCCTTCTCCCACTGGCCCTCGAGGAACGGGAACTGGCGCACGAAGGCGTCGAGGAACCCGGGGGCGTTCTCCTCGTCGTAGCCCAGGGCCCGGAGTAGGACGAACAGGCTGAGGCGGCGCTTGCGGGCGACGCGGGTGCCGGCGGTGACGTCCTTGCCCGGCTTCTGCTCGACGTCGAACTCGATCCACTCGCCGCGGTAGGGGTGGATGGTGCCCTTGACGAGCTGGTGCTTGGCCAGGTTGCGGAGGCGGTAGCGCTCGCCCGGCTCGAAGATGACGCCCGGCGACCGGACGAGCTGGCTGACCACCACCCGCTCGGTGCCGTTGATCACGAACGTGCCCTTGTCGGTCATCATGGGGAAGTCGCCCATGAAGACCGTCTGCTCCTTGATCTCACCGGTCGAGGCGTTGACGAACCGGGCGCGCACGAAGATGGGCGCCGAGTAGGTCATGTCCTTTTCCTTGCACTCCTCGACCGAGAACTTGGGCGGCGGGCGCAGGTCCTCGTCGTCGGGGTCGAACTCCAGCTCGAGCTGAAGGGTCTCGGTGAAGTCCTTGATGGGGGAGATATCGGCGAAGGTCTCCTTGAGTCCCTCTTGGAGGAACCAGTTGAAGGACTTCCGCTGGATCGCGATCAGGTCGGGGAGGGGGAGGGCTTCCTCGATGTTCGCGAACGAATACCGATCCCGGATGCGAGTGGACAACGAATCGCTCCTCAGTGGGTTCGGTCGGCACAGCCCGCCGCGCGCACACCGCGGAGCCATGACCAAGCCGGTGACGACGATGAACCGTGCGCGGGCGCGCCCCAGCAGGTTTGAGGGTCGCGAAGGCGAGACCGAAGACGCACGGCAACTCACAATGCTAGGGCATTGCGGGCACGAACACAACCCGCGACACGGCACACAGTACCGGGGGTGTAACAAGCGTCACCCCGGACGGGCCGAAAGGCTGCGGGCAGGGTAAGCCCCCGAGGCCATTTGGTCAAGGGGGAGGCGTTCCAGACGGGTTGCAGAGGCCATGCGGAGGCGTTCGGTGGGGCTCAGAGACCGGGTGTTGGACCAGGTGGCCGGGCTGTTCGGCGGGCCCGTTCGGGTGGTCGACACCCTGGTCGATCACCACGAGCGCTGCGTGCTCGAGGTGGCGCTGCCCGACGGCCGCCCCGCGATCGCCAAGGCCGTGCTCGAGCGTCGGCGCGCGGACGCCGAGGCCGCCGTGCTGTGCGCCGCCCGGCGTGCGGGTGTGGCCGTCCCGGCGCTGCTGGCCCGGGCGCCCGGGCCGCCGGCCGTACTGGTGCTGGAGCGGATCGAGGGCGGCTGGCTCTCGCCGGACCGGCCGGCGCGGGCGTGGGCGGCGACCGGGGCGACGATCCGACGGCTGCACGAGGTGGAGGTGCCGGGCCTGGGCGGATTCGCCGGCCGGCACGGCTGGCCGGCGGGGCTCGCTGCGATGGCGGACCACTGGGGACGGCGCAGCCGAGCCGCCGGGTTGGAGGGGCGCGTCGTCGACGCCGTGCCGGCCGCGGTGGAGGGCCTGGTGCGCTCGCGGGCCGAGTCGTGGTCCGCCCCGCCTGGCGGCGTCACCCTGCACGGCGACTGCGTGCCGATCCACGTGCGGCTGAACGACGCCCACGAGGTCGTCGGACTGCTCGATCTCGGTGACGCTCGCCGGGGCGACCCGACCTGGGACCTGGCCGTCCTGACCATGCGCTCCCCCGAACGGCTGCCGGCGGTGCTCGACGGTTACGGCGCCAACGCCGAGCTGCGGGCGTGGATGGACCGGTCCCGGCCGGTGTACCGGGCACTGCGCCTGCTGGCCGAGGTCGGCTGGCTCGCCGAACACGGCTTCGACCCAACCGAGGCCGTCCAGCAGGCCACCGCCGCCACCGCGGCGTTGAAAGGGGCCGAGCGCCCGAGGCAATAGCCGCCGCTCACCAAGAGTCGAGGCAATGACCGCCGTATCCGGCGGTTATCGCCTCCAGAGTCCGTTGGCGGCGGCTATTGCCTCACGGCCATTCGCTCTACTTCAGCTCGACCGTGGCGCCGGCGCCCTCGAGGGCTGCCTTGGCCTTCTCGGCCTCTTCCTTGTTGACCTTCTCGAGCACGGCCTTGGGGGCGGACTCGACGACGTCCTTGGCCTCCTTGAGGCCCAGGCTGGTGAGCGAGCGCACCTCCTTGATGACTGCGATCTTCTGGCCACCGGCCTGGGTGAGGACGACGTCGAACTCGTCCTTCTCCTCCTCGACGGGGCCCTCGGCCGCTCCGCCCCCGGCGGGCGCGGCGACGGCGACGGGAGCGGCGGCGGTGACGCCGAAGCGCTCCTCGAAGTCTTTGAGCAGCTCGCTCAGCTCGAGGACGGTCATGTTGGAGATCGACTCGAGGATCTCTTCCTTGGTTGCCATTTCTCTACTTCTCCTCAGGGGTGGTCTCGGCAGTGGTGTCTGTGGCGGGAGCGGGCGCGGCGGCCTCGCTCCCCTTGTCGATGAGGGCCTGGAGGCCGTACGCGAAGTTGCGCGGCAGCGCCTGGAGCAGGCCGGCGAACTGCTGCATCGGGGCAGCGAACGCACCGGCGAGCCGGGCCAGCAGCACCTCGCGGGGCTCGATGTCGGCCAGGGCGCGGGCCTCCTCGGCGCTGAGCGCCTTGTCGGCCATGACACCGCCCTTGACGACCAACGCGGGGTTGGTGCGGGCGAAGTCGCGCAGGGCCTTGGCCACCATCACGGCGTCGCCGGGCTCGCCGTCGGGACGCTCGCCGACGAAGGCGATGGCGGTCGGACCGATCAGCAGCTCGTCGAGCTCGAGGCCCGCGTTGCGGGCCGCGAACCGCACCAGGCTGTTCTTGTAGACCTTGTACTCGCCGCCGGCGTCGCGCAGCGCCCGGCGCAACGCGCCGATGGCGGACACGTCGAGGCCGCGGTACTCGGTCAGCAAGGCGGCGCTGGCTTGGGCGAAGCGCTCCTGCACCTCGTCCACCACCGCAACCTTCTCCGGTCTCGGGTTCTCCATCGACACCTCCTCTCCTGTGCTCGGACGCTCGCAGCCAGCGAACGTCCCGAGGCACGGCGCCGGCGGTCACCGGCGAGGTGTCGTGGAGTCCGCCTACTCAGGCGGGCACGCGGGCCCTTTGCGCCCCGAGGGGCACCGGAGGTCTTCGGCGAGCGAAGTTGGTTGTGAAGAGCGAGCCTAGCGGCAGCGGCCGCTATCGCGCCGAGTTTCCCGCTCTTGCTGCTTCGCAGCGGGCCGCTCGGGCCACATGCGCACCTGCGGTGCGCCTTCTAGGCCGCCTCGTCGATCCCCGCCCGCAGCCGGGTGGGGTCGACCTTGACGCCGGGACCCATGGTCGACGACAGCGTGACCCGGCGGACGTAACGGCCCTTGGCCGACGCCGGCTTGGCCCGGTTGAGCTCGTCGATGACCGCCCGGAAGTTGTCGAGCAGCGCCGCCGCCGTGAACGAGACCTTGCCGATCGGCACGTGGACGTTGCCGTAGCGGTCGGTGCGGTACTCGACCTTGCCGCCCTTGAAGTCGGCCACGGCCTTGGCCACCTCGGGGGTGACCGTGCCGGACTTGGGGTTGGGCATCAGGCCCCGGGGACCGAGCACGCGGCCCAGGCGGCCGACGACTGGCATCAGGTCGGGCGTGGCGATGGTGACATCGAAGTCGAGCATGCCGCCCTGGATCTGTTCGGCCAGATCGTCGGATCCGACGATGTTGGCGCCGGCCTCGCGGGCTGCGGTGGCGGCCTCGCCTGCGGCGAACACCGCCACCCGGACGTCCTTGCCGGTGCCGGATGGCAATGCCACGGTGCCCCGCACGATCTGGTCGGCCTTGCGGGGATCGACCCCGAGCCGCACGACCAGCTCGACGGTCTCGTCGAAGTTGGCCTTGGCCAGCGAACCGATGATGTCGACGGCCTCGGGCGAGGTGTGCAGCCGCTCGCGATCGAAGCGCTTCAGCGCGTCGCGGTACTTCTTGCCTTGCGCCATGGTGGCTCCCTCGGTGTGGTCTCGTCGGCGGCCGGGCGAGGTGGTCCCGGTCCAGCCGTTGAACGGATGGTCAGTTGCTTCACGCTCTTGGCACTTCGTGCCGGGCCGCTCGGGCCCCGTCGGCCCCTTCGGGCCGACTCAGGCGACCTCGATGCCCATCGAGCGGGCGGTGCCGGCGACCTGCAGCTTGGCGGCTTCGAGGTCGTAGGCGTTGAGGTCGGGCATCTTGATCTTGGCGATCTCTTCGATCTGGGCATCGGTCACCTTGCCGGCGCCCTCACGCCCGGGGGCCACCGACCCCTTCTCGATGCCGGCGGCCTCGCGCAGCAGCACGGGCGTCGGCGGGGTCTTGAGGATGAAGGTGAAGGTCCGGTCCTCGAAGACGGTGATCTCCACCGGCACGATCGTGCCGCGCTGCGACTCGGTGGCGGCGTTGTAGGCCTTGCAGAAGTCCATGATGGCCACGCCGTGGGGGCCGAGCGCCGTGCCGACCGGGGGCGCGGGCGTGGCCTGGCCGGCGGGGATCTGGATCTTGACGACGGCCAGCACCTTCTTCTTGGCCATGGGATTCCTCTCGAAGACCTGGGAGCGGCGCCACGGACGGGCGCGCTGCGGGCGGCCGACAAGTCTGCCGCGAAAATTGGAGTTCGCGCTAGTTAGAGCTTGGCGACCTTGCTGAACTCGAGCTCGACCGGCGTCTCGCGGCCGAAGATGTTGACCAGCACCTTGAGCTTGAGCTGGTCCTCGTTGAGCTCGATGACCTCGCCCGAGAAGTCGGCGAACGGGCCTTCCTTGACCCGCACGGTCTCGCCGATCTCGTACTCCAGCCGGGGCTTGGCGCGCTGGGCGACCTGCTCCTCGGTGCCACCCTTGGGTACGAGGAAGGACTCGACGTCGCGGCGGGGCAGGGGCGACGGCTTGGCGCCCTGGCCCACGAAGCCGGTCACGCCGGGGGTGTTGCGGATGACGAACCACGCCTGGTCGTCGAGCCGGGCCCGGACCAGCAGGTAGCCGGGGAACATCTTCCGCTGGGCCACGACCCGCTTGCCGTTGCGGAAGTCGACGTAGTCCTCCATGGGGATGACCACCTCGTAGATGGCGTCCTCCGCGTTCATGGAGACGATGCGGGCCTCGAGGTTCTGCTTGACCTTCTTCTCGTAGCCCGACTGGGTGTGGACGACGAACCAGCGGCCCGGTCGGTCGTAGGGGCTCTCGGCCGGCGGCGGCTCGAGCAGCTCGTCCTCGGTGATCACCTCGTCACCGGTGGACTCATCCTCGGTCACGGCCTCGGCGGCGCCGTTGGTGGCGGCCTCGACCTCGTCGGCCGCGGCTTCGTCGAACTCGTCGGCGGGGGTGGCCAGGGACTCGTCGGGGGTCTCGGCAAGCTCGGCAGCATCGCCAGCCACGGCGTCGGCCTCCGCAGCGGTGGCGTCGGTCTCGGCCTCGCGGCTCACCTCGTCGTCCGGGGTGCCGGGCGTCTGGGGGGTGTCGGGCTGTGTTTCGTCGGTGTCGGTGCCTATGTCACTCATCGTTCGAACAGGTTGAAGATCGCTTCCCCGAAACCGAAGTCCAGGAGCGCGATGTATGCGGTCAGGATCACCACCGCGAACAGCACGATGATCGAGTAGTTGATGACCTCGCTGCGGGTGGGCCACGCCACCTTGCGCAGCTCGCCCCGCACCTCCCGAAGGAACTGCGCGGGGCTGGTGCGCCCCTCGGCCGGGCGCGGCGCTTGCGGCGCCGGCCGCTTGCGAGTGGCCGGGGCGCCGTCGGCGCCGAGCTGCCCCTGGCGTTGGAGCTGCCGCTTGGTCTGTCGGTTCATCGCCATGGCGAGACCCTCGGATGGGATGGATCGGGAAGCGGGGAAGAGCAGGGCAGGAGGGACTCGAACCCCCAACCTGCGGTTTTGGAGACCGCTGCTCTGCCAGTTGAGCTACTGCCCTTGGGGGTGAACCGTGACAGCGTAGCCCTTGCCTGACCTGGCACGACAACGGCCCTTCCGGCGGGGCCGCGGGTCCTGTCGCCTGCGGTGCGAGCCTACCGCCGCCGGCCCATCAAGCGGCGGCAGCGGCTCGCATCCTCGGCGCCACGCGCTGCCCCGCCTCCCTCGCGACGATCGAACCGGGCCGACCATCGCGGTCGGCCCGCCTCGCCCTTGATTTGCTACGACTGCTCGCGCCAGGCGCGGTTGGCTTCGGCGAACTGCTCGTTCACCACGGTCATGTCGTACGGGCGCTCCTCCCGCGGGCCGGGTCCCCACTGGCTGCGGGGCTGGTTGACGAAGTCGCCGCCGTACACGTGGATCGCGCCGGTCAGGTGCGCCTTGGGGTTCGCGACCGCGTGGATGGCGTCGTCGCCGAGGACGAGCACGTCGCCGACCGCCAACTCCTTGCCACCCGACTCGGTGAGCGTGCGCTCACCAGGTGCCGACCGGCGGTAGAAGGTGTTGTCCTCCTGCCCGGCGTAGATCCCGATGGCGGCCCACATGCGATGGTCGTGGGGGAACAGGCGCATGCCCGGCGCCCACACGACGTGCAGCACGGTGAGGTCCGGGGCGTGATGCAGGAGGCTGATGCCGCCCTCGGACGGGCGGAGGGCGGCGGCGACGTCGTCGGGCCGGTCCACCGCCCGGGTGAGCACCTCCCGGATGGCCCGCCGCGGCTCGGTCTCGTTCAGTGCCCGTTGGCACTCCGTCAGGAACTCGTCGAGGTCGAACATGGCACCAGGTTCGCGCTGTCGACCCGGAAAAGCTCCCGCTGGACGGGTCAGCTTGCGAGGCGGGCGCGGCGGGTGCGGGTGGCGAAGACGATTGCGCCGGCCGCACCGGCGGCCGTGGCGGCGGCGAGCCCACCCAGGTAGGCGACCCGGCGACCGGACAGCAGCGAGCGGACGGCGTGCCGCTCCCCGGCGCCCTCGATGTTGGCGAGGATGTCGGCCAGCAGGCCGGGCGCCGGCTCGAGCACCTCGGTGCGCAGCGAGCGCATGGCCCGCAGCAGCCGGCGGTACTGCACGACCTCGGCCTGGCAGCGCAGGCAGCGCTCGACGTGGCGGCGCTGGGAACGGGCCAACAGGGTGTCGCCTTCGGCGGCGGCTGCCAGCTCTTCGGCGATGTCCTCACACCGCACGGGGACCACCTCCTGCGGCCACGTCGGCCGTGGCCACGCCCGAGCGGGCGGGCTCACACCGCACGGGACGCCTCGCCATCTCGCCGGGGGAACAGGTGGTCCCGCAGCTTGTGGCGCGCCCGGTGCAAGCGCACCTTGGCCGCGGTCTCGGAGATGCCGAGCTCCGCGGCGATCGACTCGTGGGACAGCTCGTAGACGTCCCGCAGCACGACGACCGCCCGCAGCCGGGGCGGCAGTGCGTCGAGGGCGGCGTGCAGGCGGGCGCGGAGGTCGTCGGCGTCGGCCCGGAGCTGCGGGTCGTGGTCGGGCCGGCGATCGGCGAACGGGGCGCCGTCGTCGAGCTCCTCGTGCCGGTGCCGGGCCCGCTTGCCGAGCTGCGTGGCGGCGCAGTTGGCGGTGATGCGGTACATCCACGTGGAGAACAGGGCGTCACCACGGAAGCGCCGTAGGCCCCGGAAGGCCCGGAGATATGCGTCCTGAACCACGTCTCGCGCATCTTCCTCGTTACCTGTCAGCCGGTAGGCGAGGGTGTAGGTGTCCGCGTAGGTGACCCGCACCAGCTCGTCGAACGCTTCTCGATCGCCGTCTTTGGCGGCGGCGACCAGTTCGGCCACGTCTTGTGGCATCGGCCGTTCAGACTCCCGGGTAGCGACGTTTGTTACGTGGCGGTTTCGTGACAGGACAGAAGGGCGACTGCCCGGAGGGTGGGGCGGTCGCTCGACGCCGGGTTGGCGCGCCCTAGCGCGTCTCCTTGTGAACCGTGTGCTGGCGCTCCCAGCGGCAGTACTTCTTCATCTCGATGCGCTCGCGGTCGTTCACCTTGTTCTTGGTGGTGATGTAGTTGCGACGCTTGCACGACGTGCACTCGAGCGTGACGTGCACCCGCTTCTCGCTGGCCTTGGCCATCGTGGTCTCCTATTTGATGATCTTGGTGACGCGGCCGGAGCCGACGGTGCGGCCGCCTTCGCGGATGGCGAAGAGGAGGCCCTCGTCCATGGCGATGGGGGCGATGAGCTCGACGGTCATGGTGGTGTTGTCGCCGGGCATGCACATCTCGACG
>DASQUK010000090.1:0-24627 GCA_035641315.1 Acidimicrobiales bacterium | reverse complement strand
AGCTGGAGGAGGTGCTCGGAGGCATTGCGCCGGCGGCTGCGCCCGTGCTCGCCGGGCGGGTAGGGGCGGCGCTCGAGCGCCCGGTTCTCACCGGACGTGCCCCAGATGTTGACGCCGAGGCGGCGGGAGACTCGTGCCTTGGGACCTGTGTAGCGGGCCATCGTGCGTGCTCCTTCGGCTCAGACCCGGCGCCGCTTGGGCGGGCGGCAGCCGTTGTGGGGGACGGGGGTCACGTCCTTGATGCCGGTGACCTCGATGCCGACGTTCTGGATCGAGCGGATGGCGGTCTCACGGCCCGACCCCGGGCCCTTGACCTGCACATCGACCTTGCGGACGCCGTGGTCCATCGCCCGGCGGGCGGCGGCCTCGGCGGCGGTCTGCGCGGCGAACGGCGTGGACTTGCGGGAGCCCTTGAAGCCGACGTTGCCGGCCGACGCCCACGACACGACGTTGCCGCCCTGGTCGGTGAAGGTGACGATCGTGTTGTTGAAGCTGCTCTTGATGTGCGCCACGCCGTGACCGACGTTCTTGCGCTCGCGCCGACGCGGCCGACGGCCACCGGGCGACTTGGGCTTGGCCATTACTTGCGGACCTTCTTCTTGCCGGCGACCGTCTTCTTGGGGCCCTTGCGGGTGCGGGCGTTGGTCTGGGTGCGCTGGCCGTGCACGGGCAGGCCCTTGCGGTGGCGCAGGCCCTGCCAGCAGCCGATCTCCATCTTGCGCTTGATGTCCTGCTGGACCTCGCGGCGCAGGTCGCCCTCGACCTTGAACGCGGTCTCGATGTGGTTGCGGATGCGGGCGACCTCGTCGTCGGTGAGGTCGCGCACCCGGGTATCGGGGTTGATGTCGAGCGCGCTGCAGATCTCGGCCGAGCGGGTGCGCCCGATGCCGAAGATGTAGGTCAGGGAGATCTCCAACCGCTTCTCGCGGGGGATGTCGACGCCGGCGATGCGTGCCATTCGGTTCGTTCCTCTAGCCCTGGCGCTGCTTGTGGCGCGGGTTGCTGCAGATGACCTGCACGCGCCCGTGGCGGCGGATCACCTTGCACTTCTCACAGATTGGTTTGACGCTGGGTCGGACCTTCATCGTCTTGCCCCGGTTCACTTGTAGCGATAGGTGATGCGACCCCGGCTGAGGTCGTAGGGGGTGAGCTCCACCTGCACACGATCCCCCGGCAGGATGCGGATGTAGTGCATGCGCATCTTCCCGGAGATGTGGGCCAGCACCTTGTGGCCGTTTTCGAGCTCAACCCTGAACATGGCGTTGGGAAGAGGCTCGATGACAGTCCCCTCGAGGACGATCGCGTCTTCTTTGGACTTCGGCAGGGGGTTGCTCCTCGTACTGCTGTGGGTGCCGAGGCTCGGGGCGCGCATGGACAGCCGAAAGGGCGCCGAGAGCCGACTGAATATGCTAGCGCGGCACCTCACCGGGGAAAACTCCGCGCACGAACAGGACACCGCCCGTTTTCTGGGCAGTCGCCTGCCGGTCGACGACGTTGGCTACCGTAGCCGAGGCGGGTCGAGCTGGGGTGCGCGCAGAGGCCGAGCCGACAGGCGAGGCCGTGGCCCGAGCGGCCCGGCGCCGAGGGCGCCAAAGAGCGGGGAACATGTTGGAGGGGACCATGGGGAACACCGACCGGACGGACGGACTGTCGCGCCGTCGATTCGTGACCGGGGCGGGTGGGGCGCTGCTGGCCCTGCCGTTGGCCGGGCTGGGCCAGGCCGCCCACGGGCGTCCGGCCGCATCACCCGGATCACCCAGGCAGGTCCCCAACCTGCCCGAGGGATTGTTCTCGCTGGGCGTGGCCTCGGGCGATCCCGTCCCCGACGGCGTCGTGCTGTGGACCCGCCTCGCACCCGCACCGCTCGTCGGCGGCGGGATGCCGGCCGTCGACGTGCCGGTCCGATGGGAAGTGGCCGCCGACGAGCGCTTCCGCCGCGTGGTGCGGGCGGGGACGATCACGGCGTCGCCGGCGTGGGCCCACTCGGTCCACGTGGACGTGCGCCACCTGCGCCCCGACGCCTGGTACTTCTACCGCTTCAGGGTCGGCGACCAGGTCAGCCCCGTCGGCCGCACCCGCACCGCGCCCGTCCGAGGACGGGGCGACCGGCTGCGCTTCCTGTTCGCCTCCTGCCAGGACTGGCAGGACGGCTTCTGGCCGGCGTGGGCCTTCGCCCCGAGTGAAGACCCCGACCTCGTCGTCCACCTCGGCGACTACATCTACGAGGGCGGCGCCAATCCGACCGCCCCCCGCCAGCACAACAGCCCCGAGATCACGACGCTCGACGCCTACCGCAACCGCTACGGGCTCTACAAGGGCGACCCGGTGCTGCAGGGCATCCACGCCGCCTGCCCGTGGGTGGTGACCTGGGACGACCACGAGGTCGAGAACAACTACGCCGGCCTCGTCCCCCAGGTGCCGGCCGAAGCGCCCGGCTTCGCCGTCCGCAGGGCCGCCGCCTACCAGGCCTGGTGGGAGCACCAGCCGGTGCGCCTGCCGCCGCCCACCGGCCCCGACCTGCGCATCTACCGCGGCGTCGACTGGGGCAGGCTGGCCCGGTTCCACGTGCTCGACACCCGCCAGTACCGCGCCGACCAGCCCTGCGGGACCAACGACATCGGTACCACCTGCGCGGACCGCACGGCGCCGGAGCGGAGCCTGCTGGGCGCCGAGCAGGAGGCGTGGCTGGGCCGCAGCCTGCGGAAGTCCAAGGCGACCTGGGACGTGCTGGCCAACCAGATGGTGATGACGTCCATGCCCCTGGGCGGGGCCCTCTACAACCTCGACCAGTGGGATGGCTACGCCGCCGCCCGACGCCGCCTACTCGACCAGGTGGCCGCCACCCGCACGCCCAACCCCGTGGTCATCACCGGGGACATCCACGCCGCCGGCGTGGCCGACCTGGTCGGCGAGAACCCCGACGGCACGCCGAGCAGCGTGGTCCGGGGCACCGAGCTGGTCGGCACATCCATCAGCTCGGGCTTCGACCCCGAGCTCGCCGACATCGCCGAGCAGCTCATCTCGGCGCTGCCCCACGTTCGCTGGGCCGACACCCGGCACCGCGGCTACGTGCGCTGCGACGTCGACCGCCATCGTCTCGTGGCCCGCTACCAGCAGGTCGAGACGGTGCTCCAGCCCGATGCGCCCGTCACCACCGGACGGACCTGGGCCATCGAAGCGGGGGTCCCCGGCGCCGAGGAGGCCTGACCCCGCCGGTCCCTGCCCGACCCCGGCCCGGCCGTTCAGCGCCGGTTCAGCCGCAGCGGCCTACGGTGGACGGTCGATGCGGGTGCTGGTCGTCGAGGACGAGGACCGGCTCGCCGCGGGCCTGCGTGCCGGGCTCGAGGCCGACGGGTTCGCCGTCGACGTGGCGGCGGACGGCACCACGGGACTGTGGCGGGCGCGCGAGGAGCCGTACGACGCCATCGTCCTGGACATCATGCTGCCGGGGCTCAACGGCTACCGGGTGTGCCGGACGCTGCGCGACGAGGGCGTGTGGACGCCGATCCTCATGCTCACCGCCAAGGACGGCGAGTGGGACGAGGTCGAGGCGCTCGACACCGGCGCCGACGACTACCTGACCAAGCCGTTCTCGCACGCCGTGCTGGTGGCGCGGTTGCGGGCACTGTTGCGGCGAGGCGCCCGGGAGCGGCCCGCCGTGCTGGTCGCGGGCGACCTGCGGATGGATCCGGCGACCCGGCGCGTCTGGCGGGGCGACGTCGAGCTCGAGCTGACCGCCCGCGAGCTGGCGCTGGTCGAGTTCCTGTTGCGGCGACAGGGCGAGGTGGTGTCCAAGCGCGACATCCTCGACCACGTGTGGGACGTCGACTTCGAGGGCGACCCCAACATCGTCGAGGTCTACGTGCGACGCCTGCGCAACAAGCTGGACCGTCCCTTCGGCCGGGCCTCGATCGAGACGGTGCGAGGCGCCGGCTACAGGCTGGTCCCGTGACGGTACGGGTCCGCACCACGGTCGCCGCCACGGTGCTTGTCGGCTTGGCGCTCCTAGCGGGCGGGATCGCGCTGGTGTGGGCCATGCGGGACGCCCTGACCGACGAGGTGCGTGACGCCGCCCGCGTGCGGGCCAGGGACACCGCCGCGGCGCTGGAGGCGGGCACACCTCCGTCGTTCGTGGCGGCCGACCAGGGCGACGAGGACGACGACCTGTTCATCCAGATCGTGGACCGCGACGGCGACGTCGTGGACGCCAGCTCGTTCGTCTCGGACCTCGCGGAGCCGGTGGCACCGCTGGCGCCGGGCGAATCCGCCGAGATCACCGTTCCTGGCGAGGACGACGAGTTCCTCGCGGTCGCGGCCGACGCCGGTCGCTACACGGTCATCGCCGCCCGCACGCTCGACACCGTCGGTGAGTCGACTGCGGTGGTCACCGACCTGCTATGGATCGGCCTGCCGCTCCTGCTGGTGGCGGCGGCGGCCACGACCTGGCTGGTCGTGGGGCGGGCCTTGGCGCCGGTGGAGGCGATCCGCCGCGAGGTGGACGCCATCTCCTCGGCCGACCTCGACCGTAGGGTCCCGACCCCGGCGGGCAGCGACGAGATCGCCCGCCTGGCCACCACCATGAACGCCATGCTCGAGCGCCTGGAACGGGGCCAGGCCCGGCAGCGCCGGTTCGTCGCCGACGCCTCGCACGAGCTGCGCTCGCCGGTGGCGTCGATCCGCCAGCACGCCGAGGTCGCCCAGGCCCACCCCGAGCGGACGACCGTCGGCGCCCTGGCCGAGACCGTCGCGGCCGAGAACCTCCGGGTCGAGCGCCTGGTCGACGACCTGCTGCTCCTCGTGCGGGCCGACGAGCACACGCTGCAGCTGCGGCAGCGCCCGGTCGACGTCGACGACCTGGTGTTCGAGGAGGCCCGGCGGCTGCGCGACACGGCGGCGCCGCGGGTCGACACGTCGCGCGTCTCGGCGGGCCGGGTCAGCGGCGACCGGGCGGCGCTGCGGCGGGTGCTGCGCAACCTGGGGGACAACGCCGCCCGCCACGCCACCTCGCAGGTGGCGTTCGCCCTGGACGAGCGGGACGGCGACGTCGTGCTGGCCGTGGACGACGACGGGCCGGGCATCGCCCCGGCCGACCGGCAGCGGGTGTTCGAGCGGTTCGTCCGGCTGGACGACGCCCGGGCCCGCGACGCCGGCGGCAGCGGGCTAGGGCTGGCGATCGTGGCCGAGGTCGTCGGCGCCCACCACGGCACGATCTCGATCGGCGACAGCGACCTCGGCGGCGCCCGCTTCGAGGTCCGGCTGCCCGCTACGGACGGTGAGGACACGGCCCCGGAATGACCACGGCGGGTTTCAGCGTGGGTTCAGCGGGCACGTGCGATCCTGATGGGGTGGACCTGAGGAGGCAACCGTGAACCGCAAGACCAAGCTGATCGCTGCGTCCGCCGCCGCAGCGGCCGTCGCCGTCGGAACGGGAGCGGGGATCGCCGCCGCTGGTGGCGGCGACGACGACGAGGCACCCATCACCGGCGAGGCCCTCGACCGCGCCAGCGACGCCGCCCTCGAGGAGACCGGCGAGGGCCGGGTGACCGAGACCGAGGTCGGCGACGAGGAGAGCTACTACGAGGTCGAGGTCACGCTCGACGACGGCAGCCAGGTCGACGTCCAGCTCGACCGGGACTTCAACGTCGTGGGCTCCAGCGCCGACCATGAGGACGACGAGGGCAGCGGTAACGACGACGACTGACCCCCAGTAGACGTTTCTGCCCGCGCTCACCGCTCATATAGCGAGTGAACGCGGGCAGAATCGCAACTACCCGCTACGGGAGCGTGAGGATCTCGGGCCCGTCTTCGGTGACCGCCACGGTGTGCTCCCAGTGGGCGGCCCGGGAACCGTCGAGCGTGATCACCGTCCAGCCGTCGGCCAGCACCTCCGTCTCGTCGCCGCCGGCGCACACCATCGGTTCCACCGCGAACACGTCACCGGCCGCCACTCGCCTGCCCTGTCCCCGCCGCCCCACGTTGGGCACGTCGGGCGGCTCGTGCATGGCCGTGCCGATGCCGTGGCCCACGTAGTCCCGCACCACGCTGAATCCGGCCCCCTCCACCGTGGACTGCACTGCGGCGCCCAGGTCGCCGAGCCGGGCGCCCGCCACCAGCTCGGCGATCCCGGCGTCGAGCGCCTGGCGGCTGACGTCGATGAGCCGCTGCGCCTCGGCGTCGATCGCGCCGATGCCGGCCGTGAATGCCGCATCGCCGTGGTAGCCGTCGACGATCGCGCCGCAGTCGATGGAGATGATCTCGCCCTCCTGGAGCACCCGGCCATCGGGGATTCCGTGCACCACCACGTCGTTGGGGCTGGCGCAGATAACCGCCGGGTAGCCGTGGTAGCCGAGGAAGTTGGACCGGGCGCCGCGCCGCTCGAGCACCTCGCGGGCGATGGCGTCGAGCTGCAGCGACGTGACGCCGGGGCGCAGGGCCCGGCGGATCCGGTCGTGCATCTCGGCCACCACCCGGCCGGCCCGCCTCATGGTGCGGATCTCCTCGACCGAGCGCCGCCCGGTGGTGCGGCGTCCCTCTGTGTCCCGTCGACCCCGCACCAACGCCGCCGCCCCCTAGCTGCCGCGGCGCAGGTCGATGAGGGCGAACAGGCGCTGCGACACCTCGTCGGTGCTGCCCTGGCCGTCCACGACCTCGAGGAGCGCCCGCTCGCAGTACCAATCGATCAGCGGCGCCGTCTCGCGCTCGTACTCGGCAAGGCGCTTCTCGATTGCGGCGGGCGTGTCGTCCTCGCGCTGCTCCACCTCGCCGCCGCAGTTGTCGCACACCCAGTCGTAGCGTGGCGGCTTGTCGACCGAGTAGTTGGCGCCGCAGTCGGCGCACACCCGCCGGCTGGCCAGGCGATGGAGCACGACCTTGTGGGGCACGTCCAGGTCGATGACCACGTCGAGCGGGCGGGCGGCAGTGATCTGCGCCAGTGCCTCGGCTTGCGGGATCGTGCGGGGGAACCCGTCGAGCACGTACCCCCGCCGCGTGGTGTCGTTCTGGTCGAGCCGCTCCTCGACGATGCCGATCATGATGTCGTCGGGTACCAGGCCACCTTCGTTCATGATCTCGGCCGCCTTCCGACCGAGCTCCGTGCCCTCCTTGGCGGCACCGCGGAGCATCTCGCCGGTGGAGATGTGGGGCACCACGTAGTGGCGCGACAACCTCGTGCATTGGGTGCCCTTGCCGGCGCCCTGCCGGCCCAGCATGACCAGCCGCACCCCGGTGGTCACCGGGGCGGTCCTTCCACCACCCGCACGCGCCCGCTGTGCCCCTTCCGGGGAAGGGTCACTGCAGGAACCCCTCGTAGTTGCGCATCATCAGCTGGCTGTCGATCTGCTTCATCGTCTCGAGCGCCACGCCCACGGCGATGAGGATGGAGGTGCCCCCGAAGGCGAAGGCGTTCACGTCGGCGGTCGCCAGCAACAGGGTCGGCAGCAGTGCGACGGCGGCGATGAACAGGGCGCCCGGCAGGGTGATGCGGGCCAGGATCTTGGCCAGGTAGCGCTCGGTCTGCGGCCCCGGCCGGATGCCGGGGATGAAGCCGCCCTGCTTGCGGATGGTGTCGGCCTGCTTGTGCGGGTCGAACGCGATGGCCGTGTAGAAGTAGGCGAAGCCGATGATCAGCAGGCCGTAGAGCAGCATGTAGAAGATGGAGTCCTGCTGCAGCAGGTTGTCGTCCACCCAGCGCTGCACCGACACGCCCCAGCTGCCCTCGCTCGAGGGCAGCACCTGCGTGGCCAACGCCGGCAGGTACAGCACCGAGCTGGCGAAGATGATCGGCACGACGCCCGACTGGTTGACCTTGAGCGGGATGTAGGTGCTCTGGCCGCCGTACATGCGGCGCCCCACCACCCGCTTGGCGAAGTTGACCGGGATGCGCCGTTGGCCGTTCTCGATGAACACGATGCCGACCAGCACGATCAGGAACAGGATGACCAACGGGATGAGCAGGCCCAGTCCCCGCTCGGCGTTGATCTGAGCGAACTGGGACGGGATGCTCGACACCACGCTGGCGAAGATGAGCAGCGACATGCCGTTGCCGATGCCGCGCTGGGTGATGAGCTCGCCCATCCACATGAGCAGCGCCGTGCCGGCGGTGAGCACCAGCACCACCAGCAGCACGTTGGGCACGGTGAAGTCGGGCAGGACGTCGATGCCCGTGGGGTTACCACCGCCGCCGAGCAGCCCGCCGCCGCCGTTGTGGAACAGGAACGCCATGGCCGTCGACTGCAGCACGGCGATTGCCATGGTCAGGTAGCGGGTCCACTGGGTGATCTTCCGCTGCCCGATCGCCCCCTGCTGCTGCCACTCCTCGAGCTTGGGGATCACCACCGTCAGGATCTGCATGATGATCGAGCTCGTGATGTAGGGCATGATCCCGAGCGCGAACACCGCGAAGTTGGTGAGCCCGGCCCCCGAGAACAGCTGCAGGTAGCCGAGGATGCCGCCGGAGTCCTCGGCCTGGCGCCGCAGCTGGTCGACGGCGTCGAGGTCGACACCGGGCGCCGGGACGTAGGACCCGAAGCGGTACAGGGCGATGATGGCCAGCGTGAACAGGATCTTGTTCCGCAGGTCGGCGACCCTGAACATGTTCCGCAGGCTGGACAGCACGGTCGGTTCTCCCCTTGGGCGATGTCAGTCGAGCGCGGGTGGCTCAGCGGGTGCCGGGTACGCCAGTTTGGCCCGTCGGGACGGGCCGCGGGTAATCGGCCTTGTGAGGGCCCTGGACTCTACCGGTTGGCGAACTGGTTGCCCTTGGCCGGCGGCCGCCGGTCGCCCCACGGCTTGGGCAGCACCTCGACGGTGCCGCCGGCAGCCGTGATGGCCTGCTCTGCCGACTTGGAGAACGCGTGGGCCTTAACCGTGACCTTGCGGGTCAGCTCGCCACGGCCGAGCACCTTGACCAGGGCACCCTTGTGGGCGAGGCCCTTGGCGTGCAGGGACTGGGGGGTGACCTCGTCGAGCTCGGACCCCTCGATGGTGTCGAGGTTGATCGCCTGGTACTCGACCCGGAAGGGGTTGTTGAACCCCTTCAGCTTGGGCACCCGCATGTGCAGCGGCATCTGGCCGCCCTCGAAGTTGGCGGGGACGGTGTCGCGGGCCCTTTGGCCCTTCATCCCCCGGCCGGCGGTCTTGCCGCCCTTGCCGGCGATGCCGCGGCCCACGCGCTTGCGGCTCTTGGTCGAGCCGGGCGCGGGCTTCAGATCGTGCACCTTGATGGTCATTGGCTAACTCTCTTGCTCGGTGGCGGACTTCTTGGTGGCGCCCGTCGCCTTGGCCGGCTGTTTCTTTGCCTCGGTCGAAGCGCCGCCTGCGGCGGCGCCTCCCTCGGCACGTTCACCGCCTCGCCCCGTCGGCGTTCGCTTCGCGACGGCTTTGGCTGGCGCGGCTTTGGCCGCCTTCTTCGCGGTCGTCTTCTTGGCCGCCTTGGCGGCGGGCTTCTTGGCGGTCGTCTTCTTGACCGGCGCCTCTGCCTTGGTCTCCGCAGCCTGCTCCTCGACCGAGATCAAGTGGGGCACCTTGGCGATCATCCCCCGGATCTCGGGGCGGTCGGGCAGCGTGTTGGACTTGCCGATGCGGCCCAGACCGAGCGCCCGGAGCGTGCCCCGGTGCTTGGGCTTGGCGCCGATCGACGAGCGGACCTGGGTGACGAGGAGGTCGGTGGTCACTAGACGGCCTCGGCTGGCTCGGTGCGGGCCCGCTCGCTGTCGCGGTAGGCCTGGACCAGGCCGGCGGGGAACAGCTCGTCGGCGGGGCGGCCCCGCAGCGCGGCCACCTCGTCGGGGCGCTTGAGCGCCTTGAGGCCGGCGATGGTGGCGCGGGCCACGTTGATGTGGTTGGACGAGCCCAGCGACTTGCACAGCACGTCCTTGATGCCGGCCTCCTCGAGGATCGCCCGGGCGGCGCCGCCGGCGATGACCCCGGTACCGGGGGCGGCCGGCTTGATCAGCACCCGGCCGGCGCCCGTCTGGCCGATGATGGGGTGGACGATGGTCGTGCCCGCCAGGGCCACCTTGAACAGGTTCTTGCGGGCCTCCTCGGTGCCCTTCTGGATGGCGAGGGGCACCTCCTTGGCCTTGCCGTAGCCCAGGCCGACCCGGCCGTTGCCGTCGCCGATCACCACGAGCGCGGTGAACGAGAAGCGCCGGCCGCCCTTGACGACCTTGGCCACCCGGTTGATGTTGATGACCCGCGACTCGTGCAACGTGGCGTCGCCCGAGGCCCGCGGGTTCTCGCGGGGCTCGCGCTCGCGGGGGGGCCGGGAACCGCGGTTGCCGGATCCGTTGGGCATCTAGAACTCCAGTCCTGCTTCGCGGGCCGCCTCGGCCACGGCCGCGACTCGGCCGTGGTAGAGGAAGCCGCCTCGATCGAACACCACCCGCTCGACGCCGGCCTCGCGGGCGCGCTGGGCCACCAACTCGCCCACGCGGCTGGCGGCGTCGTTGTTGGACGTGGAGCCGCCGCTGCGGACGCCGGCCTCCAGCGTCGACGCCGCTGCGAGTGTGCGGCCGGCAGCGTCGTCGATGACCTGGGCGGAGATGTGCTTGTTGGAGCGGAACACGGCCAGGCGCGGCCGCTGGGCCGTGCCCCGCACGTGCTTGCGCACGCGGGCGTGCCGCTTGATGCGGGCGTCTCGCTTGTACTTGGCGCTGTTCATGATGATCCTCTGCGCTACTTCCCGGCCTTGCCGGCCTTGCGCTGGACGTACTCGCCGGCGTACCGCACGCCCTTGCCCTTGTAGGGCTCGGGCTTGCGCCACGCCCGGATGTCGGCGGCCACCTGGCCGACCGACTCCTTGTCGATGCCGCTCACCACGATGCGGTTGGGGGCCGGGACCTCGAAGGTGATCCCCTCGGGGGCCTCGACGTTGACCGGGTGGCTGAACCCGAGCGCCAGCACGAGGGCGCCCGGCCCGCGGGCGGTGGCCCGGTAGCCGACACCCACGATCTCGAGCTCCTTGGTGAAGCCCTGGGTGACGCCCACGACCATGTTGTTGACCAGCGAGCGCACCAGGCCGTGCATGGCCCGGTTCTCGCGCTGGTCATCGGGCCGCTCGACGACGAGCGTGTCGCCTTCCTGGCGGACGGTGATGACCTCGGGGATGTCGCGCTCGAGCGCGCCCTTGGGGCCCTTCACGGTGACATGACCGTCGCTGATGGTCACGTCGACGCCGCTGGGCACGGGGATCGGGGCCTTGCCGATTCGGGACATGTCAGATATGCCTCACTGCCTCACCACACGAAGCACAGGACCTCGCCGCCGACCCGGCGCTTGCGCGCCTCGCGGTCGGACAGCAGACCCTGGCTGGTCGACAGCACCGCCACCCCGAGGCCGCCGAGGACGCGGGGCACCTCGTTGGACTTGGAGTAGACGCGCAGGCCCGGCTTCGACACCCGGCGGATGCCGGAGATGGTGCGGGCCCGCTCGGGGCTGTACTTCATCTTCACGCGGAGGGTCGGGCCGGGGCGGTCGGACGTCTGCTCGACGGCGAAGCCGTCGATGTAGCCCTCGCGCTCGAGCACGCCGGCCAGCGCCTCCTTGAGCTTGGACGACGGCATGCGCACCTCGTCGTGCATCGCGATGTTCGCGTTGCGGATGCGGGTGAGCATGTCGGCGATCGGGTCGGTCATCGTCATGTGTCGCCTCCCCTCACCAGCTCGCCTTGGTCACGCCGGGCAGCTCGCCCGCGTGCGCCAGCTCGCGCAGGCACACCCGGCACAGGCCGAACTTCCGGAACACCGACCGCGGCCGCCCGCAGCGGCGGCACCGGGTGTAGGCGCGCACCTTGAACTTGGGCTTGCGCTGTTGCTTGTTGATGAGCGCTTTCTTCGCCATTTACTTCACACACCCTCGCGTCGGAACGGGAACCCCATCGCCACCAGGAGCGCCCTTCCCTCGGCGTCCGTGGTTGCCGTGGTCACGATGGTGATGTCCATGCCACGGGGCTGGTCGATGCTGTCGTAGTCGATCTCGGGGAAGACGAGCTGCTCGGTCAAGCCGAACGTGTAGTTGCCGTGACCGTCGAAGGCCCGGGGGTTGAGGCCACGGAAGTCGCGGATGCGGGGGATGGCGATCGAGATGAGCCGATCGAGGAACTCCCACATGCGGTCGCCCCGCAGCGTGACCTTGGCGCCGATGGCGTTGCCCTCGCGGAGCTTGAAGCCGGCGATGGACTTGCGGGCCCGGGTGACCAGCGGCTTCTGGCCGGTGATCACGCTCAGGTCACGCTGTGCGCCTTCGAGCAGCGACGCCTGGGCCGTGGCAGCGCCGACGCCCATGTTGACGACGATCTTCTCGAGCCGCGGCACCTGCATGATGTTGCGCAGACCCAGCTCGCGCTGGAGCTCGGCGCGCAGCGTCTCGTTGTAGCGGGCCTTGAGCCGGGGCACGACCCGCTCTTCGGTTGCGGTCTGCGCGCTCACCGGTGCTCCCTACCGGTCGCACTGGTGAGCTCATCGCCGCTTCGCGGCGAGCAACGCACTGTGCTTATGGTTCGCTCGCTTCGCTCGCTCACGTGATCTCACCCCCGCACTTCTTGCAGACCCGGGCCTTCTGGCCCGAGCGGTCGATCTTGTAACCCACCCGCGTCGGCTTGCCGCACGACGGGCACACCAGGGCGACGTTGGACAGCGGCAGGGGCATGTCCTTGTCGATGATCCCGCCCTGCTGCGTGGCGCGGGTGGGGCGCTGGTGCTTGCGGGCGACGTTGACGCCGTCGACGATCACCTTGCCGGAGGCGGGGATGGCGCGCATGACCTCGCCCTCCTTGCCGCGGTCCTTGCCGCTGAGGACACGGACCCGGTCGCCCTTGCGAATCTTCAAACCTGCCATCACAACACTTCCGGTGCGAGGGAGACGATCTTCATGAACCGCTTCTCGCGCAGCTCGCGGCCCACCGGGCCGAAGATGCGGGTGCCGCGGGGATTGCGCTCGGGGGTGATGAGCACGGCGGCATTCTCGTCGAAGCGGATGTAGCTGCCGTCGGGACGGCGGCGTTCCTTGTTGGTGCGGACCACCACGCAGCGGACGACGTCGCCCTTGCGGACGGCTGCGCCGGGGATGGCGTCCTTCACGGTGGCCACGAAGATGTCGCCGATCGAGGCGTAGCGGCGGCGCGAGCCGCCGAGCACCTTGATGACGAGCACCTCCTTGGCGCCGCTGTTGTCGGCGACCTTGAGTCGCGATTCCTGCTGAATCATGGCTACTTGGCTCTCTCGAGGATCTCGACCAGCCGCCAGCGCTTGCGCTTGGACAGCGGCCGGGTCTCGGCGATCCGGACCCGGTCGCCCACGCGCAGCTCGTTGTTCTCGTCGTGCGCGTACAGCCGGCTGGTCCGGACCATCGTCTTGCGGTACAGGGGGTGCGGCTTGCGGGTGGTCACGACCACGACCGCGGTCTTGTCCATGCCCGTGGACGCCACGACACCCTCACGGACCTTGCGCGCACCCCGGGCCTCGTTGGCTGCGGCGGCCTCGGCCATCACGCGTTCTCCTGCTCTAGTGCCTCGGCGGCGCTGATCTCACGGGCCCGGAGCTCGGTCTCGAGCCGGGCGATGTCCTTGCGCACCTGGCCGATGCGCGCGTAGTTGCTCAGCTGGCCGGTGGCGAGCTGGAAGCGCAGCTTGAACAGCTCGTCCTTGGTCTCGCGCAGCCGGTCGACCAGCGTGCCGTCATCGAGGTCGTGGACGCCCTGCCTGGCCATCAGAACGCCTCCTCCTTAGTGACGAAGCGCGCCTTGATCGGCAGCTTCTGGATGGCGCGCTCGATGGCGGCCCGGGCCACCGCGGCGTCGGGATAGGACAGCTCGAACAGCACCCGCCCCGGCTTGACCACCGCGACCCAGTGCTCGGGGTTGCCCTTGCCCGAGCCCATGCGGGTCTCGGCCGGCTTCTGGGTCACCGGCTTGTCGGGGAAGACGTTGATCCAGACCTTGCCACCGCGCTTGATGTGGCGGGTCATGGCGATACGGGCGGCCTCGATCTGGCGGGCGGTGATCCAGCCCGGCTCCAGCGCCTGGATGCCGAACTCGCCGAAGTTGACCTCGGTGCCGCCCTTGGCGACGCCGGTCATCCGGCCCCGGTGGTGCTTGCGGTGCGCGACCTTGCGCGGCATCAACATCTACTCGTCTCCAGGCCGGAAGTGGGGCGTCTCATGGTGGTCGTGCACCCGGCGCTCGATCTCTTCCTCCTCGGCCAGGAGGCGCTCCAGCTCGGGATCGGCCTCCTTGATGAGAGGCTCGTGCTCGGCCGGCTCCGGCGTCTCGGCGGACTCGGCGGGCCGGCGGCGGCCGGCGGCCGACGACACGACGCGGCGCTGGGCGCCCCCGGGAGCGCCGGCGCCGGACGTCTCGCCCACGGCCATGGCGGCCTCGCGGGAGATCTTGTCCTCGCTCAGGGACTTGTAGGGCAGCACGTCGCCCTTGTAGAGCCACACCTTCACGCCGATGCGGCCGGCGGTGGTGCGGGCCTCGCGGAAGCCGTAGTCGATGTCGGCCCGTAGCGTGTGCCGCGGCACGCGACCCTCGAGGTAGCTCTCGGTGCGCGCCATCTCGGAGCCACCGAGGCGGCCGGAGCATTGCACCTGGATGCCCTGCGCGCCCGCCTTCTGGGCGTTCTGCACGGCACGCTTCATGGCGCGGCGGAAGGCGACCCGGGCGGACAGCTGGTCGGCGACGCCCTGGGCGATGAGGGCGGCGTCGAGCTCGGGCTGCTTGATCTCCTGGATGTTGAGCTGCACCTTGGGGTTGCCGGTGATCTTGGCCAGCCCCGCCCGCAGGCGGTCGGCCTCGCTGCCCCGCCTGCCGATGACGATGCCCGGGCGGGCGGTGTGGACGTCGATGCGCAGGCGATCGCGGGTGCGCTCGATCTCGACCCGACTGATGGCGGCGTGGGGCAGCTCGCTCATCAGGTAGTCGCGGATCTTCCAGTCCTGGATGACGTTGTCGCTGTACTCGTCGCGGTCGGCGAACCAGCGTGACTTCCAGTCGGTGGTGACGCCGAGCCGGAACCCGTACGGGTTGACTTTTTGACCCATCTACTTGCTCTCCTCGGGGGAGTCTTCGTCGTTCTCGGCTGGCTCGGTCGTGTCGGGTTCCTCGGCGGCACTCTCCTCGGCCTCGACCTCGGCTGCCTCGGCGGCGGCCTCCTCGGCCTCGATCTCCTCGGCTGCGGCCTCTTCGGCTTCCTCGACCATCTCGTCGGTCGGCTCGCCGCCGGCCTCGGTCTCCGCCGCCTCCTCGGCGTCGACCGTCACCGCCTCGCCCCGGCTGCGGGCGACGCGGGCCCGGCGGGACTCCTGCGCCCGGCGGCTTCGCCGACCGGGGACGGTGGCGCTGGCCGCCTGCCGGGCCTCGACCCGGGCGGCCATCTCGTCGGGCATGGGGCTGACGATGATCGTGATGTGGCACGTGCGCTTGCGGATGCGCGTGGCCCGGCCCCGGGCCCGCGGCCGCCAGCGCTTGAGGGTCGGGCCCTCGTCGGCGTAGCAGGCCGACACGTACAGGGTGTCGCCGTCGAGCTCGTCGTTGTGCTCGGCGTTGGCGATGGCCGAGGCCAGCACCTTGGCGATGACCACGCTGGGGCCGCGCTCGGTGAACTGCAGCACCTCGGCCGCCTCGTTCACCGGCAGTCCCCGGATGAGGTCGAGGACGGCACGGGCCTTCGACGCCGAGAACCGGGCGTAGCGCATCTGGGCACGGGTGCCCGGGCGCTCGTTGGTCTTGGTCGCAACCGCAGCCATGGCCTACCGCCTCCCCCGCGCCGAGCGCTCCTGGCCGGCGTGGTAGCGGAACGTGCGGGTGGGCGCGAACTCTCCCAGCTTGTGCCCCACCATCGACTCGGTGACGTAGACGGGCACGTGCTTGCGGCCGTCGTGGACCGCCACCGTGTGGCCGACCATGTCGGGGATGATCGTCGACCGGCGCGACCAGGTCTTGATGACCTTCTTCTCCCCTTTGGTGTTGAGCTCGTCCACCTTGCGCAGCAGGTGGTCGTCCACGAAGGGACCCTTCTTCAGAGAACGCGGCATGAGAGTTACCTCCGCGAGCCGCGGGTACGGCGGCGACGCACGATGAGCTTGTCGGACTGCTTGTTCTTGCCACGGGTGCGGCCTTCGGGCTGTCCCCACGGCGACACCGGGTGCCGGCCACCCGAGGACTTGCCCTCGCCGCCGCCCAGGGGGTGGTCGACCGGGTTCATGGCCACGCCGCGGGTCTGCGGGCGCACGCCCTTCCAGCGGTTGCGGCCCGCCTTGCCGACCTTCACCAGCTCGTGCTCGGGGTTGCCGACCTCGCCGACGGTGGCGCGGCAGTCGATCGACACCCGACGCATCTCGGTGGACGGCAGGCGCAGGGTGGCGTAGGCGCCCTCCTTGGCCAGCAGCACCACCGACGATCCCGCGGAGCGGGCCATCTTGCCGCCGGCGCCGGGCTTGAGCTCGACGTTGTGCACCGTGGTGCCGACCGGGATGTAGCGCAGCGGGAGGGCGTTGCCGGGCCGGATCTCGGAGCCCTGGCCGGACTGCAGCAGGTCGCCGACCTCGACGTCGCGGGGCGCCAGGATGTAGCGCTTCTCGCCGTCGAGGTAGTGGAGCAGGGCGATGCGGCAAGACCGGTTGGGGTCGTATTCGATGGCGGCCACCTTGGCGGGGACGCCGTCCTTGTTGCGGCGGAAGTCGATGACGCGGTACCGCTGCTTGTGGCCGCCGCCGCGGTGGCGCGCGGTCTTGCGGCCGTGGACGTTGCGCCCGCCGGTCGAGGGCTTGCGGTCGACGAGCGACCGCTCGGGCTTGTCCCGGGTGAGCTCGGAGAAGTCGGCCACGGTCTGGAACCGGCGGCCCGGGCTGGTGGGCTTGCGCTTGCGGAGTGCCATCGCGGAGCCTCGCCTCAATCCTGGAACAGGTCGATCGAGTCGCCCTCGACGAGGGTGACGATCGCTCGCTTGGTGTCGGGACGCCGGCCGTAGGTGAAGGTGCGGCGGTTGCGCTTGCGCTTGCCCGGCCGGTTCATGGTGTTCACCTTGGCCACCTTGACGCCGAAGATCTCCTGCACGGCGTCGCGGATCTGCGGCTTGGAGGCGTCGGGGTGGACGGTGAACGTGTAGACGCCGCCCTCCATGAGGGCGTACGACTTCTCGCTCACGACCGGCGCCACGATGATGTCGCGGGGATCTGTCATTCGGAATCGCTCCCCTCGGCGCTCTCGGCGGTGTCGGCCTCGGCAGCCTCGGCCTCGGTGGGGCGAGGGCCGGGCAGCGATTCCTTGGTGAAGACGATCCAGTCGCTGACGAGCACGTCGTAGGCGTTGAGCTCGCCGGTCGACAGGACGTGCACCTCGGGCAGGTTGCGCAGGCTGCGCCACGTGGCCTCGTCGTCGCGAGTGAGCACGACCAGCACCCGGCCGTCGACGCCGATCGAGCCCAGGACCTCGACCGCCCGCTTGGTGCTGGGCTCCTCGATGCCCCAGTCGTCGAGGACCTTGACCTTGCCGTCGGCCATGCGGTCGGACAGAGCCGACGCCAGGGCCAGGCGGATCATCTTGCGGGGGGTGCGCTGGGCGTAGCTGCGCGGCTTGGGCCCGAGGGCCACGCCGCCGCCCCGCCACTGTGGCGCCCGGATGGAGCCCTGGCGGGACCGTCCGGTGCCCTTCTGGCGCCAGGGCTTGGCGCCGCCGCCCCGCACCTCGGCCCGCGTCTTGGTCGACTGGGTGCCGGCACGACGGGCGGCGAGCTGGGCAGTCACCACCTGGTGCATGACCGGGATGTTGGGCTCCACGCCGAACAGGGCGTCGTCGACGTCGACCGATCCCGACGTGCGGCCGGTGGGCCTGGTGAGCTCGAGGGACGCCATCGCTACTTTCCCTTGCCCTTGCTATCGGCCTTGGCGGCATCGCGGACCAGGACGACGGAACCGTTGGGCCCGGGAACCGACCCCTTCACCAGCAACAGGTCGCGCTCGGCGTCGGCTTCGACGACGGTGAGGTTGAGCGTCGTCGTCTTCTGCGCACCCGACCGCCCCGCCATGCGGGTACCCGGGAAGACCCGGGACGGGGTGGCGCAGGCGCCGATGGCGCCGGGAGCCCGGTGGACCCGGTGGGTGCCGTGGCTGGCCCCCAGACCGCCGAAGCCGTGGCGCTTCATCACGCCCGAGAAGCCCTTGCCCTTGCTGACCGACGTGACGTCGACCAGCTCGCCCTGCGACAGCAGGTCGGCGCCGATCTCCTGGCCGACCTCGTAGTCGCTGACGTCGTCGAGCCGCAGCTCGACCAGCTTGAGTCCCGGCTCGACCCCGGCCTTCTCGAACTGGCCGGCGATGGGCTTGGTGAGCTTGGAGGCCTTCTTCTGTCCGAAGGTCACCTGGAGCGCGCTGTACCCGTCGCGCTCGTGCGTCTTGACCTGGACCACGCGGCACGGCCGCACGCGCAGGACGGTGACCGGGACGACACGGTTGTCGTCGTCCCAGACCTGCGTCATGCCGACCTTCTCGCCGACGATCGCTCGTGTGGCCATGGGGTGCGCGTCTTTCTGTGGCTTGTCACGCGAACGCTCCGCTCGGGAATCCCCCGGCGGAGCGCGTCTGTCGGTTGTGCCGCACGGTTCCCGGCGACGCGGGCCTTTACGGACGTCAGTTGGGACGGGACATGTCTCGCGCGAGCCGAGCGGCGGCTCTGCGCAAGGCCGAATAACTATAGCCACATGCCCTTACCAGGTCCAACCTGGGACGACGGGCGATCACCGGGCGCTCTGCGGAATGCCGCGCCGACACCGCCACCGTAGCCGGTAGCCTCGTCCGCCATGCCTTTCGGACGGCGAAAGCACGACAGCAGCAAGAGCCGAGACCCGTTCGAGCACCTGGCCGACGAGCGCCACGCCGCGGAGTCGGGCGAGCCCTGGTTCCTGAGCCACGACGACGGGCCCGAGCTCGACGTCGAGGCCGGGATCTCGTCCAACCTGCGCGACGAGGATCTCGACCGGTCCTGACCGGGGAGGGGCCAGGTCGGTCTCGTTCGCGCCCCGGGTGCGGAATTGCTGTTGGTCGTTCTGCCTCACCCAGCTCCGATGACTCAGGCGGTTCGCGCCACGATCGCTAGCGGCGCTGGTCGAAGTGCCCTATGGTCACGGAGGGAGTGGGGCTGGGGCCCCGAGAGATGGTCCGGGTCGGCCCGGCTGGCTGGGCCGACCCCACCGCACGACAGCGCGGGGTGTCGCCCGGGTCGGGGAACCGGCCCGGGCGACACATCCGTCCAACACGTGTGAGGCGAGGAGGAGTGCCGATGCGGGTCCTGGCCGGCGCGACCCTGCTGGTTGCGGCCGGGGCGACGGCGTGTGGTGGCGACGACCAGGCCACCCCCGAGGCGCCCGACACCCCGCCGTCGTCGGAGCCGGAACCGGAGGAACCCCTGCGGCGACCCAAGCCGGACGTGCCGCTGACGCCCACCCCGCCTCCGATCAAGCCCGCCGGCGGCCCGCCCTGACCCACGCCTTTGACCGGTTACATCACGCGAAGGGCATCCACGACTCTGGCTGTGGCACCCCCGCGAAGGTCGCCTGGTTCAAGGACCCCCGACGGCAACACCTTCGCCCCTCGAGCAAACCTGACGAACGTTCGGCAAGGGCTGAGGACGCGGCAGCCCACGCACGGACAGCACGATCGCGCAGTCTGGCAGCGAGGTGCGCGGCCGCCGCGACCTTTGTCCTTCGCCCGCTGCCGACGCCAACTGCTGCCGGTGGCTAGATCTCCAGAACGGACAGGATGTTGCCGGCGGGGTCGGTGAACCAGGCGGCGGGGGGGCCGCCGTGGCCGCGGGCGACACCCCGGTCGTCCTGACTGAAGCTGTCGTACTGCTCGAACTGGACGCCCCGGGCGATCAGCTCGTCGACCGCCTTGTCGATGTCGTCGACGGGGAAATTCAGGATGGTGAACGTCGCCGGGACGTGGTTGGGCTTGGGGTAGATGAGCACGTCCTTGCCCTCGGCGAGGTGCAGGTTGAGCAGGCCCGTCTCCTCCTCGGTGACCTGAATGCCGAGCGTGTCGCCGTAGAAGGCCTTGGCAGCAGCGGTGTCGTCCACTGCGAAGCCGCTGAATGCTTTCGTCGTGTCGAACATGGTCGTCTCCTAACTGCTCTCCATGGTGGCCCGGTGCTCCTCGCTGAGCTGGATGATCTGCACGTAGTTGCCGTCGGGGTCGATGGCGGTGGCGAACAGGCTGCCGTAGCCACACCACCGACCTAACCGCGGGCCTCGACGGACAAACGGGTCTGGGCGGTCGCATTGGCGCTGACGCCGGGGGTAGTGGGTGCCGTGCGGGTAGTGGATGGCTGTGGCCTTCCAGCCGAGCGAGCGACGACCGGCCGCCAGGGAGGCGCCTGCGAGGCGAGGTCGTTGGGGCCTGCGGTTGGTGGCGGCGATGGGCGGGGCCGCGTTCGCCCTGGCTTTCCCGGCGCCGGGCCTGTGGTGGTGGGCCTACATCGGCCTCGTCCCCGTGCTGGAGCTGGTGAGCACGTCCCCGGATCGACGTGAAGCGCTGTGGCGGTGCTGGTCGGCGGGGTGTGGCTACTTCCTGGCGCTCTATCACTGGCTGATGCCGAGCCTGTCGGTGTTCGCGCTGCCGCTGGTCCTGGTGACGGGGTTGGTGTGGCTGCCTTGGGGCCTGGTGGCGTGG
The DNA here is from genome assembly GCA_035641315.1 of Acidimicrobiales bacterium. GTDB lineage: Bacteria > Actinomycetota > Acidimicrobiia > Acidimicrobiales > VFJN01 > DASQUK01. Next base: position 3,970 of record DASQUK010000090.1, on the reverse strand, counting down.
GGGCTGCTGCGGGCGCCGCGGTCCGCGGGTCGGGCGGCGGCGGCCATCGTCGCCGTGCCCGCGGCCTGGGTGTTGGTCGAGTACGCCCGCGGTTGGGAGCGGCTGGGCGGCTCGTGGGGCGTGCTCGGCACCAGCCAGTGGCAGGTTCGCCCCGTCCTGGCCGTGGCGGCGCTCGGCGGGGTGTGGGCCCTATCGTTTCTGCTGGTGGCCACCGGCACGGCCCTGGCCGTGGCCGTGATGCCTGGTTTGGGAACACGGGTCCGGTTGGGCGCCGGGGCTGGGGCCGCGCTGCTCGTCGGTGGAGCGGTCGCCTATGGGCTGAGTCGGCCGGAACCCGACATAACGGCGACGCTGCGGATCGGCGGTGTGCAACCGGGGGTGGTGGACGACCGGCGGGAGCGCCTGGCGGCTCACGAGGACCTGAGCCGTGAGCTCGCCGCCACGGAGACCGACGTGGTCGTGTGGGGGCAGAGCAGCCTCGGCTTCGACCTCGAGGCCGAGGCTTGGGCGCGTGAGCGCGTGCTGGCGCTGGCGCGGGAGCTGGATCGTCCGCTGCTGGTCAACGTCGACGCCCGCGGTCCTGGGGGCCGGATCTCCAAGACGATGGTGGTGGTGCGCCCCGACGGGTTGGGCGAGACCTACACGAAGCAGCGTCTCGTGCCCTTCGGCGAGTACATCCCCTTGCGCCCGCTGTTCGGCTGGGTCGAACGCTTCACCGAAGCAGCCGAGGAGGATCGGGCGCCCGGCACCGACCTCATCTCGTTTCCCCTCGGAGACGTCCGCGTGGGTCCGCTGATCTCGTATGAGTCGACCTTTCCCGACATGCGCCGCACCCACGCCCGCGCCGGCGTGGACGTGACGCTCGTGCAGGCGGCGGCCACGACCTTCCAGGGCACCTGGGCGCTGCCGCAGCAGGCCAGCTTCGAGGCCGTCCGCGCCGTCGAGTCGGGCCGGCCGGCGGTGCTGGTGGCGGTGAGCGGCACATCCGCCGCCTTCGACTCTCGGGGTCGCCGCCTGGCCTGGGTCGACCAACACGAGACAGGCGCGTGGACCGCCGAGGTGCCCCTATCGCGCGAGGACACGCTGTTCGTCCGCTGGGGCGATTGGGTGCCGGCGACTTGCCTAGTGGTCATGCTTGCCACCGTGATGGTCGCGGCGGTGCCGCGCCGGGCGCAGGTGCGTCGTTTCGGACCGGCCGGGTCGGGAAGCCCCGGGCCGGGTCAAGGCCCGTGAGCCTCGGGCCCCGAGCAGCAGGAGGAGGATCGGCATGTGCGCGAACTGTGGCTGTGCGATTCCCGAGGATCGGCACGGCGATGACCGCAACATCACATGGAGCGACATCCAGGCCGCGGCGGGTGCGAACGACATGTCGGCAGACGAGGCCATCAAGAACATGCGCGACATGGCCAGCCAACAGGCCGCGTCGAGCTGACACGCTCCGGGATTCCCACCGGTCCCTCGCTGCGCCTGCACCGGTGGCTTGACCGGCCGCTGGTCGGGGTCGGGTTGTTGATGGCGGCCGCGGGGTTCGCGCAGTTCAGCCCGGCGGCCGCGCTTGGTGATGTAGCTGAAGAGTTCGGCGAGCTGGGTGAGGGTGAGACGATAAGCGAGCAGGCGGGACTGCCGGGCTCAGTGCTCGGCGCCGGCCTGGCCGTGATTCGCTTGTCGGCACTGCTGGCTCTGCCGCTGGCCGCCCTGGCCGACCGGGTCGGCCGCCGGCGGACGATCCTGACTTACGCCGTCGTCGGCCTGCTGGTGACGATCGCGGCGGCGGGCAGCCCGGGCTACTGGTGGTTCGTCGCCAGTTTCGCGGTCGCGCGGCCGTTTCTCACCGCGACCGACACGGTGGGCGAGGTGCTGGCGGCCGAGCACACGGGGCTGAGCGACAGGGCCAAGGCGATCGCCATGGCGGCCGCGGCCTACGGGGTGGGCGCCGGGCTGGTGGCGATCCTGCGGGGCCTGGCCGGCGATGGCTTGGGGTTTCGGCCGGTGTTCGGGCTGGCCGCCCTCCCACTGGTAGGCGTGGCGGTCGCCGGCCGGCTGGTCACTGAGCCCGACCGCTTCGCCCGCCGTGCGGTCGCCGCCGAAGCTCGTCAGGTTCTGCCGGTGCTGCGGGCCGTTCGTGGTGCGCACCGCCGGCGCCTAGCCGTGCTGGCCGCCATCGGGTTCGCCAGCGGCTTCGTCTCCGGACCGGTGGGCACGTTGCTGTTCCTGTACGCCGAGAACGTCCTGGGTGCGTCGAGTGCCGTGACGGGCGCTCTGGTCGTGGCGGCCGGCGCCACCGGACTGGCCGGCTTGATGGTGGGGCGGCTCCTGGCTGACCGGGTCGGGCGCCGCCCCACCGCGGCGGTCGGCCTGGCGCTCATGGCCGCGGCCGGCACCCTGGCTTACTCGGGATCCATGCCCGCCCTGGCCGTCGGCTACCTCTGCGGGGTCCTGTTCGGCTCGGCCTACGGCCCGGCGGCGATCACGCTCACCGCCGAGCTGTTCCCCACCTCGATCCGGGCCGCCGTGGCCGGGTGGCTGGTCGTCGCCGGTGTGCTCGGAGCCACATCGGGCCTCCTGCTCGCCGGCATGATCGCCGACGCGGCCGGCAGCTTCACAGGAGCGATGCTGGCCGTGTGCCTCCCCGGCGCGCTGGCCGCCACGCTCTTCGCACTCCTGCCCGAGACCCGCGGCCTCGAACTCGAGCGCTCGGCACCGGACGACATCCCCGCCGGTGCGTGACGCCCCGGTCAGGTGCCGGTTTCGTCCGGGGGTTCGTCGCGGCCGTGGTGCTTCTCGAACTCAGAGGGATCGACCTCGTCGAGGAAGGTGCGGAATCGTTCGACGTCGTCGTCGATCGCGTCCTCATCGGGTCCGGTGGCCACGAACGCCCCGGCCTCATCCAACACGGCGTCACTTGCGAACAGGGGAGCATCCAGGCGTAGCGCCAGTGCGATGGCATCTGAGGGCCGGCTGTCGAGGCTCACTCCGCCGTGCGGGCCTTCGACGGCCAGCTCGGCGACGAACGTGCCCTCTCGCACCTCGGTCACCTCGATGTGGTCGACGCGGGCGTCGAGGCTCTCGATGAGCGCGGCCAGCAGATCGTGCGTGAGGGGCCGCGGCGGAGATTCGCCGCTCAAGGCGAGTGCGATGGCCACCGCCTCGCGTCCGCCGATGAAGATCGGCAGCACCCGATGCGGTGCGTCCTGCTCGCGCAGCAAGACAAGCGGCGCGCGGCTTCCGGCCTCTACGTTGAGCCCGAGGACATCGACCGGCTTCACGCAGTCACCCTACCCGTGGCTCATGGACCGGCGGTGTGACAGAACTCAGAACACCGGGCCCAGGGGAGTCAAGGAACCCGGGGGGCCCGAGCGGGAACTATGCCTGCTGGATCTTGATCTCGATGTCGACGCCCGCCGGCAGCTCGATGCGCTGCAGCGAGTCGACGGTCTTGGGGCTCGGCTCGAGAATGTCGAGCAGGCGCTTGTGGACGCGCATCTCGAAGTGCTCGCGGCTGTCCTTGTCCTTGTGTGGCGAGCGGATCACCGTGAAGCGGTGCTTCTCGGTGGGCAGCGGGATCGGCCCCCGGATCGTCGCCTGGGTGCGCAGCACGGTCTCGACGATCTTCTTCGTCGACTGGTCGATGACCTCGTGGTCGTACGCCTTCAGGCGGATGCGAATCTTCTGCTTCTCAGCCATCTCACGCTCGCTTGTCAAGTAACGAATCGCCCGAAGGGCGGACAGTGCACGCTACCGGCTCGGGGCCGGGATAGGCCACTCCACCGTTCTGTCAGCGCTCACACGCCATATCGCGCGTGGGCGCTGACAGAACGCATTACTTCACTTGATGATCTTGGTGACGCGGCCGGAGCCGACGGTGCGGCCGCCTTCGCGGATGGCGAAGAGGAGGCCCTCGTCCATGGCGATGGGGGCGATGAGCTCGACGGTCATGGTGGTGTTGTCGCCGGGCATGCACATCTCGACG
>DASQUK010000089.1:0-4556 GCA_035641315.1 Acidimicrobiales bacterium | reverse complement strand
ACCGATCCGGAATCTGAGGGTCACTTCCGTGCCGTCAACCGTCCTCTTGATGGAGAACTGGTCGGCGCAGCGCCTCATGATGGTGATCCCCCGGGCACGGTCGTCACCTCGGGGCGACCGCCACCGGCCGGTGTCGCGGATCGTGGCGACGACATCCGGCGGCGTGTGCACCACTCGAACCTCGACGTTGCCACCGCGTGGGCCGTACGCGTGCTCGACGACGTTGGCCGTCGCCTCCCCCACGCCGAGAAGCACGTCGATGGCCTTGCTGTCGCTCACTCCCAGCGCTGCCAGGTGCCGCCGGATGGCGGCCCGGATGTGCTTGAGGGAGCCGGGCACGGCGGGAACCTCGACCAGCAGGTGCTCCTCGTCAGCCTCGTCGGCGCGTCGAACGACGAGCAGGGCGGCATCGTCGGGCCACCCGGTCTTGGGGTAGAGGGCGGCGATCGCCGCTCGACAGGCTTGCTCGGCGGAGTCCGGCGTAAGCACGGCCCGGAGTCGCTCGAAGCCCCGGTCGATCGGCTCGCCGCGACGCTCGACGAGGCCGTCGGTGAACAACGCGAGCACGGACCCCCGTGGCAGTTCGATGGTGGTCTTGCGGCGGCGGCGATCGAACGACACGCCCAGCGGCGGATCGACCGGCGCTTCGATCAAGCTGGACGCCCCGTCCGGTACGGCGATCACCGGCAGGGGGTGTCCGGCGGACGAGATCTCCATCGCCGTGAGCGCAGGGTCGACCACCCCGTACAGAACCGTGGTCATCTGGCCTGGCTCGAAGTGCTGCAGTTTGCGGTCCAGGCGCTCGAGGACGACAGCCGGATCCGAGACTTCGAGCGCGTAGGCACGCAGAGCGCTGCGCAACCGGCCCATGACGACGGCAGCGGTCAGGCCCCGGCCGACCACGTCTCCCATGACCACCCCGAGCCTTCCGCCGGGAAGGTCGAAGACGTCGTACCAGTCGCCGCCCACGCCACCCTCGTCGGCGGGCAGGTAGCGGGCGCAGAGCTCGAGGCCGGGGACCTTGGGCAGCAGGCTGGGGATGAGGCTCCGCTGGAGCGCTGCTGCTGCGGCTCGCTCCACGCTGGAGCGCCGTACCTCGACCGCGAGGGCCACCCGCGACGCCACCATCTCGAGGAGGTGGATCTCCTCGGCGTCGAACACGCGCGTCGTCAGCGACCCGACGTGGATGACGCCGGTGACGCGTCCCTCGACGACCAGGGGAGCACCCAGCAGGCTTCGGATCCCCTTCTCGCGAAGGATCGGGTTGTACACGTCGCTGTGATCGACGTCCTCGATGACGACTGGCTTGACCTCGGCGGCGATGCGGCCTGCGAACCCGATCCCGATGGGAACTCGGACGCCTTGGCGGACCTCCTCCTCGATCCCGGCCGTGGCGGTGGCGACCAGTTCACCGGTCGTGTTGTCGATCAACAGCACGGCGGCGGTGTCGACATCGAGGACCTCCCGCACCCGCGCCAGCAGCTCGACCAGCATCTCCGGCAGGTCCAGGTGGACCAGGGCGACATCGGTGACCGCTTCGATGCGCCGGAGCCGTTCCGAGGCGGTGGTGCTTACACCGCTCTGGACGGATCCCATCGGGCCACAGTAGCCAGCGCCTCGTAGCGCGCCCTTGGCGAGAGATGTGACAGCCGGGGCCCGCGGCCACAGACCGGCCGCGGGTGGTGACGGCGCGGTTGCGCGGCGTTCGACCGATGTGTGCGGGAGGTTCGGCGGGCGTTCATCACCGCGTTCCGTCGGCGTCAGGTGGGGCGCTTAGGTTCGGCTCGATCGATTGCCGCAGGGGAGGCCAACCATGACCGAGACCAGTACTTCGTTGAACCGGAGGATGTTCCTGCAGGGTGCGCTGGGGGCCGGAGCAGGTATCGCCCTGGCAGGGCCGTTCGGCGCCCTCGGCGCCCGTGCCGCGAGCGGGGCCGTTCGCGGCAACACGACAGGGGCCGGCTACGGGCCGATTGCTCCGGCGAGGGACCAGACGACCGGCCTGGAGCTGATCATGCTGCCGAAGGGCTTCGAGTATCTGACCTTCGGCTGGCGCAACGACATCATGTCGGACGGCACGCCGACGCCGAGCGCTCATGACGGGATGGCGGCGTTCCGTGACGGCGACCTCGTCCGCCTCGTGCGCAACCACGAGCGGGGCAACGGCACACCGTTCGCCCCGGCGGGCGCCACCTATGACCCTCTGGCCAGCGGCGGTACCACCACGCTCGTCTTCGATCCGGAGCGAGGCTCCCTGGTCGAGGACCGTGCCAGCCTCAGCGGCACGATCCGCAACTGTGCGGGCGGGCCCACGCCGCGGGGATCCTGGCTCACGTGCGAGGAGACGACAGACATCAACGGAAGCACCCGTCACGGCTACGTCTTCGAGGTTCCCGCCGTGGGCACCGCCGATGCGGTGCCCCTCGTCGGCATGGGGCGGTTCTCGCATGAGGCCAATGCCACCGACCCCGCCACCGGGATCGTCTACGAGACCGAGGACTCGGGAAGCTCCGCCCTCTACCGCTACGTACCCGTCGACCCGGCCAACCTCGCCTCGGGTGGCGTGCTTCAGGCCATGGTGCTCGACGGCACCGTCGACACCCGGCTCTGGGGAACAGGCACCAGCGCGGCGGCAGACTGGGTGGTGATCGATGCCCCCGACTGGGGGCCCGGCGAGCCGACCCCCTGGCAGCAGGCCCAGGCCAAGGGCGCGGCACGCATCGTTCGTGGCGAGGGGGCGTGGTTCGGCAATGGCCTCATCTACGCCATCTCCACCAGCGGCGGGGCTGCCGGGCAGGGCCAGGTGTTCGCCTACGATCCGGTGGCGGCGACGTTCACTTGCGTGTTCGCTTCGCCGTCGTCGGACGTGCTCAACGCCCCCGACAACGTGACCGTCAGCCCCCGCGGCGGCTTGGTCCTGTGCGAGGACGGAAGCGGCCGCGAGTATCTGCACGGCCTGACTCCGGATGGCGAGATCTTCCGCTTCGCCGAGAACAACATCGTGCTACCGCCGGAGTACCAGGACTCCAAGGGATACTCCGGCGACTTCAGCGGCTCGGAGTGGGCCGGTGCCGCTTTCGAGCCCAAGAACGGCAACTGGCTGTTCGTCAACGTCCAGAGCCCGGGCATCACCTTTGCCATCACCGGGCCCTGGCAGAAGGGCGCCCTCTAGGGGCCCGGGTCCTGAGGTTCTGTGTCCAGGACGAGGGTCAGTCCGCGTCCTGGACCCACATCGGCAATGGCCGTTCCATGTCGACGTCCCGAGCCGAGGCGGCGGCCGACGCGCAGCGTGACTCAGTCGCTGGTGCTCGGCGCGCGCGTGCGTCGGTAATGGCGGGCCTGACGGGCGCGGTTGCCGCAGGCGGCTGAGCACCAGGCGCGTCGAGGGTGATCCTTCTCGAAGATGAGGACGCAGCCGGGCGCGCCGCACAGTCTGAGCTCGTTCCGACGGGGTCCGGTGACGAGGTCGAGGGTGTCGGCGGCGATGGCGCCGATCACGATGTCGGCACGGCGGGCGCTGTGGAAGCGAGTTGTGGCCAAGGGGTGAGCGTCACGTCGCCAGCGGGCCGCTGGTGAGTGCGGCGCCCGGGCGCTGGCGCGATTGAGCGCAACGACGCTGGCACGGGACGGCGCCCGATCGTCGATGGCGGCGTGCAGGACGTCGCGCACGACGTCTCTGAGTGCCGTCAGCTCCTCTGGAGTCGGTCCGGCGCCGGTGCCGCCGGCGGGCAGACGGTCGCCGAGGGCCTTGAGCCACGCCGCTGCCGAGCCGGGGTGGGCGAGCCCGTCCAGAACTACGCCCTGGCTGGCATAGAGCGTGTTGTGCAGCTCGATCGCGAGAGCCTCGTCACGAATGGGACCTTGGTAGGCCAGTGCCATCACCCTAATGGTATTTGGTATTGCCATCCGTTAGGGCCATGCTAGAGTCCGATCACTAACGGCAATCAGGTCATCTACGCGTTAGATGACCGGGGAGGCGGCTCAGATGGCACGGATCGATCCCGTTGTCGCGTCCGTCAACGTCGGACAGCCACGCCGGGTCCGCTGGCACGACCGTACGGTGACCACGGGCATCTGGAAGCAACCCGTCAGCGGACGAGTCCGTGCCGCCGGCGTCAACCTCGATGGCGACGGCCAGGCGGATCGCCGGGTCCACGGGGGACCGAGCAAGGCGATCTACGCCTACGCCGTGGAGGACTACCGGTGGTGGGGACAAGAGCTCGGCTCGCCGCTCGCGCCGGGCACCTTTGGCGAGAACCTGACGATCGCCGGCATCGATCTCGCGGCGGCCGTCGTGGGGGAGCGGTGGCGCGTCGGTACCACCACGCTGCGGGTGACCGAGCCCCGCATCCCCTGCTTCAAGCTTGGCATCCGCATGGGCGACGCGGCGTTCGTCCATCGGTTCGCGACCGCTGCGCGACCTGGCACCTACCTCACCATCGAGCAACCAGGAGACGTCGGGGCCGGCGACACCATCAACCTGCTCCACAGGCCCAACCACGGTGTCACCGTCGGCGGCGTCGAGCGTGCCTACCACGGCCACGCCGACCTGCTAC
>DASQUK010000088.1:0-14616 GCA_035641315.1 Acidimicrobiales bacterium | reverse complement strand
CCAGGCGATCGTCCTCGATGGCGTGTGGTTGGGAGTCCAGGCGGTCGTCTCGGGCACGCTCCTGGCCTGGGGGGAAGCGACCCCGATCCGGCTCGTGCTTGCCTGGGTGGGGGGCGCCGGGGCAGGTGCCTTGGTGGGCGTGCTACGCCAGCGCCTCAGACTCCGGCCGGTGGCGATCAGTCGGTGGTGGGTCGACGAGCGCGCTAGAGCGGGCGGGTTCCTCACGGACTTCCTCGTCTCGAACGGAATGTGGCAGAGCTCGTTCCTTTTGCTCGGCGCCATGTTCCCGCTCGACGAGTTCGGTGCCCTGCGGGTCGCGTTCTTGAGCCTCAGTCCGCTGGCCAACCTCCTCGCCGGTGTGCGGACCTTGACCCTTGCCCATTTGGGCGGCCTGCGGGCCGAACCAGCCCGGGCGCGCCAACGCGCCGCGCAGTTGGCGGTGGCATTGTCGAGCGCGGCTGCCGTTTATGGGACCGCCCTCGTGCTTCTGCCGGATCGGTGGGGCTCAGAGTTGTTCGGGGAGACCTGGGGCGAGGCCACATCGCTGGTCGGCCTCCTTGCCGCCGGCGAGGTACTGCGGCTGAGCACCTTCGCCGCCATCGACCTCATCAAGGTGCTCGGCTCACCGATCGACCTCGTGCGCACGCGGCTGGTGGGGGGAGTCACCGTGGTTGCGGGCCTGCTGGTCGGGGCCGCCGCAGCGGGTCCGCGTGGGGCGGTGGTGGGCACGGTCACCGGTTACGCCCTGCACGGGATCATCTGGTGGCGGGAGGCGTGGACCGTCGGGAAGCGCCCGGCGCAGCCGGCGCAGACCGTCCCCGCCTGATCGCCCCGGGCTACCCCTCTGTTACCTCGCCGATGTTGGCGAGAGACTCCGTTGACTCCAGACGGGATCCGTCGCGAGAGGCCGGCGGGGTCCCGACGACGCCATGGAATGCCCCGAGACGTGGCGCCGTACCGGCCGCGGCGAGGTGGTGGTAAACGGCCTCGGTCCGTCGTACCGCGGTGTCCATGGACAACGCCGCGCCGCGCCGTGCCGCCGCCTCCGCCATCTGGCGGCGGCGCTCGGCGTCGGTCAGGACGGTGACCAAGGCGGTGGCCAGCTCGCGGGGCCGACCGGGAGGGACCAGCAGGCCCTCGCGCCCGTGCTGGACCAACTCGGGAATGCCGCCAACGTCGGTGGCCACCACCGGGAGCCCGAGCGCCAAGGCCTCCATGATGGCCACCGAGAGGCCTTCGCTGCGCGAAGCCAGGGCGAAGACGTCACAGCCCGCCATGACCCGCACGGCGTCGGAGCGATGCCCCAGGAGGAGCACGCGGTCACCCAGCCCCAGCTTGGCGTGCAGAGCGCGGATCTCCCCCGCTTGTGGACCATGCCCCACCGCGACGAACCGGATGTCAGGCAGCAGTTGGACCACGTCGAGTGCAGCCGCCAGCAGGTCGGGGTAGGCCTTGACCGGTCGCAGGTTGGCCACCGTGCCCACGACCAGTGTGCTTGGCTCCAACTCGAGCTCGGTCCGGATAGCGGCCCGCTGGGCACGCTGCGCCCGCACCTGCTCCACATCGACGCCGGGAGTCACCACGAACGAACGACGGTGGATCCGGGTGGGCAGGGAGGCCCGGACACCCTCCGACACGGTCAGGCGGGCGTCGTCGAGACGGCTGGTCAGGCGGTCGGCCCAACGGGTGGCCGTCACGTGGCTGTCCCACAGGCTGTGGTCAGTGGAGACCACCCGCGGGCGCACCCGTCGAGGTAGCGAGCGTGCCACGATGCGTGCTCCGATGGCGGCGACCGGGCTGTGGGCGTGAACGATGTCGACCGGGGTCCGGATCAGCGACGTCCGCAAGCTCCCGAGCCAACGCGGGTCGAGAATCCGGCGGCGTCCGAGGCAAGCGACAGGTATCCCTTCGGCCTCCAGCTCCGCTACCAGCCCATCCATCTGCGGGAGCAGGTAGGCGGCCCGCACCACGAGGCGCTCACGGTCTCGGCTCCGTGCGCTGACCACCAGCAGGCGCTCGGCACCGCCCCGGTCCAACCCCTTCACCAACCAGAGCACGCGAATGGGCCGGTCCCTCCGGGACCGGGGATCACGCGACGAGCGCGCCGCATCGGAGGACGCACGGGACAGGACCACCAGCGGCGGGTATGGTAACCCGCGCTACGCACAGCAGCTTGGAGGACGCGGGACCCGGGGGAGCCCAGGCTGGGAGGCCCTCCCCACGGCACGCCGAGCAGACCCATCGAGGACACCGTGCAGCTTGCCGACGTCATCACATCCATTCGGCGCCACTGGCGTGCGGCTGTGGGTGCCGTCCTGCTCGTCGCCGTCGGGCTCGGGGCGTTCCTGTTCCTGCGTGACCAGACCCGCGACCCCGAACGCTGGGAGGCGTCCGTCGAGATCCTCGTGCCCGCCCGCGACGACGAGGGCAACCTGCCCGAGGACGTGCCGCCGATGCTGCTGCAGGGCCAGTCGGCCATTGCCCTTTCGTCCGACGTCACCGGCGCGGCGCTTGCAAGCTCCGGGCTCGGCGAGGACGCCCGGGACGACGTGACCTTCGACTTCGGGTCCAACGAGAGGGGCGACATCGTCATCCTCAGCGCAGCGGCCCCGACCGAGGAGCAGGCGCGCGACCTCGCCGACAGCTACGCCTCGGCCTACATGGGGGCGCGTCGCGAGTCGGTCGCCTCCGGATCGCGTGGGGAGAGCCAAGGCGCCCAGCTGGCGCTGGCTCGGCTCCAGGAGCGGCTCGCCGAGGTCGAAGCCGAGCTGCAGCGGATCGACCCCGAGCTGTTGGCCAGCCTCCCCGACACCGCGGAGCCGGTCGACGACGATCCCGGCACCAATACCGACGAGGAGGCCTCCGGGGTCCAGCTCCCGGCGTCAACCCCCCTCGAGACCCAGCTCCTCGTCTACGAGCGCCAAGACCTGCTCCAGCGGATCGATACCGCCCGGCGGAACTACGCGCAGAGCAGCACCGACGCCCTCGTGCCACAGTCCTACGCCGACATCGTCGAGCGGGTCACGCCAGAGCAGATCACGCCGGGACCTCCCTCCCCGCTGATCCCCATCGGCGTTGCCGTCGCGGCAGCGGCGTTGCTGGCGCTCGGCGTGCCCGTCCTCCTCGACCGGGTCGACTACTCCATCCGCGATAGCCACACCGCCGCGGCCGCGCTGGCCGCGCCCGTACTGTCGACGATCCCCGCACCCCCCGCCTCCCACCTCACGACCCTGGCACGCCCGGGCTCCCCCGGCGGCCACGCCTACCGCACGCTCGCCACGGCGAGCGTGGCAACCGACCAACTGCCTCGCGCCATCGTCGTGACCTCACCGGTCGGCCAGATGCAGGACAGCGTGGCGGCGAACTTCGCCGCCGCCCTCGCGGACCTCGGCCTGCGCGTGGCTCTGGTGCCCACCCACTCCCGGCAGTCCTGGTACGCCGCTGCTCCCGAGGGCGCGCTCACTCTCCCCGACTTCCTGGCCCTGGCGTACACGGGGCGCCTCAACGGCGAGGTGCCGCACCAGCTCCAGCCCACGCCCGTGGATAATCTGCGAATCCTGCCCCACGGGGCAGCCGAGTCCGATGCGCTGATCGACGGTCTTCCACCGCTGCTCCGGGCCTTTGGCGACGCCGGCGTCGACGTGACCGTGATCGCGGCGCCGTCGATCCTCGAAGAGCCCTCTGCCACCATCCTGGCCTGGAGCACGCGCAGCGTCCTCTGGGTCGTCGAGACCGGCGAGGTCACGCAGCAACAGGCCAGCGAGGCGGCGGCGAAGCTCGAGCTGGCCGGCGCGAGCCCGTTCGGCGTCGCCGTGGTCGACGGGAAGGGTTAGCTCCACCGCCGTGGAGGGGTCGCAGGCGCTCAGGCCCTCTGACCGGCTCCGGTTGCCGCCGAGCGCCACGCGCCGGCTGGGGCCCGACCTGCTGGTGAGCTCCGGTGGGGCGACCCGGCCCGTCGAACGCCTGACGGGCAGCGGGCCCGAGCTGTGGAGCTCATTCGCCGCAGGGCTCACGCTAGGGGAAGCCGCCACCCGGCTGGCACAGCGCACTGGTGCAGCCGCCAGCACCGTAGAGCCCCACGTCCTCGAGTTCGCGGAGACGCTCGTCCGCGCCGGGTTGGCCGAGCCGGCGCCATGACGCAGATCGACCCCCTCCTGCTCGCGATTGCCCGGGCGGGCGTGCCGGGCGCGGCGCCCCCGCCGCGCGACGGATGGGACGCCCACCTCGACGCCGTGATCGCCCACGGCCTGGCCGGGCTGTTCTCCGCCAGCGCCGCGGCCGGGCTGGTGGACATCGACGGGGGGATCGCCGCTCGCCTGCAACGCCAGCTCGACTCCGAGGCCGTCCGGGCGGTGCAGCTCGAGAGCGAGCTCATCCGGCTGGCGCCCGCGCTCGACCACCTCGGTGCGGTGGTGCTCAAGGGTCCGGTCCTGGCCCACGCGGCCTACCCGGACCCGCTGCTGCGGCCGTTCACCGACCTCGACGTGCTCGTGCCCGGGGAGCGGGTGGCCCACGCCATGTCGGTCTTCGCCACCTACGGGTACCAGCGAACCCGCCCGGAGCCGGTCCCGGGGTACGAGGCCCGTGTCGGGAAGGCCATCACGCTTCAGCACCCGGGTGGGGTCGTCATCGATCTCCACCGCACGCTCGCCGCCGGCAACGCCGGGGACGACATCGACGTGCACGAGTTGCTGGCCGATCGCCGGCAGATCGCCGTCGGCCCCCACGCCGTGCCTGCACCGTCGTGGGAGGCCCACCTCGTGGAGTGCGCCCTCCACGCCGTCGTCGGCGACGGCTTGGCGCGGCCCCTGTCGCTGCGCGACATCGCCGAGGTCGCCCACCATCCCTCGCTCGATCCGGTGGTAGCAGGCGAGTTGGCCCTCCGCTGGCAGGTCGCCGAGCTCGTGGGCTTGGGGCTGCGCGCCGCCCGCGACGGTCTCGGCCTCGGGCTTCCCAACGCCCTGGCTGCCCTCGCCCACCGCGCGGACCTCGGTGCCCCGGCGTCGGAGCAGGTCCGCTCGGCCCGCAGTCGCCTGGAGGAGCTCCGCCGTGGCGACCTGCGGCGACGCGCCACGCTCGCGCGTTCCCTCGTCGCCCCCTCGGCGGAGTTCCTGCACTGGGCGCACGGCGACGCGCCCTTGCCCCGCCTCTATGGCCGCCGCTGGCGCTCGCTGTACCAGCGGGCCCGGGAGGAGCGCCAGGACGACCTGTCTCAGGCCGCCTCGTCCGACAGGTCAGACGGTCAGGTTTCCGCCGGTGCAGCGACACCGGCCCTGCCGGCCGCGTCTCCTGGTGCGCTGGACACAGTCGCCTTCGACACGCGACCGGCGTCGCCCCGGCTGCGCACCGTCGACCGGCCGACGGGCACCCAGGCCATCGAGCGCGCAGCCCCACCCACCCGGCAGGATGCCTGGACCCGCGCTCGGCCGCCGCGGCAGGGTGCGGCCAACGGCAGCAACGGTCGTAGCCCCCATCGGCCGGCCGGTGATGCAGGTGACGACGGGGACAGGCGGGGGAACGGTGACGGCGACGACGACGACGACGGCTCCGGACCACCGGCCAGCACGTCGGCCGCCGGCCCCGACCCCACGAAGGGGACGGGCACGGCGCCACCATCCGGCAATGGCCTCGCGTTCGGCTTCGCCGGCGCTGCGCTCCTGGCCATAACGGCCATCAGCTCCCAACTCGGGGCGAACAGGGTCGGCGTCGCGCTGGTGCCGCTGGCGGCATTGCTACTGGCAGGCGCGGCGTCGCGGCGCATCGCCCGCCGGCGCCCCGACGAGGCCTGGGTGGGGCGGTGGCTCGTCGTGGCCGTGCTCGCGAAGATCACGGCCTCCTACCTGTCCTACCTGACGCTGGTCCAGGGCTACGAGGGCGTCGGCGACGCCACGGGATACGACCGTTACGGACGCGACTTCGCGGCGGCATGGCTGGGCGACGGCACGGCGCCGGAGCTTCCCGACCTGCGCCGCACCAACTTCCTGCGGTGGTTCACGGGCGTCGTCTACTACCTGTTCGGGTCGAACATGGTCACCGGCTTCTTCGTGTTCGGGCTCTTGGCGCTGGTCGGCTCCTACTTCTGGTACCGCGCCACCAGTGAGGCCGTCCCTGGTGTGCACAAGCGCCTGTACCTGGGTTTGGTCCTGTTCGCCCCGAGCATCACTTTCTGGCCGGCGTCCATCGGCAAGGAGGCGCTGATGCAGCTCGGCCTCGGCACGGTCGCCCTCGGCACGGCTCATCTGTTCCGCCAGCGGCTCATGCGAGCAATGGTCCTGGGAATCGCGGGCGGCTGGCCCCTCTGGGTGGTGCGACCGCACCTGCTGGCCTTGGTGACGGTCGCCGCCGGGTGCGCCTACGTGGGTGGCCGGGTGCGGGCCGACGATCACGGGGTGCGCTCCCTCCTGGCGCGGCCCATCGGCCTGCTCGCGATCGTGCTCCTCGCCGCCTTCACCGTCAGCCAGGGTGCGAAGTTCCTCGGCATGGAGGACCTATCGCTGTCGTCGATCGAGGCCGAGCTCGACGAGCAAACCGAACGCAGCACGATCGGCGGCTCGGAGTTCGACAACGACGGCAACTCCCTCAACCCCATCCATCTGCCGCAGGGGGCGGTCACGGTGCTGCTCCGCCCCTTCCCATGGGAGACCGAGAGCGCCTTCCAGTTGCTCTCGTCGCTCGAGTCGGCGGCGCTGGCAGGGCTGATCGTCTCCCGCCTCCCATCGCTCCGCACGGCATTGTCCCGTGCCCGGTCCACGCCCTTCCTCCTCTTCTGCTGGGTGCTCACGATCCTGTACGCAGCAACCTTCTCGTCGTTCGCCAACTTCGGGCTGCTGGTGCGCCAGCGGTCACTGGTGCTGCCGGCACTGTTCGTGCTTCTCGCCGTCCGGGCGATGCCACGGTCGGCTCCGAGCCGTGGCCGGCCGGCAAGCCTGGCGGCAGCGACATGAGGTCGTCCCGACCCACGGTGGTCCACGTGACCACAACCGACATGAGCCTCGAGCTGCTGCTGGGACCTCAGCTCGAGGCCATCCGCCGGGCCGGATACCAGGTGATTGGCGCCTCCGCACCGGGCCCGCATGTCGAGGCGCTGGGGCGCCGTGGCGTCGAGCACCTGCCCCTGGCCCACGCAACCCGGGCCATGGCGCCAATCGAGGACGGCCGGGCGATGGCCGAGCTGGTGGCGCTGTTCCGCCGCATCCGCCCTGCGATCGTCCACACCCACAACCCCAAGCCCGGCCTCTACGGTCGGCTGGCCGCCCGGCTCGCCGGGGTCCCGGTGGTGGTCAACACGGTCCACGGCCTCTTCGCCCTCCCAGAGGATCCTTGGCCTAAGCGGGCTGCCGTCTATGGCCTCGAACGGCTGGCCGCCGTCTGCTCGCAGGCCGAGCTCCTCCAAAATCCGGAAGACCTGACCGCCCTCCGACGGATGCGGGTGCCCGCTGACCGCATGGCGGTTCTGGGCAACGGCATCGACTTGCAGCGTTTCGATCCCGGCACGGTCTCCGCCGACGACCGGGCCGCGGCCCGGCGGGACCTCGGAGCGACCACCGTCGACGACGTCGTTGTGGGGCTCGTCGGCAGGCTGGTCCGCGAGAAGGGCTACCCGGAGGTCTTCGAGGCCGCCGCCCGCCTGCGCCCACGCTTCCCGCAGGTCCGCGTGGCTGTCATCGGGCCCGAGGAACCGGACAAGTCCGACGCCCTGACCGCTCAGGACCGGGAGGCCGCCGAGCGGGGCGGCGTCCGGTTCCTGGGTGCCCGCCACGACATGGTCCGCCTCTACGCGGGCATGGACATCCATATCCTTGCGTCCCACCGCGAAGGGTTCCCCCGGTCTCCGATGGAGGCGTCGGCCATGGGCGTGCCCGTCGTGGCCACCGACATCCGAGGCTGCCGACAGGCCGTCGACCACGGCATCACCGGCCTGTTGGTCCCGGCTCGGGATCCCGAAGCCCTGGCCGCCGCCATCGCACGCCTGGCCGACGACCCAGGCGACCGGCAGCGTCTCGGGGCAGCGGCCCGGCGCAAGGCGCTGAGCGAGTTCGACCAGCGGCGGTGCGTCGACCTCACCCTCGCGACCTACCGACGCCTGCTGGCCCGGGCCGGACTTCAGGCACCGACGCCAGTGGTCGCACCCGCAGGGCTGCCGGCACGATGAGCCCGCTGGTGCGACCGGGGGGGACAGACGACGCCCGAGCCGTCGCCGGACTCCACTCCGAGCGGATCGGAGAGGGCTTCCTCGCCACGCTCGGCCCCCGATTCCTGACCCGTCTCTACCGCCGCATCGCCCTGTCCCCGCATGCGCTGCTCCTGGTCGCAGAGTCCGGAGGGCGGATCGTGGGTTTCGTGGCCGCCGCCACCAACACGCGGCGCCTCTACGGTGAGTTCATCCGCCACGATGCCCTGGTCGCATGGTTGGCGGCCGCCCCGGCCGTCCTGCGGGCGCCTCGACGGGTGTGGGAGACGCTGCGCTACGGGAGCGCCGGCGACGGTGACGGTCAGCTGCCCGACGCCGAGGTGCTGTCCATCGCGGTGACCGCCGACGCCGGGGGCCGGGGCATCGGCGGCGCCCTGCTCGCCGCCGCCCTCCACGAGCTCGCTCGGGGTGGCACACGGTCCGCCCGGGTGGTCACCGCGGTCGGGAACGATGCTGCGCTGGCCATGTACGAGCGGGCCGGCTTTCGCCGGCGAACCCGGACGGAGGTCCACGCCGGCGTCCCCCAGGAGGTCCTGGTATGGCCCTGATCGTCGCCGCGGCGCTGGTCGTCCTAACGACCCCCGTCGCAGCGAGGGTGGCCGTCCGCATCGGCGTGATCGATCGGCCGGGGCCCCTCAAGGTCCAGACCCGGCCCGTGCCCTATCTCGGCGGTGTCGCCGTCTTCGCCGGGCTGGCGGGGCCGGTGGCATGGGCGGAACCTGCGCTCCTGGTACCGCTGGGGCTGGCGCTCGTGTTGGGGCTGGCCGACGACGTCGCCGACGTCCCCGCGCGCCTGCGGCTCGCCGGTGAGGTCGTCATCGGCGCGACGGCGGCGGTAGCCCTGCCCGGCACCATCTCCCCGGCGGGCGCCGCGGCGACGGTGATCGCCACGGTGGCGCTGTTGAACGCCGTCAACCTGCTCGACGGTCTCGACGGTCTGGCCACCTCGGTGGCGGCACTGGGGGCCCTGGGCTTCTCGGTCGTCCTCGACGGTGATGCCAGGAGCACTGCGATGGCACTGGCCGGCGCCCTCTTGGGGTTCCTCGTCTGGAACCGCCCACCGGCCCGCATCTACCTCGGTGACGCCGGCAGCTATCTAGTGGGTACGGCCCTCGCGCTCCTGTTGGCCCTCACCGCCACTACCGACGAAGGAGCAGCGACGACCGCAGGCGCGCTGCTCTTCGTGGCCGTGCCCGTCGCTGACACCACCATCGCCATCGTGCGCCGGCTCCGGGCGGGCAGGCCGCTGTTCCAGGGTGACCGGGGCCACGTCTACGACCAGCTCGTCGACCTCGGATGGTCCAGCCAAGGCTCCGCGCTGGCGTGTGCCGGGGCCCAGGGGGCCTTCGTCGCCTTGGGCTTGGTTGCAAGCACCCTTGCAGCCGGCCCCGGCGTGACGCTGGTGGCGGTCGTCATCGCATCTGTCGGCGCCGCCGCCCTATGGGCCTTCACTGCGCCCTCGCCGAGGACGACCAGAACGACGTGAGCGCCCTCGCCGTGGACGCGTTGGGCACCGCCGTGTCGATCGCCGCCCCACCACCTGTCCTGGCGGAGCTCCGCACTGTCGTCGCGGATCTGCCGCCGGCCAAGGGTGGTGACCGGGAGCTGGCCCTGCGCCCGACCGAGCGCGGCTTCGACCTGTGGGACGACGGTCATCTGGTCCGGCAGGGAATCGACCCCAGCGTCGCCGTGGCCACGGTGATCTGGCGCCTCAACGCCATCGCCGGCGAGTCCACCGAACACGTGCTGCTTCATGCCGCGTGCGTCGCCGGCCCGTCCGGTGGCGCCGTGCTGCTTCCCGGCGGGCCCGGCGTGGGCAAGTCGACCCTCACGGCGGCCTGCCTGCGCGCGGGGCTGTCGTACCTGTCCGACGAGCTTGCCGCGGTCGACCGGCGCACCGGCACGATCACCCCGTACGCCAAGCCCCTGGGCCTCTCGGCCGAGCTGCTCGTGCCCGCCTCGTCGCTGGGGCCCGTCGCGGCGGGGCCGACGGCCCCGGCTGCTCTCGTGTTCCCCCGCTACGAGCCAGGCGCCGATGTGTCGGAGGTGCCGCTCGATGCCAGGTGGGCGCTCCTCGCCCTGGCCGCCCACGCCACCAATCTGGGGGTGCTCGGAAGGCCAGCTCTGGCCTGGCTGGCTGGGGTCGCCCTGGCGTGCCCCGCCAGCCAGCTCACCTACGGCGACGCCACGCAGGCGGTGGCCGCCGTCGAGCGGGCGTCGAGGGCCTCGGACCGGCCGGTGGCGCCGGTCGACGTGTTGGCTCCCGTAACCGACGCTACGACCACGGTGGCCCTGGGCGACGGCCTGGCGGTTCTGCACCAGCCAAGCGGCAAGATCCACGTCCTCAACCCAGCCGCCGCCGCTGTGTGGCGTAGGGCGGCGGCCGCTGGCTTGGGCGGTGGGCGCAACCCCGGTGACGCCGGATTGGTCGAGGCCGTGCTCCTAGCCGCGGACGAAGCTGACCTGGACCGGTCGACGGTGTCGGCCACGATCGGCCGGCTCCTGCGTGCGGGCCTACTTGGCGCCAGCGTCCCCGCCGGCAGCTGATCGGGTGAGCGAGTATCCCGTCGAGGAGTTCGTCTGGGGGTTGGGCGCCGGCGTCGTCGCCCTAGTGCTCGCCGGTGCCATGGCATCCCGGGACCGCCGCTCGAGCCCTGGCGGTCGCGGACCCGTGACCGGAGTGCTGATGGCAGCGGCGGCACTGGGGGCCATCTGGCCGTCACGGGCACCAACCGCCGGGGTCCTCCTCGGGCTCGGCGGGGTGACGGCCGCCTGCGTGCTTGCCACCCGGCAGCTCACGGCCACCGCCGGGTCGTTTGCCCGGCGGGCGGTCACGCCGCTAGCCGCAGTCCCATTCGCATGGTTGCTCGCCATCGACGCCTCGTCGGTCGGATGGGTCCGCGCCGTCGTCGTGACCGGGGCGACTCTCGGGCCCATCGCGGCCGCGCGCACCGACGCCACCTGGGGCTCCACCGGGCTGCCGCCGGGGCTCTATGCCATCACGGCGGCCGGGGTCTTCGCCGCTGTGCCCAACACGAGGGAGGCGGCGGCATTGCTCGGGGCCAGCACGTCGGGAGCACTGGCAGGCTGGCCGCTCGGCCGGGCCCGCCTGGGCCAAGTCGGCGCTGCCGCCACAACGGCCCTGATGGTGTGGGTGGCGGCCGTCGGGGCTCAGGGCCGGGAGCCGGCGATCGTCGGGGCCGTGGCCTGCCTTGGGCTCATCATCACGTTGCCCGTGGGCCGGTACCTGGCCGCCCGGTGGCCACCCAGACAGCGGCCCAGCCCGTTGGTCACCCGTGCCGGTCGTCGGATGATCCCCCAACCGCTGCTGGCCGTCGCCGCCCACATCTCGACCGTGGCTGTGGCGTCGCGCGTCGCGGGCATCACCGCCGAGCTGCGCGTGGCGCTGCCGGTGGCGGCCGGCACGGGCGTTGCCGCCCTCGTTGCCAGCACGCTCCTGGAACGTGACACAGCCCGCGTCCTCCCGCAATGCTCCGAGGCGTCCTAGTGCGCCGTGGTCCCTGCATCCCGCGCCAGGGGTGTCTAGACCTGTCAGGCACGGCCGCGGAACCAGTCGACGGTACGGCGGAGCCCCTCCTCGAGCGGCACGGGAGTGACACCCGGAAACAGGCCTTCCAGGCGGGTGCGATCTGCCTGGGAGTCGCGCACGTCACCGGGGCGGGGGCCGACGTGATTGCGGGCGACCGGGTGGCCGAGGATGTGCTCCAGCAGGTCGAGGATCGACAGCAGGTCGACGCGGCCTCCAAAGGCAAGGTTCACGGGCCGGTCGCAGCTCACTCGCCGGGTGACAGCCTGGGCGAGGATCTCACAGACGCTGTCCACGAAGGTGAAGTCGCGCGTCTGGCGACCGTCGCCGTGGACCTCCACCGGCCGGCCCGCGAGGACCGCGTCTACGAAGGCTGGAATCACGGCGGCATAGGCGTGACCGGCGGGCTGGAGCGGGCCGAACACGTTGAAGAAGCGGAAGGCCAGGGCGTCGAAACCCCAGACCTGGGACCAGGCCAACGTATAGGACTCGGTAGCCAGCTTGGACGCGGCGTAGGGCGAGCGCGGCGCCGGGGCCAGGTCCTCGTGCTTCGGGAGCCTGGGGTTGGCGCCGTAGACGGAGCTGGACGAGGCCACGACCACGTGAGGCACGCCGTGGCGTCGCACCGCTTCGAGGACCCGCATGGTGCCCGTGGCGTTCACCTCGTGGGAGCCCACCGGGTCGGCGATGGAGCGGGGAACCGACGGCCGGGCGGCTAGGTGGACCACCGACGAGGCCCCGTACAGAGCAGCATCCAGCACGGCGTCGTCGAGTATCGACCCGATCATGGTTTCCACACCCACCCCGTCGAGGTTGGCCAGCTCTCCCGACGAGATGTCGTCGACGACCACCACTTCTCCCACTTCAGGATGGGCTGCAAGGTGACGGCACAGGTTCGCCCCGATGAAGCCGGCGCCGCCCGTGACCACGACCCGCATCAGAGTCGTTCCACGTTGTCCCCGATCGGCAGCCACCCCCGGGTGTCGAGAACGTAGCGGGCATGCTCCACCACCATGCCGGGGTCGAAGGCGTCGTGGTCGACCAGCGCGACGACCGCATCGGCCCCGGCCAGCTCGTCGGGAGTTAGCTCCACCGGGTTCGTGCCGGGCGGGAACTCGCCCAATACGACATGGGGGTCGGTCGCACGCAGATCGGCGCCCAGGTCGGACAGCAGGCGGGCGATGCGGCGCGAGGGCGCCTCGCGGCAATCGCCGACGTTGCGCTTGAAGGACACGCCCAGCAGCAGGATCCGGCTGCCCAGCACCGCCTTGCCCTGCCGATTGAGGGCCACCGTCACGCGCCGGACGACGTAGTCGGGCATGCCGTCGTTGACGTCGTTGGCCAACTCGACGAACCGGAAGCTCTGGCCGAGTCGGCGCCGCACCTGCCACGACAGGTAGCTGGGGTCGACGGGCAGGCAGTGCCCGCCGACGCCTGGCCCGGGCGAGAACCGGACGTAGCCGAACGGCTTGGTGGAAGCAGCGTCGATCGCCTCCCACATGTCGATGCCCAGGTCGTTGGCGAACATGGCCAGCTCGTTGACGAGGGCGATGTTGACGTGGCGGAAGGTGTTCTCGAGCAGCTTGGTGAGCTCCGCCACCTTCGGGCCGGAGACGGGGACGGTGCGATCCACCAGTTGGTCGTAGAAGCCGCGCACTGCGGCCAAGCTGGCCGCGTCGATACCCGACACGACTTTGGGCGTGGTCACCAGGGTGTGGGTGCGGTTCCCGGGGTCGATGCGCTCGGGCGAGTAGCCGAGATGGAAGTCGATGCCGGCGGCGAGGCCCGAGCCTCGCTCGAGGATCGGCGCCACCAGCTCCTCCGTTGTGCCGGGGTAGGTGGTCGACTCCAGGACCACGGTGGCACCCGCGTGAAGAAGGCCCGCCAGCGACCGGGCGGCGGTCTCGATGTAGGACAGGTCGGGCGCCCCCTCGCGCAGCGGCGTGGGCACGGCGATCACCGCGACGTCGAACCCGTCGACATCCTCGAAGCTCACGACCGGCCGGTAGCGACCGGTGTCAAGCGCTGCTTGCAGAGCGGCGTCGCTGACGTCCTCCACGAACGAGCTGCCGGCAGCGAGTGACTTGATCCGGTCGCCGTCGACGTCGTAGCCGATGACGTCGAACCCCGCTTCGACGGCCCGCATGGCCAAGGCCAGGCCGACGTAGCCCTGTCCGACGACCACTACCCGACTCGCTCCCATGGCGGGACATCATGGCGCGCGGACTGCGATGGTGGCGGGCCGAACATCGCGTCGGGCCGCGGTGACAACTCGTCGCAGCCCGAGCCCCGCGGCCGTCAGGCACGGGACGTGCAGAACGCTTGCTCGGCTGAAGGCATGCGGTTACAAACTCGCCTCGTGGCTGGGGGATTACGATCGGTGGCGTCGGCCGATCGACGCACGGTGCGGCGACGGGCGTCCCGGTAGGAAGCTTGACCGGCTGAGCCCCAGTCAGCCTGCCCGCGGCCATGGCGCTCTCGAGCGTGTTCGTGGTGTCCAGCAGCCAGCGCCTGCGCCGCTTCGAGCCGCGGGCCACGGGTCGGGCTCCCGGCCCCAAGACCCCAGGAACTATTACCCCTTAGGGGTATCCTACAGACAGCGGCAGAGACAGGAGGACCGCGTGCGCGGGTACACGATGAACAAGGACGACTACCTCAAGCGGCTGCGCCGCATCGAGGGCCAGGTCCGGGGTCTGCAACGGATGATCGACGAGGACACCTACTGCATCGACGTCCTCACCCAGGTCAGCGCCGTAAACAGCGCCCTGCAGAGCGTGGCGGTGGGGTTGCTCGACGAGCACATCCGCCACTGCGTGAGCGACGCCGCCCAGGGCGACGACGCCGACCGCGCCGATGCGATGGTGACCGAGGCGACCCG
>DASQUK010000087.1:0-3421 GCA_035641315.1 Acidimicrobiales bacterium | reverse complement strand
CTCGGACAATATGCCCAAGGCACGGGTGACTACACCCTCACTGGGGATTTCAGAGAGTCGAACGCCAGCGGTACCGCTGCCTAGCCCCGACCTGGGCGATCCGCCGACCATACGTTGGAGAGGGGCTCCTTGACTCACGCCCGCTGGAGCGGGTGGTCCTGGTGTCGGTGTGCTCGTCCATGGTGTGGGGATGCGGCTGCCTCGGTAGCGGTAGCGCTCTATGGGCGGCGCTGCCGTCTTGAACAGCTCGATCCCGCCGTCGCGTATCTCCCAGCCGGGGAGGTGACGGCGGACCAGGGTGCGCATGTTCAGCTTGGGGTGTCGTTTGCGGAGCCAGCCGACGATCCGCCAGAAGGCGTAGGAATCGACGTAGCTGAAGGTCCGTTTCGACACTCCGTGGCGGAAGTAGTTGCGCCAGCCCCGCAGCACCGGGTTGAGCCGGCGCAGCAGGTCTGCGAGCGTTCGATGGTTCCTCCTGCGGGTCAGTGTCCGCACCTTGTCCACGATGGCGGCGAGCGCCTTCTTGGACGGGTAGGTGTAGACGGCCCGTTGGCCGGTCCGGCCTCGTCGGCGGCGGCGCTGGATGCGCCAGCCGAGGAAGTCGAACCCCTCGTCGATGTGGCAGACCCTCGTCTTCGCCTCGGATAGGCGCAGGCCCATCGGGGCGAGCACCGAGCTGACCTCGTCCCAGAGCGCGTAGGCGTCGCTTCGGGTGCCGTGGACCATGACCACGAAGTCGTCCGCGTAGCGGACGAGGCGCATGACCGGGGTCCCGGCACGGCGGCGCTTGGCGCGTGTCCATTCCGGACCGAGCGCCTCCCACTTGCGGGCGAAGTGCTCGTCCAGCACGGACAGGGCGATGTTGGCCAGCAGCGGCGAGAGGATGCCGCCCTGGGGTGTGCCGGTGATCGTCTGGCGGTTGAGGCCCTCCTCGGTGAGGACCCCGGCCCGCAAGAACGCCTTCACCCAACCCAGGACACGTTTGTCCCCGATTCGACGTCGCACCCGGTCCATGAGGGCCGGGTGGTCGATCTCGTCGAACGAGTAGGCGACACACTGCCCACGTCCGGGACCTGCCGGCGACCGCCACGATCGTGCGGCGCCGGCACCCGTTCGAGGGCCAGGCGCTCCGGGTGTTCGGCTGGATGCGCAAGCAGGGCCAGCTCGAACTCTGCTTGGTGCTGCCGGATGGCTCCAAGAGCCTGATTCCAGCGGCCTGGACCGACGTCGACGCTGACGCTGAGCCGGCGGGCGGACCGGAGACGTTGGGGTCAGTGGGCGATCTCCTTCATGCCCGGGCGGTGCTCGATGGTCTGGTCCACCGCGCCGAGACGCAGCGCGCGGAGGATGCGGGCCAGCCGACAGAGGAGGTTCGGCATGCAGCCACCGCTGCCGCTGGCCGGGCTGGTCGCGCCACCGCCGCTGGCGTGGGAGCACGTCGCCACCCACGAGCAGGCCGAGGCGGTCGCGGTGCTGGCCCGTCTGATGGCGCAGCTCATCCAGCCAACACACGAGGAGGAAGACAACGATGAGTGATGCAGCAGACGTCCCCCGGCCGGTGGCCGGGCACCCCAAGATCAGGCCCGCCCATCTGGGGCGGGCCGCAGTGGTCTACGTGCGCCAGTCGACGCCCGGCCAGACCGAACGGAACCTCGAGTCCACCGACCGCCAGTACGCGCTGGTCGAGCGAGCCATCGAGTTGGGCTGGTCGCGCCGAGCCGTCGAGGTGATCGACGACGACCTCGGCGTGTCCGGTTCGGCCGGCACGGCACGCTCGGGCTTCGCTCGGCTCACCGCCGATGTCGCGCTCGGCCGGGTGGGGATCGTGTTCGGCCTGGAGGTGTCCCGTCTGGCAAGGTCGAACGCCGACTGGTATCGGCTGTTGGACCTGGCCGGCATCACCGACACGCTCATCGCCGACGCCGACGGCATCTACCACCCGGCCGGCTTCAACGACCGGCTGGTGTTGGGCCTGAAGGGCACGATGAGCGAGGCCGAGCTGCACGTGCTGCGGGCTCGCCTGGAAGGCGGGATTCGCAACAAGGCGGCGCGGGGTGAGCTGCGCCGGGGCCTGCCCGTCGGGCTGGTGTGGGGCGACGAGGACGGCGAGATCCTGCTGCACCCCGACGAGGCCGTGCGCGGTGTCATCGCCGCCGTCTTCGAACGCTTCGCTGAGCTGGGCTCGGTGCGCGCCGTGTGGCTGTGGCTGCTCGGTGAGGGACTGATGATGCCCGTGCAGCGCGCCGGCGACGACGAACTGAGCTGGATCACACCGACTTATCCGGCGGTCCACCGGGTGCTCACCCACCCTTCCTACGCTGGCGCCTATGTCTATGGCCGCACCCGCCGGGAACGCCGCGTGGATGACGATGGTCGAGTGCGGAGCCGGGCCCGACTCCTGGGCCGATCGGACTGGCAAGTGCTGATCGTGGACCACCATCCCGGCTACATCGACTGGGCCACCTGGGAGGCCAACCAGGCTCGCATCGGCGCCAACACCCGCCCGCGCGCCCACCAGCCCGGTAGCGGCGCCGTGCGCGAGGGAACCGCCCTGCTGCAAGGGCTGGCCACCTGCGGGCGATGCGG
The DNA here is from genome assembly GCA_035641315.1 of Acidimicrobiales bacterium. Classification (GTDB taxonomy): domain Bacteria; phylum Actinomycetota; class Acidimicrobiia; order Acidimicrobiales; family VFJN01; genus DASQUK01. Next base: position 835 of record DASQUK010000087.1, on the reverse strand, counting down.
CCGGCGCCTGGCCGTGCACTACCAGGGCACCAACTCGACGCCGGGCTACCACTGCGCCAACCGCACGCTCGTCAACGGCCGCGGCGCCCGCTGCCTGTCGGTCGGCGGCGCGCAGATCGACCGGGCCATCACCGCCGCCTTCCTCGCCACCCTGGAGCCCGCCGGCGTGCACGCCGCAATCGTCGCGGCCGAAGCGATCGAAGCAGACCACGACGCCGCCTTGGCGCAGTGGCGACGCCAGGTCGAACGGGCCCGCTACGAGGCCACACGGGCCGAGCGGCGCTACCTGGCCGTCGACCCCGACAACCGGCTCGTCGCCCGCGGCCTGGAGACCGACTGGGAAGCCAAGCTCGCCGCTCTGGCCGACGCCGAAGCCGAGCTCGCCCGGCGGGACGCGGCCCGCCCCCGTTCGCTCACCGACAACGAACGCGTCGCGCTGGCCACCCTGGGCGCAGACATCGAGCGGGCGTGGTCGGCGCCGACCACCGCCGACCGCGACCGCAAGGAGCTGCTGCGCACGCTGCTCCAAGACGTGCGCGTCGACGTCAACAAGCAAGACAAGCGGGCCGAGCTGCTGCTGCGCTGGCGGGGCGGCGCCACCACCGAGCTCGTGGTCGAGCTGCGCGGCGCCCACCAGCCCAGGGTCCGCACCGACGAGGACGCCATCGACCTGCTGCGTCGGCTCGCCGTCCACTACCCCGACGCCACCATCGCCGGCATCTTGAACCGCCAAGGCCGGCGCAGCGCCACCGGCCAGCGTTTCACCGCCACCATCGTCCAAGGCCTGCGCCACCACTGGAAGATCCCGCGCCATCAACCACCGGCTGAGCAACCC
>DASQUK010000086.1:0-7552 GCA_035641315.1 Acidimicrobiales bacterium | reverse complement strand
CGCGCCGCGGCCGGCGTCGAAGGCCCCTGGGTCCGCGCGCCGTCGGCCTGCGCTAGCGCCTACCACGGCCCTGGGTGCCGTCAACCGACCGGCTCAACCCACTCGCTCGCCGACGCTCGCTCGCTAGGGCCCGCTGCGCTCTCGCCTTGCCTTCGGCGTCGGTTGACGGCCCCCGACAGGCCGTGGTCTTGCCGCGCCGCGGCCGACGGCCTCGGACACCCTCGAGGCACCGAGGCCAGTCAACCAGCGAGCGAAGGGAGTAGCAGTCATGCCCAACATCTGGATCGGACACGGTCAACTCATCGACGACCCCGAGCTTCGGCACGGTCTGTCGGGCAAGCCGGTCACGAACCTGCGGTTCCTCGTGGGTGCCCTTGACTCCGACCGTGCCGACGTCTTCGAGGTGGTCGTCTACGGCGGTCTGGCCGAAAAGACAGCCACCTACCTCGCCAAGCGTCGCTGGATCCTGGTCGAAGCAACGCGGCGCCAGCCGGCAACCGGCGGGAGTGGCAGCCCGATCGAGATCGTCGCCAAGGGCGTCAGCTTCCTCGACGCCCCCGACGCCGCGACCGAGAAGGCCAAGCCGTGACCCGCTCAGGTGTCGGCCGGCAGGGTGGCCCCCGGACTCGTCGGGGGCGCCCTGGGGGCGGACGGACCCAACGACACTGGCCGGTGTCGGCGCAGCACGCAGCGGCCCTGCGGTTGGCGCGCGGGGGCTGGCCGGTGCTCGCCTGCCACTACCCGATCGAGAGTCGCTGCAGCTGCGGCGATCGCAGCTGCCCGAGCCCGGGCAAGCACCCTCTCAGCCGCCACGGCCTGCATGACGCCACCATCGATCCGGCCGTCATCGAGTCGTGGTGGCGCGGTGCACGGTACGCGAACCCTGCGGTGCGCACCGGCGCCCGCCCCGCCGGTGCGGGCGTGATCGTGCTCGATACCGACCCCGTCCACGGCGGCGCCACCAGCCTGGCGGGTCTGGTGGCTGCGCATGGCGCACTCCCCGCCACCCTGGAGGTCCTTACCGGGGGAGGTGGCCGCCACCTGTACTTCGCCCATGCTGGCCCGCCGGTCCCCAACAGCGCCGGGCGGCTCGGGCCCGGTCTCGACATCCGCGGCGACGGCGGCTACGTGCTGGTCCCTCCCAGCGTCCACGCGGCCGGTGGCCGCTACCGGTGGGTCCAGCGACCCCTACGGGCTCTGCCGGACTGGCTCGCCGACCTGGGCCGACCCAGTGGCCCTGGGCCCCTGCAGGTGACCGAGGGCCCGGCCCGACCGGTTCGCCAACCGGGAGCCTGGGCGGCGGCCGCGCTGGCCGCCGAGACGCAAAGCGTCAAGACCGCGACCGAGGGGACACGCAACCACACGCTGAACCGTGCCGCGTTCGCCCTCGGCCAACTCGTCGCCGCCGGCTACCTGGACACCGACGACGTCGCCGCGACGCTGACCGACGCGGCGCTCGCCGCCGGTCTCACCACGGCAGAAACCCGGGCCACGATCGCCAGCGGACTGCGTGCCGGCATCGCCCGGCCACGCCACCCCGCCGGCTAGGCGCACCTACCGGCGACTGTCGGCGTCGGCGGCGCTCGTCTCAAGACGGCCGCGGCGTTCCGTGGTGCCGTCCAATCCGGCAGCGGTGGCCCGGCGTCGGCGGCGCACGGTCCCTACCACGGCCCGCCGGGGTGTCAACCGGACGGCTCCACCCACTCGCTCGCTGCGCTCGCTCGCTAGGGCCCGCTTCGCTCTCGCCTCGCCTGCGGCGCCGGTGGACACCCCGAGGACAGGCCGTGGTCGCCGGGCCCTGCCGCCGACGCTTCCGGGGCCGCCGGCAGCCACCAGGACCGACGCCCCGGCGAAGCGGAGATCGCCCTCATGGACGAACTCGAGCGCCTCACCTTCACCTTCCTCCCGTGGCCCGACCCGCTCATCGACCCGTACGGCCAACACCCCGACGGCGACTGGAGCCGCTTCGCCTGGCTCCCGATCATCGGGCCTACCTCGTGGCTTGTGTGGGGAACCCTCACCCGCCAGCTGCAGCACGACCCGCAGGTCACCTGGGACCTGGGCGAACTGGCGGTGGCCCACGGCCTGGTCGGTGGCATAGGGCGCAGCAGCGTCATCCGGCGCACGATCACCCGGCTGTGCCAGTTCCACATCCTGGCGCCACTCGACGGCGACGACCGCTACCTGGTGCGGATGACGGCCCCGCCGCTGAGCCACCGGTACCTGCGTCGCCTGCCCGACTGGGTGGCAGAACTGCAACGCCAGATCTTTGTCGAGACCACGCGCCGACACACGGCGTAGCAGGCGGGGCCGGTCACCCGGGTCGGGGAAGCCCGAGGGACCGGCCTTGCGCCGCGTGCCGGGCGGATGGCCCGGGTCCTGGCCACCATCGGGCAGAACTCTCTCCGTCGCTGACAGCGACAGAATCACTGCTCGGCGCCGGACTCCGTGGGACGTCCCATCCGACCGTTCCCCGGCTCCCCGGGAGCTCCCGGCGCGGTCTGCGCGCCCCGGTCCGACCAGCTCGTGGCCGAACTGCTCGGCGTCACCCTCCCCACCGGCGACGCTCGACGCGTTCGCACCGAGTACCTGACCACCAGCAGCGACCCCCGGCTACCGGTCGCGCTGCTCGCCCAGGTCGCCGCCGACCGGGAACACGTGATGGACATCCATACCTGGCGCAACCCGGACCCCACCGCCGCCGCCTGGCTCACCTGGCTCGCCTCCACCGGCTACAGCCTGTCCGAGGTCGAGGACCGGGTCGTCGGCGCCGTGTTCGGCGCCGGAACGACCCGAGCCCGACCCGGGGGCCACGACGACACCGCCGCCGACACGACGCACGGCGACCAGGACGCCTGAACCGCCCACGACCCCACAGGCCACGCCCGCCGGCCCCCGTCGGCGGACGTGGTCGCGCCCGGGCGCCACCATGTGTCGGGCAGACCCCTGCGGCTGCTGTCCTGCTTGACCGGCCTATCGGGGCCGGGGTGGCGGTGGGAGTCGACCGGCCGGGTCGGCTGGCCGGGGGCCCCCTACCACGGCCTGCGGGGGCGTCCAGCGGACGGCTCGACCCACTCGCTCGCCGGGCTCGCTCGCTAGGGCCGCTGCGCTCTCGCCTCGCCTGACGGCGCCGCTGGACGCCCCGTCGCTCGGCCGTGGTGCACGGGACCCGCAGCCGACCCGGCCGGGGCTGTCGGCCGCCACCAGCGCACCGCCCCGCAGACAGGAGCCACCATGAGCGACACGCCCGCATTGCGCATCGACGTCGACGGCACCGTGACCGCCTTGCCCGACGCCAGCTACGAGACCATTCACCTCGGTGTCGGTGGGTGGATCGAGGCCGTGCCCACCGATGGCCGCATCGTCATCTGGGTCAACGAGGAAGGCAAGCTCAACCACCTTCCGTTCAACCCGCTCGGCCACGCCCTCTGGGCACAAGTCGACCGATACGGTTGCATCGCCGCCGGTGACTGGCTGGCCGGACCGTGTGTGATCACGGGGCCAGCCGACGACGTCGGCAACACCACCAGCGTTGCCGACTGGGTGCTGCCCGCCCTCACAACCCTGGCTGCCACCATTCGGTTCGGGCCCGCCGACCCCGACCGGCGAGAGGCACCCTCGGACGGCTGACCCTTCTGCCTCATGCCGCTCGTGCACCCGCCGAGGGGCATGAGCTGGAGGGTCTGATCGACCCACCACCACCCGAGGCGCGGTCGACCTCGGAGTCAACCGCCAGCCACACCCAACGGCACCGCGTCGCCCCGCATCGTCGCGGACGGTGCACGCGGGGGACGGCCGCCGGGCGGCACGGAACGGCACCGCCGGGGGAGCAGCGGCCCGGGAGGATAGACGGGCGCCGGCAGCCCGGGTCCGGGACGGCCCGGAGCCGGCCGAGCCCGAGGACGGGCCAGGGCGCCGCGGGGAGGGAACCGACGGCGCGCGGTGTGGGCGCGGAGGGGCTGACACACTATGCACAGGGGTGCCGGGTGGTACCGTGCACCTTGCTCGACGGCTGCCGCTGTCGAGACGCCGGTCGGCCCGCCGGTGCTTTCCGGGCCCGCTGCAAGCGCCTTAGGGCTGCATTGTCGCGGGAGCGGACCACCAGTGTTGACCATCGCCAAGCTGGGCGTGGGACAGGAGAGCTACTACCTCTCCAAGGTCGCGCAAGGCATCGAGGACTACTACTCGGGCAAGGGCGAGGTGCCCGGCGTATGGATAGGGCGAGGGGCCGCTCGGCTGGGGCTGGTGGGCGAGGTCGCCGGCGCGGAGTTGCGAGCCGTACTCAGCGGTATAGACCCGGCGACCGGTCAGAGGCTGGCCGGCCGGGAAGGCGTCAAGCGGGTACCGGGCTGGGATCTCACCTTCTCGGAGAGGCCCTCGACCTAACTGAGGCCCCCGTGACATGGCTGATCGGCTCCAGCCGTTGGGGACTCATGCCAGCCTGCGCCGTGAACCGGGCACATAGTAGAGTATCGCCGCTAAAATGAGTTTGGACTGGATAGGAGGCCCCGATGGTCGAAACGCTCCCAACGCGGGTCGTGGCCGACCCCGCGCTCCGCACGACCGGTGATCGATGGCTACGGATTGCGGCGATCGCGTTCGCGGCAGCGGTCCTCGTACACAACGGCGACCACTTGCGTCGCGGAGGCGACTCGGTGAGCGCCCAGGTCTTCTGGGTCGGCAGCGCGGCGATCCTTGTTGAAATAGCCGTGGTGCTGCTCGTCTTTGCCAGTCATCCGTCAGCGCCAGTCGCCGCGGTAGCCGCCGGCTTCGGCCTTGCACTCGGCTACCTTCTCGTCCACTTCACGCCGCGCCGCAGCTGGCTCAGCGACTCGCTCACCAACGGCGACGCGAGCTGGCTGACCGTGCTCGCCGCCCTCGTAGAGACCCTGGCGGCACTCGGCCTCGGCATAGCTGGCCTGCGGTCCTTACGCCAAACAGGACTCGCCGCCGCCGCATCCAGCTACGCGCCCGTCTCGTTGACTCGCACCATGATGCACCCGGTGGTCGCCGCCATGGTGATCGGGAACGTTGTCATCTTCGTCGGATCGGCGGCGACACGCTGGTGACCCGAAATCGATCGGCGCGTGGGCCCGCTGGCAACGCCTGCGCGGGCACACCATCATCGACTGGCAGGGCATCTCCCATGGCGGCGCGCTCGCGATGGACGCCGGCGACGCGGTCCGAGTCGGTGTCTCTGCCTGGCTCGGGGGTACTCGAGGGTGCCTACCCCCGAAGCCGTGAACGCAAGGCCAAGGGCCATCCTGTCTTCCCGGCATGGTCACGCCGGGCACACGCTCGACCCTCGAGTCGCTAATGGGCCGCGAGGAGCGTGAATGGCTGAGCGCGAGCGAGTGACCTTCGGGTCCGGCAAGGTGAACCTCCGCGGGTACCGGTACGCACCAGACGCGGCACACAGCGGCCGTGCCCCGGGCGTCGTCTTGTGCCACGGCTTCAGCGGGACGATGGACCGCCTCACCACCCACGCCGCCCGGTTCGCCGAGTCACGCCTGGCAGCCCTGATCTTCGACTACCGGAACTTTGGGGAGAGCGACGGTGAGCCGCGGCAACTGGTGGAGATCGACGGCCAGCAGGAGGACATCCGCGCCGCTGTCGCCTTCATCCGGAGCCGACCCGAAGTCGATGGCGAGCGGTCGCGCTGTGGGGCAACTCGCTCGGACGTGGTCACGTGTTCGCGGTCGCGGCCGGCGATCCTCAAATAGCGGCCGTCGTCGCCCAGATCCCCTTCAATAGGTTCCCGAAGCGGAAGGAGACGAGGCAGGAAAGCGGTGCAGCGTCGCAGTTCAAGCTCGCGGCCGCGATCCTGTGGGACGCGTTGAGGGCGAAGCTGAGGCTGAAGCCGTTCTACATCCCATGGTCGGAGGGCCCGGTGAGCTCGCGGGTTGCAGCCAGCAAGGACCCGAAGCGCCTGGTCGAGATACTGACCGGAGGCGATCAGTCGACGCTGTGGAAGAACCAGGTGGCGCCTCGAGCACTGCTGAAGATGGCGCGGTTCAAGCCCTACGAGTACGCGCCGAAGGTACAGGCGCCAGTACTTGTCTGCGCTGCCCGCGATGACCTTGCTCCGATGGAGATCACACGCGAGCTTGCTGACCTCGCCCCCCGCGGTGAGCTCCGTGTTTTCCGGCTCTCCTAACCCCGGTGTGGGCGGGTCGGGCGGTGTAGAGCCCGTGGTTGCTGGGTGATCGACGGGGTTCCGGGGGTCCGCGCGACGCGCACGGGCCGCGGCCAAGGTTCGAGGTGCTCAAGCCAGCGAACCTGGGAGGCCGTCAACCCGTGCGCGTCACCACAGCATTCAAGCGCCTGTTGCGCCTTGACGGCGTGAACGTCACGTCCGTCGAGTTCCTCGCGGCGACGGTCGTGGTCGCGGTGGCGTTGCGGCGCCGGCGGCTGGTGTGCCCGCACTGTGGCTACGCGACCCGGTCCCGCTACGACACCCGCCCACGCCCGTCCCGGTGGCGGCACCTGGACCTGGGCGTCTGGCGGGTCGAGCTGCGCGCCTCGCTGCGCCGCCTGGCCTGTCCCATCCACGGGGTGGTCGTCGAGGCGGTGCCCTTCGCCCGGCCCGGCGCGGGGCTGACCCGCGACTTCGACGACCTGTTGGCCTGGCTGGCCACCCGGATGGACAAGACCTCGATCGCCCGGCTCTGCCGAGTGAGCTGGCGCACCGTGGGCCGGGCCTGTGAACGGGTCGTCGCCACCGAGCTCGACCCGGGACGCCTGGACGGCTTGTTCCGCATCGGCGTGGACGAGATCTCCTGGCGCAAGCACCACAAGTACTTGACCCTGGTGATCGACCACGACCGCGGCAAGGTGATCTGGGGCGCCAAGGGCCGCGACTCGGCGACCCTGGATGAGTTCTTCGACGAACTCGGCGCCCAGCGCGCCGGGCTGATCGAGGCCGTGTCGCTCGATCTCGGGCCCGCCTACCTCAAGTCCGTCCGCGCCGAGGGGCACGCCCCTCAAGCCGTCGTGTGCGCCGATCCGTTTCACGTGGTCAAGCTCGTGGGCGACGCGCTCGACGAGGTCCGCCGGGACCTGTGGCAGCAGCTCCGCCGCCTGCCCGACGACCGCTGGGCGAAGGACTTCAAGGGCGCCCGCTGGGCGCTGTTGAAGAACCCCGAGGACCTCACCGACCGCCAAGCCGACCAGCTCGCCCGCATCCGCCGCACCCGCGGCGGCATCTGGCGGGCCTACGAGATGAAAGAGCAGTTCCGGGCCATCTTCGCCGGCGACCTCGACCGCGACCAGGCATCCCTACGGCTCGACCGCTGGTGCGCCCGCGCCCAGCGCTCCCGACTCCAGCCATTCGTGAAGGCCGCCCGCACCATGCGCCAACGGCGAGACCTGATCCTCAACGCCGTCGAGCACGGCATCTCCAACGGCCGCGTCGAGGGGCTCAACACCAAGGTCCGGCTCCTCGTGCGGCGCGCCTACGGGTTCCACTCCGCCGACGCCGCCCTCGCGCTCGTCATGCTCGCCGCCGGCCCCATCGAACTCAAACTGCCACACGAACACCCAGCCGACCGGA
>DASQUK010000085.1:0-11957 GCA_035641315.1 Acidimicrobiales bacterium | reverse complement strand
ACCCGGCGCTGCGCGTCGTGGTGGCGGAGGAGGTGTTCGAGGCGGACATACCCCTGCCCAACGTCGCGCACATGCAGACCAGGGCCGCCCGGGTCGACCGCGAGGCGGTCGACCTGCGGCGGCTGGTGGCGGGCTTTCTGCGCATGGCGCCCGACGTGGCCATCGTCGGCGAGGTCCGGGACCGGGAGGCCTTGCCGCTGCTGCTCACGCTGTCGTCGGGCGTCACCGGGTTCACGACCATCCACGCGGGCTCCGCCCGCCAGGCGCTGACGCGGCTGCGGTTCATCTGCCAGCTGGCCGACACATCGGGCGGCCTACCGCTAGGCGCCCTCAACACGCTGGTCAGCGAGAGCATCGACGTGGTCGTGCACTGCACGCGCACGGCCGCCGGGCCGCGGGTCACCGAGGTCGTGATGGTCGAGGACCTGCAGGGCGGGCTCGACGCCACGCAGTTCACGGTGACCGAGGTGTTCCGACGACCGGGGCCGGAACAGCCGCTGGCTTGGACCGGGAACCTGCCCGTGCGCGCCGTGCGGGCGCTGGCCAACGTCGGCCATGACGTCCGGCGGCTGCTGGACGACCGATCTCTCGTGACCGGTGCGGGGGTGGCCCGCCAATGAGCGAGCGTCGGCGAGCGAATCATGAGCACAGTCGGCTACTCGCCGCGGAGCGGCGACCGGTCGTTGGCGGGCCGGAGGCACGCCGATGACTGGCCTGGTGGTGGCGCTGTGTGCGTCGGCCGGGACGTACTACCTGTACACCGCGCTGGTGCTGGGTTGGCAGGGGGTGCGGCTCGGCCCGCCGCCGGCGCGCCCGGCCCGGCCGCGGCGGCGGGCGTCGGAGTGGCTGGTGCAGGCGGGCATCGGCGAGGTGAGCGTCCGCGAGTTTGCCGTGGTCAGCGCCGGTCTGGCGTTGCTGGGCGGCGTCGGCGGCGTGGCGCTGTTCGGTGGGCCGCTGCCGGCGCTGGTCCTCGCCCTCTGCCTGGGCGCCGCGCCGCTCGGCTCCTACCGCGTCCGCCGCCTACGGCTGCGGGCCACCGCGCAGGAGGCCTGGCCGCGGCTGATCGAGGAGATCCGGATCCGCACCTCGGGCCTCGGCCGGTCGGTGCCGCAGGCCTTGTTCGAGGCCGGGGAGCGGGCGCCGGACGGCCTGCGTCCCGCGTTCGCGGCGGCGCAGCGGGAATGGGTGCTGTCCACCGACTTCGAGCGGACCGTGGCGGTGCTGAAGGACGGGCTCGCTGACCCGACCGCCGATGCCGCGTGCGAGACGCTGCTCGTGGCCCACGAGGTGGGTGGCAGCGACCTCGACCGCCGGCTGGAGGCGTTGATCGAGGACCGGGTGATCGACGTCCAGGGACGCAAGGACGCCAGAAGCAAGCAGGCGGGCGTGCGGTTCGCCCGGCGCTTCGTGCTGCTGGTCCCGCTGGGGATGGCGTTGGTGGGCATGTCGGTCGGCAACGGCCGGGCGGCCTACGCCACGCCGTGGGGCCAGACGTTGGTGGTGATGGGCATCGCCTCGGTGGTGGCGTGCTGGGTCTGGGCGGGCCGGCTGTTGAAGTTGCCCGAAGAGCAACGGGTCTTCTACGAGTGAATGCCGACTTCGCGGACAATGGGACCCGAGCCGACACGCGGGGCAGAGCGGCGTGCAGCCGGCGAAGTCGGCGTTCATCGGCGGCCGGGTTCGAGGTGGCGTGGTGAATCAATCGCAGCTCCTGGCCGTGGCGGCGTTGGCGTTGTTCTCGGGATCGACCTTGCTGCTGAGCCAGGTCCGTTGGTTCCGGCGGCGTCCGCTTGTCGACCGTGTGGCGCCCTACGTCCCCGGCGGCTCGGCGGTGCGCAGCTCGAGCGTCCTGCTGTCGGCGGACACGTTCGGGCAGGTGATCTCCCCTCTGGCCCAGGCCGTGGGCGAGCGGGTGGCCCGGGCGGTGGGCGTGACCGAGGCGCTGGCGGTGCGGCTCGAGCGGGTCCACTCGACGCTCGACGTCACCGCCTTCCGGGTCCGCCAGCTCGGCTGGACCGCGGTGGGGCTCGGCGTCGGCACCGTCGTGGCGCTGGCGTCGCGGCAGTCGGGACCGGTCGCGCTGCTGCTGATCGTGACCGGACCGCTGATCGGTTGCCTGTTGGTCGAGCAACGACTGGCGTCGGAGTCGCAGGCGTGGCAGCGGCGCATCTTCCTGGAGCTGCCGGTCGTGGCCGAGCAGCTCGGCATGTTGCTGTCGGCGGGCTACTCGCTGGGCGCCGGCCTGAGCCGGCTGGCGGCCCGGGGCAAGGGCGCCTGCGGCCAGGACCTGCAGCGCGTGGTCGGGCGCATCCGGCAGGGGTTGTCGGAGACCGACGCGTTGCGGGAGTGGGCGGCGGTGGCCGACGTCGACGCCCTGCACCGGCTGGTCGGGATCCTGGCGCTCAACCGCCAGTCCGGCGACCTGGGTCGGCTCATCGGGGACGAGGCCCGCGCGATCCGCCGCGACGTGCACCGCGAGCTGATCGAGACCATCGAGCGCCGGGGGCAGCAGGTCTGGATCCCCGTGACGGTCGCCGCCCTGGTGCCGGGCGTGATCTTCCTGGCGGTGCCGTTCATCGACGCCCTCACGCTGTTCGCCAACTCCTGAAGGAGGCTGCCATGTCACCGTCGAGGTTCACCCGCGATGATCGGGGCGAGGGGGTCATATCGGCCGCGATCGCCGTCCTGATCATGGCCTTCCTCGGGGCCCTGATGTGGGCCGGGTTCAAGGCGATGTGGGACACGACCGAGCAGAAGACCAACGACCAGATCGAACAGATCGGCGGCTGAGGCGCGCCGGTCTCTCACGGTGCGCGACGACCGCGGCGTGGGGATGGTCCCCACCGCCGCCGGGTTCGTGGTGTTCATCCTGTTCCTGCTGCTGGCCGTGCAGATCCTGTACGGGCTGTACGCCACCTCGACGGTTCGGGGGACGCTGAACGACGCCGCCTCGCGGGCCGCCAACGGCGTCACCAGCGATGCAGATCTGCGGCGGCTCGCCGACGACGCCGAGCGGTCGCTGGGCGGCATGGGCGACCGCACGACGATCGAGCTGTGGTTGGTGGACGAGGACGGCGACGGCGTCCCGGACGTCGTGGCCGGGTCCGCGGTGGCCGACCCGCCGCGGTTCGTCCCACCGCCGTTCCGGGGGGCAGCCGGGCTCGGTGACATCACGGTCTCGGCGCGGGTGCGGATCGAGCGGTTCCGCTGACGCCGGTAGCGTCCACTTCGTGGACGACCCCGGCTCCGACCCGTTCCGGTCCGGCTTCGTGAGCCTGGTCGGACGGCCGAACGTGGGGAAGTCGACGCTGCTCAACCGGATCCTCGGCCGGAAGGTGGCGATCGTCTCCGACAAGCCCCAGACCACGCGCCACCGGATCCAGGGCGTGCTCAACCGGCCCGATGCCCAGGTGGTCTTCGTCGACACGCCCGGCATCCACAAGCCCCGCACGGCGCTGGGCGAGCGGCTGAACGTGGCCGCCCAGTCGACCATCGGCGACGTCGACATCGTGGCTCTAATGCTCGACGCCACCCAGCCCCTGGGGCGCGGCGACCGCTGGGTGGCCGAACGGGTGCCCGCCGACGCGGTCGTGGTGGTCAACAAGATCGACATCGCGCAGCCGGCGGAGGTTCTCGAGCAGTTGCGCAGCGCCGCCGAGCTCGACTTGGCCGAGTACTTCCCGGTGTCGGCCCGGACGGGCGCCGGCGTCGACGAGCTGGTCGACCACCTCGTCGGACGGCTGCCGCCCGGGCCCCGCTACTTCCCCGACGACATGGTCACCGACGTGCCCGAGGCGTTCTGGGTGGCCGAGCTGGTCCGGGAGCAGCTGCTGGCGGTCGCCCGCGACGAGCTGCCCCATTCCATAGCCACGCGCGTGACCGAGTGGGAGTGGCCGCGCATCCGCTGTGAGATCCTGGTGGAGCGGGAGTCGCAGAAGGGCATCGTCATCGGCCACCGGGGGTCGGTGCTCGAGCAAGTCGGGACCGCGGTGCGATCACAGCTGCCGGAGGGTGCCTTCCTGGAGCTGCACGTCAAGGTCGACAAGGACTGGCAGCGCCGGCCGGCGGCGCTGGATCGTCTCGGTCTTTGACGAGTCGGTCGTCACACCGACGCCGCCACGGGGCGCCGGGTGGGTCGGCGGGTTCATGGGGGATCGGCGGGTTCCTGGCGCAGGGCGCGGAGGAAGCGTTCGATCTCGGCGCGGTCCTTGGTCCGGCGCATCTTGGGCAGCGTGCCCACGATCTTTGGCCCGTAGCGGGCGGTGGCCAGGCGGGGATCGAGCACGGCCACGGCGCCACGGTCTGTGGCCGAGCGGATGAGGCGGCCGGCCCCCTGGGCGAGCAACGTGGCGGCGCGGGGGACATCGATCGCCTCGAAGGCTCGAGCGCCGGCGTGCTCGCGCCGGGCCTGGAGCAGCGGGTCGTCCGGGCGGGGGAAGGGCAGGCGGTCGATGGAGACCAGGGACAGCGAGGGCCCGGGAACGTCGATGCCCTGCCAGAAGCTCATCGTGGCGAACAGGCAGGTCTCGGGATCGCCCGTGAAGCGGTCGACCAGAGCCGGCTTGGGCAGCTCGCCCTGGGCCAGCAGCGGATAGACCAGCCGCGCCCGCAGCGCCTCCACGGCCCGGTGCATGGCCCGGTAGCTGGTGAACAGGGCCAGCGTCCGCCCGCCGGCGGCCTCGATGAGTGCGGCCAGCTCCTCGATGGCGGCGTCGGCCCAGCGCGGATCGGTCGGTCGGGGTAGCCGCGACGCGCAGTAGATGAGGCCGTTGGCCTGGTAGTCGAACGGGCTGCCGACGTCGAGGACCTCGTCGGGACGCGGGGGCAGGCCGAGGCGGGCGCCGAACCCCGGGGCGATGGTGGCGCTCGTCAACACCGCCGGTCGACGCGACCAGAGCCGATCCTGCAGCAGGGGAGCGACGTCGAGGGGGGCCAGTCGCAGGGCCGGCGACCGCTCGGACCCGCTCACGAACAGGACGTGACCCTCGCCCGGGCGGGCCACCGCGTCGATGTCGTCGAGGAGCGACGTCGCCGCCTGGCGGGCGCGGACGGCCCGAGCGGTGGCGTCGTTGCTGGCATCGTCGGGGATGGATCGCAGCGCCGCCACCGCCTCCTCGACCCGGCTGCGCAGCCTCACCAGCGTGTCGGCCAGGTCGTCGGGGAGCGGTGCCAGCAGCCGCTGTTCGCGGTGCGGCGCCAGGGCGTCGGTGAGCAGGCCCCCGGCGTCGACGACCCGGGCGATGGTGTCGCCGGCGTCGGCCAGGATGCCCCGGAGCGTGCGGCCCAGGTGCGTGAAGCGACCGGCCGTGAGCTCGACGCCGGTCGTGGACGAGATGATGTCGTCGACCAAGTGGGCCTCGTCGATGATCGCGACGTCGTGGTCGGGGAGGATGGCGCCATCGCTGGCCAGGTCGAGCCCGTAGAGGTGCAGGTTGACGACAACCACATCGGCCTCCGCAGCCCGCGCCCGCGCCGCCTCGGCCCAGCAGTCGGCACCCCGGGGGCAGCGGTGGGCGCCCGGGCAGTCGCGGGCGCTGGTGCTGACCGCCCCCCACGCGGCGTCGGACGGCTCGTGGTCGAGCTCGGCCCGGTCACCCGTGACCGTCGTCGACGCCCACTGGGCGAGGCGCGCCAGTTCCGCGGGGTCGACCCCCTCCGCGATCCCGTCGACGCCGGCGAGGCCCAGCTGCTCGCCATCGCCGTCGCCGCTGTGGCCGCCCGCCGGAGCCAGCTCGGCGAGGCGCTGGGCGCACACGTAGTTGGAGCGACCCTTGAGGATCGCCCACTCGAACGGGTGGCCGAGATGCCGCTCGAGGAAGGGCAGGTCCTTGGTGGCGAGCTGGTCCTGCAACGCCCGCGTTGCGGTGGCGACGACGACCCGGCGGCCAGACAGGATGGCGGGGACGAGGTAGCCGAGCGTCTTGCCGGTACCGGTGCCGGCGCGCACGACGAGATGGCGCCCCCCGGCGACCGCTGCCGCCACCGCCTCGGCCATCTCGACCTGGCCGGGCCGGCCCTCGCCGCCGCCCGGTAGCGCCGACACCACCCGCCGCAGAGCGACGGGGACCTCGGACTGGGGCATCGGCGGCGACCGTAGCCCGGCGCCGAACGGGTCCGGAGCGTCGTCGACCGCTGCGTCGGGCCGATCCACGAGCGCGGTCATGTGATCACCAACCTTGGATCGTCGGCCAAGGCCAGGTGGCGGGCCTCGGCCACGGCGTCGGCGAGGTCGGGGATCGCCCGCTCCAGGGCGCCCTCGGGCGTCAGGAACGCGAACACCATGTCGAGGACCGGTTCGCCGGTGGCCTCGGCCACCGCCAGGGCGTAGGACGCGCCCTGCATGCGGTAGCGCTGGACCAGAGGCTCGGGGTCGACGTCCACCCCGTCGGGCCCGGTCTTGTAGTCGACGACCACCAGGCCACCCGGCCGGCGGTACAGCAGGTCGACGTACCCCTCGAGGGTGCGCGACCCGTCCAGGGGCACGCCGACGTACAGCTCACGCCAGTGGGGCGCGGCCGCGGCCTCCACGACGGACGGAGATCTCAGCGCCGCCTCCGCCAGCCGGCGGATGTGCGATTCATGTCCGCTGACGCCCTCGGCCGCGGCCTGGGCGGCGACCGCCTCGTCGATGCCGGCTCCGGTGGCGAGTTCGATGGTCTGCAGCACGCCGTGCACCGCCCGGCCGATCGCCGTGCCGTAGCGGCCCTTCTGCCACGGGGGCAGGTCGAGGTCGCGGGGTCGCTTGTGCAAGCCGGGGTCGTCCAGAGCGTCCGGACGGCCATCGTCGGTGAGGGCGGTGGCGGCCAGGGTCCGGGGGCGAGCGCTCGTGGCCAGGGCCTCGGCACGGATGCGCCGCCAGTCCTCGAACGGCGGTAACGAGTCAGCGGCCGGAGCGGTGGCCGCCGGGGGCCCCGCCCCGCTGTCGGGCGAATCCAAGCCGGGGAGCCGGCTCTGTGCAGGCGCGGCATCCGGAACGTCGCCGAGCACGTCCCGCATGGCCTCGGTGAGCAGCTCGGCACTGGTAAGCCGGGAGGCGTCGTCGGGCATGGTCGTGCGGGTGGCACGGTGCAGCGACACCACCAGGTGGTCGCGCGCCCGGGTGCAGGCGACGTAGAGCAGGCGGATGCGCTCGTCGTGCGACATCTGCTCGTCGATGGGCATCCACGCCTCGAACGCGGCGGACCGGACCTTGTTGCCCACCCGGATGATCGCCGGTCCGTCTGGTGGCCAGGCCACCTCGGCCCCGGCGCTGCGGCGCTGGGGCCGGGTCGACAGCCCGGCCACGAGCGTGATGGGGAACTGCAGACCCTTGGCGGCGTGCACCGTCGTGATGCGCACGGCGTCGTCGTCGGTCTCGGGGAGCACCGCCTCGGCCACTCGGCTGCCCTCGGCCGTCTGCTGCCGGACCCATTCGAGGTACTGACGGAGGGAACCGTTGGTGGCGTCGGTCCAGGCCCGGGCCTGGTCGAGCACGAACCGCACGCGGCGCCACAGGTCGCGAGGGCGCCCCTCGGCGGGACCCAGCTCGAGCACCCGCCGGTCGCGCACCACCTGGTCGGCCAGCTCGCTCGGCGGTCGCCAGGTCCGGAGGTCGTGCATCCGGCGCAGGTAGGCGAGCCCGCTCGCGACGGGATCGTCGTCGGGTACCCCGTCGGGCGGAGCATAGGTGTGGTCGAAGCGGCCGCCGCGGTCGTGGCGGTAGCGGTACAGGTCGTCGTCGCCGCAGCCGAACAGCGGCGACCGGAGGGCGGCGACGACGCTCAGCTCGTCGCTCGGGTCGTCGATCGCCCGCAGGGTGAGCAGCAGGTCGCGGACCAGGCGGCTGGCGTAGACCAGCGACGCCGACTCGGCCCGGTAGGAGATGCCGGCGGCGCTGAGGGCGTCCTCCAGCGCGGGGAGCGACAGCCGGGTGGGGACCAGGATGGCGACGTCGCCGGCGCGCGCCGGCTGCCAGTCGTGCTGCCCGGCGTCGAAGCCGCGGTCGACCCGCCAGCCCTCGTCGAGCGCGCGGCGGATGGTGGCCGCGACCTCAGCCGCCTCCCGCCGCCGGACCTCTTCCGCCAGCGGCTTGTCGGTGTGCTGTTCGCGTCCGATGATGCTGACCGCCGGGCCGGTGGGCGCATCGTCCCGCACCGCGACGAGGGGCTCGTAGGACGGCTGCGAGCGGACGCTGCCGTGCCACTGAGGCTGGATGAGCCGCCCGAAGACGAGGTTGACCGCGGCGATGACCGACCGTGTCGAGCGGTAGTTGGTGGTGAGCGCCAGCTGGTGCCCGTCGCGCCCGAAGCGCTCGGCCACCCGGAGGAACAGCGAGATGTCGGCCCGCCGGAACCGGTAGATCGACTGCTTGGGGTCGCCGACGAAGAACAAGTGGCCGGGACGGACCTCGATCTCGTCCCAGGGCTGGTCGCCACCGCTCGGGTCGAGCCCGGCTATCAGCACCGCCAGCTCGATCTGGATGGGATCGGTGTCCTGGAACTCGTCGATCAGCAGGTGCCGGTAGCGGCGCTGCAACGCCGCCCGCACCACACCACCATGGCGCCCGCGCAGCATCTGGCGGGCGAGCACCAGCAGATCGTGGAACTCGAGCTGGCCGGCCCGGCGACGCTCGGCGGCGGCGTCGAGGGTGAACCGGCGCAGCTCGACGGCCAGGCGGGTCACCGCCGCCAGGCCCACCTCGGTGCGCAACTCCTCGCAGCCGCTGCACACGCGGTCGATCAGGGCGCGCAGGCCGTCGAGGTCGTACTCGTCGGGCCAGCGCGCCTTGGCCCCGCGGCCCCGGCCGTTGGGCCGGTTCTCCGGGGAGAGCAGGCTCAGCTTGGTGTACTCGTCGCCGGCGGCACGCACCCGGTCCGCCCACTCGTCGAGCTGGCACAGCCGCTGGTGGAGCGTGTCGTCGCCGTCGGCCTGATGGCGCTCGTCGCAGGCACCGTCGAGCTCGCCGAGCAACGAATCGAGCTGTGGCAGCCACTCGGGGGGCTCGACCGGCTCGGAGGGCGCCTGCGCTTCGGCGAGGTCCCAGTTGTCGTTGAAGGCCAGGGCGATGACCCGCAGCGCGTTGAGGCGCACGCCGGCCGAGGTGGCCAGCAGGAGCGAGCGCTCCACCTCGTCGTTGGCCAGAAGGTCTTCGACGAAGCCGGCCCACCGGTCGTCGAAGGCCACCGTCGACGCCACCTCGTCGAGGACCTCGATGCGCGGCGGCAGGCCCGCCTCGATCGGGTGCTCGACCAGCAGTCGCTGGGCGAAGCTGTGCAAGGTGCCGATGGCGGCGCCGTCGAGGTCATCGAGCGCCCGGGTGCAGCGGTCTGCCACCGGTGAGTCTCCGGCGCGCTGCGCTCGTTCCAGCTCGGCGTCGAGCTCGCGGCGCACCCGATCGCGCAGCTCGGCGGCGGCCTTCTCGGTGAACGTGATCGCGGCTACGGCGTCGATGCCGGCGGTACCCGTGGTCACCAGGCGGACGATCCGGCCCACCAGCTCGCGGGTCTTGCCCGATCCGGCGCCCGCCTCGACGAAGAGCGTCTCGTCGAGGGCGGCGGCGATGCGGTCGCGTGCCGCCTGGTCGGGTCGGGCAGGCGGCGGCGGGACGGGATCGGCCGGGCCTGGCGGCAGCGTGGTCGGCGTGTCGGCGGCGGGGTTCATCAGGTCGCCTCCGGTTCCGCCATCTCCGCGTAGGCGGCGATCGCGGGGTCGTGGCGCTTGCGCTCCCAGTCGCGCCGCAGCTCGGCGACGCCCAGGCCGTCGGGATCGCAGTAGGGGCACGTGACCCATGGCGTACTGGAGGCGTCGGGCCGGGCCGGGAAGGCGCCCCGCTCGATGCCGTCCACGATCGTGGTGAGGTGCTCGCCGACTCGGGCCAGCACCTGGTCGTCGACGGCGTAACCGATGCGCTTGAAGCCCTCGCGGTCGGAGACGAACCAGTAGTGGGCCTCGACCGGCGCCTCGGCTTGGCCCACGAACTGCCGGGCCGCCAGGCCGTACACCGGGAGCTGCAGCTTGGTGCCCCGCTCATCGGGGTTGTCGGGGCCGAGCCGGCGGAAGTCGTCGGCCTTGCCGGTCTTGTAGTCGGCGACGCGGATGGTGCCGTCGTCGCCGACGTCGACCCGATCGGCCGCACCGCGGAAGCGGAGCTGCCGACCGTCGGGGAGCGCCAGGGCCACCGCGCCGGTGCCGGCCCCATCGTCGTAGCCGAAGCGCAACTCGGCGGCAACGGGATGGCTGCGGACCACTCGTCGGTAGGCGTCGTCCTCCGTGAGGAAGCGGTCGGCCAGCGCCAGGATCTGGGATCGTTCGTGGCGCCAGAAGACCGGACGACCGGTGAGGCCCCGGGCCTCGTAAGCGTCGCAGTGGCGTTCGGCCAGCTCGCGCATGCGGTCGTGGTCGCCTGGCGACCAGGACTGGTCGGGCTCGGGTTGGCGCCCGGCGGGGCGGGCGAGCACGTCGTCGACGAACGATTGGAGGATCTCGTGGACCAGCGACCCCCGATCCCAGGCCGAGATCGTGAGCTGGCGCGCCGGGTCCTCGGTGGGCTCGACCTGCAGCAGATGGCGGACGAAGTAGGCGAAGGGGCACGAGGCCCACGCTTCGAGCCGCGTGGACGACACCACCTCGTCGAGGGGCGAGGGCACGGCCAGTCCGGCGAGGTTGCCGTCGAAGCGGGTGAAGGCCCGGCTGCGCCGGGCCCGGATGACACGGCTGCCGGCTTCGACCACAGGGTCGTGGTCGGGTCCCGCCCGCAGCCGGTACTCCTGCTCGGTGGCCGGGAACGCGACGTGGGTCACGGCGTGGGCGAACGACGGCACGTGCTCGACGCTGGTACCGGCCCCGACGTCCGTGTGCGTAGCAGTGGCGCCGTCGGCGCCGCCCGGGTCGCCGGTGAGCTCGGCCAACCACCGGGACGGCACCCGCTCGCTGCTCGCCCGCAGGTCGCCGCGGGGCGCGCACAGCAGGTGGTGATCGGCGGCGGCCAGGGCTGCCAGCACGCGGCGCTGCTCGCGACCGACCCGCTCGCGTCTGAGAGGCAACTCGCCGCCCGCGGCCCGCCGCTCACCGTCGGGCAGGAGCGAGTCGTCGTGGACCGCCGCCGGCAGCGTGCCTTCCGCCATGCCGAGGATGACGACCAGGTCGAGGTCGAGCCCGACCGCGAACGACAACGGCCCGACCAGCACGCCCTCACCGAACCGCCCGACGCGACCCAGGTCGGCATCGAGCTCGAGCTCCAACGTGCGGCGGAACACGTCGAGCGGCGGGGGATCGTCGATGCCGTCGAGCGAGGCCAGCCGGTCGAGCGCCCCCTCGACCTGATCTGCGGCCCGCCGTTCGTCGGCGGGCCATTCGGCCCGTTGGGTTTCGTCGCCGAGCAGCCTGGTGCCGAGGCGGCGCAACCACCGCACCCGCTCCGTCCACGGCTGCGGTGCCGCCGCGGCGTTCGTGATCTCATCGATGAGCGCGACGACGAGGGTGGCCAGGTCGCGCACCCGTCGGGCCCGCCGCTGCAGCGCCTCCATCGCCTCGCGGCGACGCTCGGTCCCCGTCTCGTCGAAGGGGTCGGTACCGAGGGCCTCGATGCCGGCGGCCCGGCGGTCGAGCTCGATGGCCAGCTGCTCGAGCCGGTCGCTCCACTGATCGCGCCCGGCAACGACGCCCGCCTGGCGGGTGAACCGCTGCCATTGAGCGGTCGGGGCCTGGCGGCGCCCGACACCGGACGCTCCGGCGCGACCGAGGAGGCCGACCACGTCGGCGCGGCGGAAGTCGTGGTCGGGCAGGGCCAACAGGTCGAGCAGGGTGCGGCCGGCCAGGCTGGCAGCGAGAGGGCGGACGGCGGCGCCGTTGCGGGGGATGTCGGCCGCCGCCAAATGCTCGTGCACCAGGCGGCCGTAGGGCTCGCGTGCACCGAAGAGGATGGCGATGCGTTCGAGCGGCGTGCCGGCCCGAGCGGCATCGACCACTGCCCTGACGGC
>DASQUK010000084.1:0-20782 GCA_035641315.1 Acidimicrobiales bacterium | reverse complement strand
CTACGCGGCCTTCTCCAGGATGTGGACGCCGCAGGCGGAGCCGAGGCCGATCACGTGGGCCAGCCCGACCTTGGCGTCCTCGATCTGGCGGTCGCCGGCCTCACCCCGCAGGTGGTGGCACACCTCCCAGATGTTGGCGATGCCGGTGGCGGCGATGGGGTGGCCCTTGGACTGCAGGCCGCCCGACACGTTGACCGGCGTCGACCCGTCCCGCCAAGTGGCGCCCGACTCGAAGAACGGCACCGCCTCGCCCTCGCCGCACAGCATGAGGTTGTCGTAGTGGACGAGCTCGGCGGTGGCGAAGCAGTCGTGCAGCTCGACCAGGTCGAGGTCTTCGGGCTCCACGCCGGCCGACTCGTAGGCCTGGCGGGCGGC
The DNA here is from genome assembly GCA_035641315.1 of Acidimicrobiales bacterium. GTDB lineage: Bacteria > Actinomycetota > Acidimicrobiia > Acidimicrobiales > VFJN01 > DASQUK01. The sequence continues at coordinate 20,407 of DASQUK010000084.1, read as the reverse complement.
GTTGCTGGTGAGCGTGTTGACGTTGGGCAGCACCTGGCACGCCTCCTCCCACGGGTCGGTGGTCAGCACCGACGCCGACACCTTCACCGCCCGGCGCTGCTGGTCGGGGGCGAGCGTGCGCAGCTTCTGGCCCGAGACCACCACCGCGGCCGCGGCGCCGTCGCAGTTGGCCGAGCACATGGGCCGGGTGTTGGGGTAGGCGACCATGACGTCGTTCATGATCTCGTCGAGCGTGAACCGCTTGCTGTAGGTCGCGAGCGGGTTGAGCGTCGAGTGGGCGTGGTTCTTCTCGCTGATGCGGGCGAACAGCTCGAAGCTGGTGCCGCCGTAGCGGTGCCCGTACTCCATGCCGATCTGCGCGAACACGCCGGGCATGGTCTCGGTGCCGACCCGGCCGTCGATCGGCGCCACGGCGCCGAAGCGGCCCCTCGGGGTCCAGCTGTCGTCGTCCTCCTTGCGGCTGCCGCCAGCCAACAACCCCGCACCGGCCAGCTTCTCGACGCCGACCGCCAGTCCCATGTCGCACTCGCCGGCCTTGACCGCCATGATCGCCGTGCGCAGCGCCGTCGCCCCGGTGGCGCATGCGTTGGACACGTTGTAGACGGGGATGCCCATCTGGCCCACCTGCTTCTGCACCTGCTGGCCGATGCCGCCGCCGCCCATCAAGTTGCCCGCAGCCAGCACCCCCATGTCGCGCATGGTGACGCCGCCGTCGGCGAGGGCACCCATCACCGCCTCGGACGCCAGGTCGACCGTGTCCTTGTCGAGGTGCTTGCCGAACTTGGTCATGTGGATCCCGAGGATCCAGACGTCGTCAGCGGCCATCCTTGTCCTCCGTCGCCGTGCTCGATGAGTCGAGGGGCTCGAAGCCGAACCCGATCGCCTCGGTGCCACTGCTGTCGGTGCCGATGGGCATCGTCGCCAGCCTGACCTTCATGCCCAACTTCACGTGCTCGGGGCTGGGTTCGACGTTGACCAGATTGGCCCGCACGCTGGTGCCGTCGCAGTCGACGACCGAGGCCACGAACGGCACCGGTATCCCGGGCGCCGCCAGCGACACGATCGTGAACGCTCGGACCTCACCCTCGGTCGCCACCCGGGCTCTAGTGAAATCCGTGCCGCCGCAACCGGCGCAGGCGTTGCGCCGGTCGAAGAACCGGGCGCCGCACGCCGTGCACTCGTTGGCCACCAGGTGCGGATCGCCGTCGTCCAGCACGAGGTAGTCGACCAGCGGGATTTGTTCGGCCACCAAATACTCTCCCATCCCGGGTCCCGGCCCTCCGGCCGGTGCTCGCCAACCAGGTTGGCACGCGGACAGCCTCGGCCCACAACCGGGTACAGCTACGGCATGGCACGCCAGCGTGCGACCGACATCGAGGTGACGGTCGACGGCCGCAGCTTCGGCCTGTCCAACCCCGACAAGGTGCTGTTCCCGGGAGACAACGGCAAGGACGGCAAGGACGGAGCCCTCACGAAGCTGGGCCTGGTCGACTACTACCGGCGGATCGCCGACGTGATGGTCCCCCACGTCCGGGGCCGGCCGGTGATGATGGCCCGCTACCCCGACGGGATCGGCGGGCCGAGCTTCTACCAGAAGAAGGTCTCCGACCACTTCCCCGACTGGGTCCATCGGGTCGAGGTGGGCAAGGAGGGCGGCACGGTCGTCCATCCCATCTGCGACGACGCCGCCGCCCTGGCGTACCTGGCGGGCCAGGCGTCCATCACTCCGCACACCTGGCTCAGTCGCGCCGACCGGCTGCACCACCCTGACCGCCTGATCGTCGACCTCGACCCCAGCGGCGACGACCCCGTCGCCGAGTTCGAGGACGTTCGGTCGGCGGCCGGCCTGGTGCGCGACCTGTTCGAGGAGACCGGGCTGGTGCCCTTCCTCCAGACCACCGGGTCCCGCGGCCTGCACGTGGTCGCCCCCCTCGACCGCAGCGCCGATTTCGACGAGGTGCGTGCGTTCGCGCACGGCCTGGCGGCGGTCGCCGCGGCGCAGGATCCCGACCGGCTCACGATCGAGCATCGCAAGGCCAAGCGCGGCGGCCGCGTCTTCCTCGACGTCATGCGCAATGCCTACGCCCAGACCGCCGTGCCCCCCTACGGCGTGCGGCCGCGGCCGGGAGCCCCGGTGGCCACGCCCCTCGAATGGCGGGAGCTGGGCGATCGGCGGCTCGGTTCCCAGCGCTACACGGTGCACAACCTGTTCCGCCGATTGGCCCGGCGCGACGACCCGTGGGCCGACATCGACCGCCACGCCCGTTCGTTGCGCTCGGCCACGAAGCGGCTCGAGCGGATGACGGAAGGCCTCAGTCGCTGACCGACGGACCAGCCAGCGCCTTCACCGGCCCGGGTTGTCGGGGTGCCAGCGCCCGGTCGAGCAGCACGGCACCCCCGGCGATGGCGGCGAACAGCGCCGCCACGATGGCCATGTCGACGCTGACGGGGGCCTCCGGAACCCTGAGCGACCCGAGGCAATAGGTTCCAGCCCACAAAGCCCGAGGTCATTGGTTTCACCTCCGAAACCCATTGCCTCGGGCTCGGCTCGGTGAAACCCAATACCTCGGGTTGACCGCGGGTTGCTCGGTTCGGACAGGGTCAGGGCGAGTCGTCAGCCACGCCCTCGACTACGTCCGCGGGCACCAGACCGTTGGCGGCGGCGAGGGCGGTGGCGGCGCGGACCGCCTCCTCGTACACCGCGTCCAGGTGGCGCAGGGACACGGCGGGGGCCACCGGCGGCTCGCCGAGCGAGCGGGGCAGGGCCCCGGGGTCGGATGTGGGCCGGATCTGCGGACTGGGGCCCGGCTCGTAGCCGTTGTCGGCCCAGAAAGCCGCGGCCTTGGAGGGCGGGTTCTGCGGACGACGGCGTCGACGGGCGCTCATGCCGCCGCCTCATCGTGCGGGAGCATGTCGGCGCTGATCTCGTCCACCAGGGCCTCGGGCCGCAGGCCGAGGGCCTGGCGCAGCTGGTCGGCCGACAGGTCGCCGACCGAGCTGCTGGCGGGGAGCACCAGGTCGGCGATGCGGCGCTTGCCCGCGACGACCTCCTCCACCTGCTCGTCGACCGTGCCGGGGCACACCAGGCGGTGGCTGATGACCGTGTTGGCCTGGCCGATGCGCCACGCCCGGTCGCGGGCCTGGTCCTCCACGGCGGGGTTCCACCAGCGGTCGTAGAGCACGACGTGGTTGGCGGCCGTGAGGTTGAGCCCCGACCCACCGGCCTTGATCGACAGCACCAGGGCGCCGGGCCCCGTCGCCTCCTGGAACTCGCGGACCAGGCGGTCGCGGGTGCCCCGGCTCAGGCCGCCGTGGTAGCAGGCGACCGGCACGCCGGTGCGCTTGGTGAGGTGCTCGGCCAGCCGCTCACCCCAGCGGGCGAAGTGGGTGAACACCAGCACACGCTCGCCAGCCGCGAACACGTTGTCGACCAGCTCGTCGAGCCGGGACAGCTTGCCGGAGCGGCCCTCGAGCGGCCCCTGGTCGTCGTCGAGGTAGGCGGCGGGGTGGTCGCAGATCTGCTTGAGCGCCGTGATGGCGGCGAGCACGTGGCCGGTGCGGGCGCGGCGGTCCTCGCTGTCGAGGTTGACGCCCAGGAGGTTGTCGAGCACCGCCTGGTACAGGCCGATCTGCTCGGCGGTCATGCCGCAGTGGTCGAGCTCGTCGATCTTGTCGGGCAGCTCGGCCGCGATCTCGGGCTCCGCCTTGGTGCGCCGGAACACCAGCAGCCCGTTGAGGGCCCGCAGCGCGGCCTCGCCGGGGGCGGCGGCGCCGTTCCGGGTGGTCGACAGCTGCTGGATGAAGGCGGGGCGGGGCCCCACCAGACCCGGGTTGGTGTAGTCGAGGATGGACCACAGGTCTCCGAGCCCGTTCTCGATGGGCGTGCCGGTCAGGGCGAGGCGCGACCGGGCGGGGATGCGCCGCAGCTCGCGGGCGGCCTCGCTGGCCGGGTTCTTGATGGCCTGGGCCTCGTCGAGCACGACCCGGTGCCAGTCGACGGCGGCCAGCGCCTCCACGTCGCGCACGGCCGTGCCGTAGGTGGTGAGGACGAGGTCGGCGTCGGCGGCGACCGCCGCGACCTCGTCGGCCTCGGCGCGGTCGGCGCCGTGGTGGACCTCCACCCGCAGGTCGGGAGTGAACCGCTTGGCCTCGGCCGCCCAGTTGCCCAGCACCGCCGGCGGGGCGATCACCAGCGCCGGGCCCTCTTCGCGGGTGTCGAGCAGGTGGGCGAGCATCGTCGGTGTCTTGCCGAGGCCCATGTCCATGGCCAGGCAGCCGCCCAGCCCCACCCGGTCGAGGAAGGCCAGCCAGCCCCGCGCCTCCGCCTGGTAGCTCCGCAGCTTGCCCACGAAGCCCGGGGGCGGATCGAGCGGCGCCGGCGGCTCGTCGGTCGCGCCCCGCACCAGCTCGACCGCCCAGCCACTGCCGGACACGGCGGCCGGCCCGGCCAGCGCGCTCTCCTCCAGGCCCACGGCGTGGCGCAGGATGGCGGCCTCGGTGAGCTCGGTGGACGCGCCCTGCTCGGCCAGCGCCTTGGCCGCGGCCTCGAGGTCGGCGTGGTCGAGCTCGACCCAGCGGCCCTTGGTCTGGACCAGCGGCCGGGCCTGCGCGGTGAGCCGCGCGATGGCGGCGGCGTCGAGCTCGAGGTCGTCGAACAGCACCGACCAGCGCACCTTGCAGAGCTGGTTGGGCCCCACCCGGGCCGGCCCGACGGGGCCGGCGGACTCGAGCCGCAGCCGGGGCGACGGCCGGGTCCACGAGGCGTTGGGCACGCGCACGTCGAAGCCGGCGGACTGGAGCACCCGGCCGGTCCGGGACATGAGGTCCCACGCCTCGTCGACGCCGAGCACGACGTGCCCCCGCCGCCCCGTGCGCCCGAGCGCCGGCACCAGGCGTTCGAGTCGGCGGAGCTGGGCCTCCACCCGTTGTGCCTTGGCACCGGGGGCGGTCACCGCCCGCTCGACCGGCAGCGGATGGCGCTCCAGCCCGGTGGCGTCAACGGTCAGCAGCCAGCCGCCGTCGGCCTCGGGGGGATCGAGCCGGACGATCAGCCCCACGTCGCCGTCGCCCACGACCGGGGCGGTCCAGCGGCGCAGGTCGTCGGCCACCTCGGTGGCGGGGCCGTGGGCGGCGGCGAAGGGCTCGCCCGCCAGCCCCGCCAGCACGGCCTCGGCCACGTCGCGGCGGCTCCGCGCCACCGGCGGGGTGGCGGCGGTCACCAGCCGTGCCGCCCCCGCCCGGCAGACGGCGTCGACGGCGGCGTTGAGCACCGTCCTGCTCAGGCGTTCGGGGCCGGTCCCGGCGTCGAGGGCCCGGACGGGACCGGGCATCCGGGTCGAGAGCTGGCGCATGCGCTCGCGGTCGACGACCGCGGCGATCCACTGGACGGCAAAGGAGCCGGTGCGCTGCCGCCCTTTGGCGTTGGCCGATCCACCCCGGCGGAGGGTGGGGACCATGCGGCCCTGCGCAACCAGGTCGGTGGCCCAGGCGGCCACCTCGCCCAGCCAGCGCACGCTGGGCCCGGCGTCGAGCGCGAGCTGGCCGGCGCCCACGCCCACGAGCCAGCCGAGCGCGGCGCTCAGGGGGGCGGCGACGGCCGGTGCCCGCTCGCCGGAGGGCAGGGGGGCACCCTTGTGCTTCTGCCAGTCGATGGCCGAGCCGCCGGCCTCGTCGATGAGCCGGCGGAGCTCGTCGCGCCCCGGGGACGTGGCCGCCGGGTTGCCGGCCCACAGCACCACCTCGCCGTTGGCCCACGACGCCTGCAGCACCGGCGCCTGCACCACCTCGGCCGCGGCGCCGGCGGCTTCGGCGGCGGCTGCGGCCTCACCGTCGGGCCCGAGCTGCTCGGTGGGGTCGGGGAGGTCGACCTCCTCACCCGTGACCCGTCGCAGCGCGGCCGCCACCGCGGCCCGCTCCTCGGACAGGTCGACGAGCGCCTGGTCACGCTCGTAGCGGTCGGAGCGCGCCACGCTCTCCAGCGCCTCCTCGATCTCGTCGAGGAGGTGGTGGAGGGTCGCAGCCCAGCGCTGCGGCTGGGCCTCGAGCAGCGCGAGGTCGTCGGGCCCGATATGCCCGTCGACCTCGGACGCGACGAGCGTCTCGAAGGTGGTCTGGTCCAGTTGGGTCTCCATGGTCTGCTGGCCCCATGCCTGCGTCCGACGCCGCAGGGCCAGGTCTCCCGCTGTTTACCCAGGGGGATGGCTGACAGACAGTCTACGGCCTGCGGCGCCCGAATCGGTGGCACCGGGCCGGCAGACTAGGTTGCCGATAACGCCGGTTACGAAGCGTGCGGGCGACGAGGAGGTCGAGGGGGAGGTCTGCCGGTGGTGATCGACGACGAGGCGCTGTCCCGCCGGGCCCGCCGGCTGGCAGCGACCATCGAGCCGTTCGTCGGGCAGGTGTACTTCTCGCCCGAGTGCCACGCCGAGTACGCGGCGCTGGGGTTCGGCCCCAGCCCCGGCACGGTCGCCGACGGGGTGCAGCTGCCCGACGGACCCGCCTACTTCTGCAGCCGGGGCTCGGCCCTGGGTCAGGCCCCGGGCGAGCTGGTGGCCGCGGCGTTCGCCGTGTTCAACCCGACCGTGGTCGTCGCCGGCGTCGCGGCCGGGTGGGCTCTCACCGATGCCGCCACCATCGCCACCGCCCGGGTCCGCGGCGCCACCGCGCAACTGGTGCGCGTCCTCGGCGAGGCCCCGGCGGGGCTGGCACGGGCGACGGAGCTGCTGGCGCGGGCCACCGAGCCGCTGCGGGTCGAGGGCCGACCGCTGTACGCCGGGCTGCGCTCCCGGGGGGTGCCCGGTCACCCGCTGGGCGACGCCTGGCGGCTCGCCGACCTGCTCCGGGAGTTCCGGGGCGACGCCCACACCGCCGCCTGGACCACCGCCGGCTTCGACGCCGTGGAGATCGGCCTGCTCACCGAGCTGTACTGGGGACTGCCGATGCGCAGCTACATCCGCAGCCGGGCCTGGTCGTCCGGCGAGCTCGACCAGGGCACCGAGCGGCTGCGCCGCCGGGGGCTGCTGGACGGCGACCGCTTCTCCGAGCGGGGCCGGGACGAGCGCGAGGCGGTCGAGGCGGCGACCGACCGCCAGCTGCGGCCCGCCATCGAGGCGCTGGGCGACGACCTCGACGAGCTGGTCGGGATCGTGCAGCCGTGGAGCACAGCGATCCGGGACGCCAGGGGCTACCTGCCGTTCGGGCCCCACGACCTGGGTGGCGCCCGGCCGCGGCAGACTCCCCCGCCGTGACGGTGCTTCCTCGGGGGCTGCGCCCCCGCGCCCCATCGTCGCCCGGCTCCCTGGCGGTCGCGCGTTCGACCGGTCATGAGGTTCCCTCATGACACCCGACGTCCTCGATCGACGCAGCCTCAACCGCGCCACGCTGGCGCGCCAGCTCCTGCTCGAACGGCACGCCATGCCGGCGCTGAGCGCCGTGAAGCACCTCGTCGGCCTTCAGGCGCAGGAGCCGCACGACCCGTACCACGCCTTGTGGTCCCGCCTCGTGGGGTTCCGCCCCGACGAGCTCGTGCAGGCGATGCTCGACCGGCGGGCGGTCCGCATCGTGGCCATGCGGGGCACCATCCACCTCCTCACCGCCGACGACTGCCTGGTCCTGCGGTCGCTGGCCCAGCCGGTGCTCACCGCCGAGCTGGAGCGCCATCCCGAGTACGGCCCGCCGCTGCGCGGCGTCGACCTCGCTCCGGTCCTCGCCGTCGCCCGCGAGCTGTTGGCGGAGCGACCGTTGAGCGGCACCGAGCTGCGCACCGCCCTGGCCGAGCGCTTCCCCGGTCTCCACGCGCCCGCCCTGGCGTACGCCTGCCGCTGCCACCTCGGCCTGGTCCAGGCGCCGCCCCGGGGGATCTGGGACCGCCGCGGCCAGGTGCGGCTCACCACCGTGGAGTCGTGGCTGGGCCGCCCACTGGTGTGCGACACGCCCATCGACGACGTGGTGATGCGCTACTTCGCCGCCTTCGGGCCGGCGGGGGTGGCGGACGTGCGGACCTGGTCGCGCCTGACCGGGCTCCGCGAGGTGGTGGAACGGCTGCGGCCCCGGCTGCGCCCGTTCCGGGACGAGCGGGGCCGGGAGCTGTTCGATCTGCCCGACGCCCCCCGCCCCGATCCGGACACGCCGGCCCCGCCCCGCTTCCTGCCGGAGTACGACAATGCCCTGCTGTCCCACGACGACCGCAGCCGCTTCATGCCCCGCGACGAGCGGCTGCGCGCCCGCCTGTTCGGCCGCGACCGCACGGTCAGCGGCTCGGTGCTCCACGATGGCTTCGTCTGCGGCACCTGGCGCATCGATCGGCACCGGGACGGCACCACGACCCTCGTCGTCGACCACGTGGGCCGCCTGGCCAAGCGGGCGGCGTCGTCGGTGGCTGCCGAGGGCCGCCGCCTGCTGCGGTTCATCGCCCCCGACGCGGTCCACGACGTCCGCTTCGCCGCACTGGACTGAGCTGTCGAGCGCTCAGGACAGGCGCTTCTCGAACCAGTGGTGGGCGTAGGGCTCGTCGTTGAAGGCGTCGACCTCGCGGTAGCCGGCGGCGCGGTACAGGTTGACGGCCTCGGTCAGGGACTTGTTGGTCTCGAGGCGCACCACCCGGCTGCCGTGGGCGGCGGCTCGGTGCTCCAGCTCGGCGAGCAGGCGTCGTCCGATCCCCAGCCCGCGGGCCGACCCGGCGACCCACATGCGCTTGAGCTCGGTCGGCTCGTCGCCATGGAACTTCAGGGCGCCGCATCCGATCGGCTCGCCCCCCAGGCTGGCGACCAGGAACAGCCCCGCCGGTGGCCGCAGCTCGGCGAGGTCGGCGGGGATGCTCAGCGCCGGATCGAAGCCACCGTCGAAGCGCCGATCGAGCTCGGCGAAGTACTCGCGCAGGCAGTGCTGGGCCGCGGGCCGGGCCGGATCGACGGCGTCGATCTCGACCAGGCCCGCCGTCAGCAGCCGCTCGACGTCGGCCATGGCGGCGACCAGGCGAGCGCACTGCGCCTCGCTCAGGGGCTCGAGGAACGACCGGGCCAGGTCGTCGCTGCGCCGGTCGAGGACCGTCCGCTCGGCCGCACCGGCGGGCGTGAGGCGGGCGCAGCGGACCCGCTTGTCGGCCTCGTGGGGCCTGACGGCGATCAGCCCCGCCGCCTCCAGCGACCGGAGCAGGCGGCTGAGGTAGCCGCTGTCGAGGCCCAGCCGCGAGCGCAACGACCGCACGTCGCTGCCGTCGTCGCCGATCTCCCACAGCACCCGCGCCTCACCGAGGGGCCGGTCCCGGGCCAGGTAGCGGTCGTCGAGGGCGCCCACCCGCTGGGTGACGACGCGGTTGAACCGGCGCACCTGCGAGACCATCGCCTCATCCATCGCGTCGTCCATTCCCTGACTTTAGTCAGAGAACTGGCTCGAGCGCTTGACGTGGACCCGCCCGGGTAGAGGGCGCGCATGGTGGAGGGCATGGTGACGACCAGAGCGGTGAAGATTCCCCAGGCCGGCGACGTGGTCACCGACGGCGACCTCGCCGTGCCCGGCAATCCTCGCGGGGTGGTCGTGTTCGCCCACGGCAGCGGCAGCAGCCGGCACAGCCCCCGGAACCGACAGGTCGCGACCCGGCTCCAGGCCGGCGGCCAGGCCACGCTGCTGCTCGACCTCCTCACCGCCGCCGAGGAGCAGGTCGACCTGCGCACCCGCCACCTGCGGTTCGATGTCGAGCTGCTGGCCCGCCGCCTGGCCACCGCCGCCGCCTGGGTAGGCGACCAGCGGGACCTGGCGGGCCTGCCCATCGGCTACTTCGGTGCCAGCACCGGCGCCGCCGCGGCGTTGATCGCCGCCGCCGACCACCCCGATGGCGTCGCCGCGGTCGTCTCCCGGGGCGGGCGGCCGGACCTGGCGGGCCCCCGGCTCGCCCGGGTGCTCTGCCCCACCCTGCTCATCGTCGGCGGTGCCGACCCCGTGGTGCTGGACCTGAACCGCGAGGCCCTCGCCCGCATCGAGACCGAGGCGAGGCTGGAGGTGATCCCCGGGGCGACCCACCTGTTCGAGGAGCCGGGCGCGCTCGAGGCCGTCGCCGACCTCGCCGAGCGGTGGTTCGCCAGGATGAGCTGGACGACCGGCACCAGCGGCGACTGAACCCGCCGTCGGTCCCCCACCACCCTGGCGGCCGAGCGCCGGCGAAGGCCGCCAGTTTGCCGGCTGTGGACGGGGGTAGCCGGCGCTTCGAGGCCTCCGGGGCGCTGGGGTGTCGGTCCCTCGCCCTTCCCCTCTCCCCGTGTGCGGCACCGACATCCCGCCCCCGGAGGCCGACCCCGGCAGGTGAAGAAGAGGTTCAGGCCGCCGGCCGGAGGGCGTCCAGCTCACGCCGCAGACCGAGCATCTGCAGCGCCTCCCGCTCCAGCTTCTGGACGGTCCGGTCGGCCATGCGCAGGTCACGGCCGAGCCGGTAGTAGCCGACGGGGTCGCCGTCGAACCCGTAGCGTCGCCGGATGATCGTGCGGTGCGGTTCGGGCAGGTCGGCGACGGCCCGGCGCACGTCGCTCTCCTCCAGGCTCATCACCACCGACTCCTCGATGCCCTCTTCCCCCGGCATCAGCTCGCCCAGCGTGACCTCGCCCTCCTCGCCGACCGGCAGATCCAGGCTCGTCACCACCCGGGCGGCATCGTGGACTTGGCGCACCTGGTCGAGCGAGAGACCCGTCTCCGCCGCCAGCTCCTCGTCCGTCGGGTCCCGGCCCAGCGACTCCTCCAGCGCCTCCCGCGCCGCCTCGAGATGGCGTCCCCGCTCCGCCAGCCCTTCGGGGATCCGGATCTCCCGAGCCTTGTTCTGGATGGCCCGCTGCAACGACTGGCGGATCCACCAGGTCCCGTAGGTCGAGAACTTGAAGCCCTTGCGCCAGTCGAACTTCTCCACCGCCCTGATCAACCCGAACACGCCCTCCTGTATCAGGTCCAGCAGGCTGATGCCCCGGTGCTGGTAGCGCTTGGCCCAGAACACCACCAGGCGCAGGTTGGCCAGCACCATCCGCTCCTTGGCGGCCTCGTCGCCGGCCTCGATGCGCCTGGCCAGCTCGATCTCGTCGGCGGCGCTCAGGAGCGGCACCCGGCCGATCTCGTCGAGGAACGCGGTGAGCGTGTCGGCCGTGAGGTCCGCCACCCGCTCGGCGGCCACCGGTGCCGCCCGGACCGCCTGGCTGCAGTCGTCCCGCACGTCGAGTCCCGCCTGCTCGATCTGCACGATCAGCTCGGCCTCGGCGTCGTCGCTGCCGTCCAGGCCCTCGGCGGCCCGCTCGACCTCCGACAGGGGCACGCAGCCCTCGCGGCGGAACCGCCGCACCAGGATGCGTGCCGTCGGGCTCGTGGGCAAGGCGTCGGACGGCACGGGATCGGGGCCCTTCCCCATGGGTTGGTCGTTCCCGCCCGGGTCCACGCCGAAACCGCGGGTCCTACACTGAACGGCGCAACTCATGCTCGAGATGGAGGTGTGTTCGTGGCCGAGATCGGTGATCGCATCGTGGTCGCCGCCGCCAAGGGGGCGCCGAGCAAGAGAGGCACCGTCACCGCCAAGGTCGGGACGATGCTGACGGTCGAATGGGAGGACGGGCACAGCTCGTCGTTCACGCCCGCGCCCGGCTCGGTGTGGGTCGAGGAGGCGGATTCGCCGGCAGGCGCCAACACCGGGTAGTCGAGGGCGTCAACTGGGATCCCCGGGAGCCGGCGCCGGCGCCTCGCGGAAGCCCCAACGTTGCTGGAGCCGCCGGAGCGGGGCCGGCGCCCACCAGTTGGCCTCGCCCGCGAGCCGCATGAACGCTGGGACCAGCAGGCCCCGCACGATGGTGGCGTCCATGACGATGGCCAGGGTCAGCCCGAGGCCCATGAGTTTCATGAAGCTCATGCCGCTGGTGACGAACGCCGCGAAGGTGATGGCCAGCACCAGCGCGGCCGCCGTGATGAGCCGTCCGGTCTTGGCCAGGCCGACGGCCACCGCCTGGGTGTTGTCACCGGTGCGGTCGTGCTCCTCCTTGATGCGGGACAGGAGGAAGACCTCGTAGTCCATCGACAGCCCGAAGGCGATGCAGAACATGAGGATCGGCATCGACACGTCCAGCTGACCCGTGGCGGTGAAGTCGAGGACGCCGGACAGGTGACCGTCCTGGAAGATCCACACCATGGCCCCGAACGTGGCCGTCAGCGACAGCAGGTTCAGCACGATGGCCTTGATCGGCACGAGGATGCTGCCGAACACGGCGAACAGCAGGACGAACGTGGTGATGCCGACGATCGCCAGCGCTAGCGGCAGGCGGTCGTAGATGGCGGCCTTGGAGTCGACCAGTTCGGCGGCGTCGCCCTCCACGCCGAACTCGAACGGCGCGTCGAGGCCACGTAGGTCTTCGACGAGGTCCTCGCCTTCGGGCGAGAGCAGCACCACCGAGGGCACGACGTTCAGCCAGGAGCCGGCGTCGGCCGACTCCACGGTCACGTCGGACACGCCGTCGAGCGCCCGGACGTCCTCGGCGAAGGCGGCCACGGCCCGGGCGTCGGCACCGTCGGCGTCGGTGCCGGGCAGGACCACGGCGAACTGCTCGCTCTGGTTGCCCTCGAACCGGGTGGCCAGGCCTTCGGCGACCTGCCGGGCCTCGTTGGACTCGGGCAGGGACTCGTAGGAGGGCAGGCCGGGATTGATCCGCAGGAAGGGGGCGCCCAGGACGAGCAAGAGCACAACGACGCCGGTGGCGACCGGGATGGGCCGGCGCATCACCGCGGCGGCGAGGCGCTGCCAGAACCGGCTCTCGCCCCCCCGGGCCGCCGAGCCCGAGCCACGTCGCAGCGACCAGGCGTTGACCCGGGGGCCGAGCACGGCGAGGAGCGCGGGCAGGCTGAGCAGCGAACCGGCGGCCGCGGCGACCACCACCGCGGCGCCGGCGTAGGCGAACGACCGCAGGAAGTAGAGCGGGAACACCAGCAGCGCCGACAGCGACGCGGCCACCGTGAGGGCCGAGAAGGCGACCGTCCGGCCGGCGGTCTCGACCGTGCGCACGACCGCGTCGTCGCTCGACCGGCCGGCGGCCAGCTCCTCTCGGTAGCGGCTCACGATGAACAGCGAGTAGTCGATGGCGAGCCCCAGGCCGAGCGCGGTGGTCAGGTTGATGGAATAGATCGACACGTCGGTGACCTGGGCGATGGCGAACAGGGCGAGCAGCGTGCCGGTCACCGACACGACCGCCATGGCCAGCGGCAGCGACGCCGCCACGACGCCGCCGAAGACCAGCACAAGCAGCACCAGGGTGGCCGGGATGGCGAGGCTCTCGGCCCGGGCCAGGTCCTCGCCCAGTTGCTCCTCGATGGCGGCGTCGATGGCGTCCTCGCCGCCGACGCCCACGGTGATGGCCCCCCGGGGGCCGGCGTAGCGGTCGCCGAGGTCCTCGACCGCCTCGTCGTCGTCGCCGGCGACGTCGACCACGACCAGGCCCGAGGTCCCGTCGGCGGACCGCAGCTCCGGCGCCCCGCCCGGCGACCAGTAGGACGCGACGGCGGCGACCCCGGGCTCTGCGACGAGCGCCTCGGTGAGGTCGGTGCCGGCGGCCGCCACGGCGGGGTGGTCGACGTCGGCGTCGGGGTCGACGCTCTCGACCAGCAGGATCATCTCAGGCTCGCGGGCACCCACCTCTTCCTCCAGGAATCGGCTGGCGCGGTACGACTCCGAGCCGGGATCTTCGAAGCCCTCGTCCTCGAGGGCGCCGAACGCCCCGGCGCCCCCGGCCCCGGCGGCGAGGACGAACAGGACAGTCAGTGCCAGCACCAGGCGGCGCCGGCGGACGGTGAAGCGACCGAGTGAGCTGAACATGGTGGGGCCTCCCCGAGCGGATGGTGGACCCCGCCATCGTCCGGTCGGAGCACGGGCCCCCGCATCGACCCGCCGGCCGTTTCCCGTCCGACCACGGGACGGTCCGCGCCCGTACCGTGGGACGGTCATCGCTGGTACCGGGGGACGGTGCCGCCGAGTAAACCCCGGTCGTACTCTCCCCACATGGCCGACGGACGCATGCGATCGTGGGGCGGCAGGTTCACGATGGCGCTCGCGTTCCCGGTGGCTGCGCTGGTGGCTGCGGTGCTCGTCTTCGCCACCACACCGCTCGAAGCCGGGCTGGTCGTCGGGCTCGTCGTGGCGCTGGTCCCGTGGGCGCTCGTGGGCGGCGAGGTGCGAGTGGGCCCGTGGATCATCGTCATCGCCGGTGTGGGCATCCCCGGGGTGCTCGTCCACCTGTACGACGCCCCCGGCGCCAACTTCCTGGCCCTGTTGGCGGTGGCCTGGCTGGCCGCCAACGGCGAGTCGCTCGGCGCGGAGATCACCGCCGCCGTGGGGGCCGCGATCGTCATCCCGATCCTCTACGCCACCGGTGACTGGGACGAGGACGGGGAGGCGTTCGTCTACTTCGCCACAGGTGGTCTCATCACGTGGGTCGTGGGTCGCATCCTGCGCCGGGAGCGGCAACTGCTGGCGGCCCTGACCGACGCCCAGGACCAACTGCAGGCCGCGGCCGGCGCGGCCGAGCGCCAACGCATCGCCCGCGACGTCCACGACGTCGTGGGCCACAGCCTCACCGTCATGCTGCTCAACGTGACCGGCGCCCGCCGCGTCCTGAGCCACGACCTGGCCGCCGCCGCCGAGGCGCTGGAACGGGCCGAGCAGGCGGGCCGCGACAGCCTGCAGAACGTGCGGGCCATAGTGGGGCTGCTGCGGGCACCGGACGAGACCGGCGCCCAGCGGCCGCGGCCGGGTGCCACCGACATACTCGGGCTCGTGCGGACCGCCTCCGACGCCGGGCTGGCGGTGCGGGCCGACGTGGCGGGTGATCTCGAGGCCGTCGATGCCTACGCGGGCCTGGCCGCCTACCGGCTGGTGCAGGAGGCGATCAGCAACGCCGAGCACCACGCGCCGGGCTCGGACGTCGTGGTGCGGATAGTCGAGAGCGGCGACCGCCTGGACCTGTCGGTGCGCAACGGCCCATCGGATGGTGCGGCCACTCCGACACCGTCCACACCACCGTTGTCGGGGGGTGGCACCGGCCTCGACGGCATGCGCCAACGGGTGGCCGCCCTCGGCGGAACGCTGTCGGCCGGGCCCGAGGGAGCCGGTTGGGTGGTCCGGGCGTCGATCCCCCTGCAGCGGACCGACGCGGAGGCGCGGCGATGATCCGGGTGCTGCTCGTCGACGACCAGGAGCTGGTACGGGCGGGATTGCGGCTGATCCTGTCGGCCGAGGACGACCTGAACGTGGTGGGCGAGGCGTCCGACGGGCGGGCCGGTGTGGAGGCCGCACGGTCGCTCGGGCCCGACGTCGTGCTCATGGACGTGCGGATGCCGGTGCTCGACGGCATCGAGGCCACGCGCGAGCTGGTCGCCGATGGTGTCCACCGGGTGCTGGCGTTGACGACGTTCGAGGACGACGACGTGGTGTGGGGCGTCATCGAGGCGGGGGCGGCCGGCTTCGTGCTCAAGGACGCGCCGGCCGCCGACCTGGTCGGCGCCATCCGGGTGACCGCCCGGGGCGGCTCGTGGCTGGACCCCCGAGTCGCCGACCGGGTTCTGACGGCGCTGCGGCGGCGGGCGGCGGGCCG
Organism: Acidimicrobiales bacterium; assembly: GCA_035641315.1. GTDB lineage: Bacteria > Actinomycetota > Acidimicrobiia > Acidimicrobiales > VFJN01 > DASQUK01. Next base: position 4,811 of record DASQUK010000084.1, on the reverse strand, counting down.
GCGCCCGGCGGCCGGGCCTGCGGCCGCCCCGCTGACCGAGCGGGAGCTGGAGGTGCTGCGCCTGGTGGCGTCCGGGGCCAACAACGCCGAGATCGCGGAGTCGCTCTATCTGAGCGAGCGCACGGTAAAGGGCCACATCTCCGCCATCTTCGGCAAGCTCGGGGTCCGCGACCGCCCGGCCGCCATCATCCGGGCCTACGACGCGGGGATCGTCAGGCCGTGGTCGTAGGCGTCTCGCCGACCCGATATGCTCGTATGCGTGCGAACGACCATCAATCTGCCTGACGCCCTCGCCGAGGCGGCCAAGGCCAGGGCCGCGGCCGAGGGCAAGACCTTCACCAGCATCGTCGAGGAGGGCCTGCGCGTCGTGCTGGAGCGCCAGCGCGAAGCCTCCCCCGAGCCTCTTCCCGCTTACGGAGACCCGAACGCGAGACCGCTCGTCGACGTCAGCGACCGCGACGCCCTGTGGGCGGCGCTCGACGCTGACGGGCCGCGGTGATCCTTCCGGACGTCAGCGTCCTCGTGTACGCCTACCGTCGCGAGGCCGAGGACCATGACGCCTACGCCGCCTGGATCACCGACCTGGTAGCGGGACGTGACGAGCTCGCGCTCGTCGATCATTGCCTGACCGGCTTCGCGCGCATCGTGACGAGCCCGCGGATCTTCGCCGACCCGGCACCGACCGCCGAGGCCCTGGCCTTCGTCGACAGGTTGCGCGGTGCCCACCGGGGGCGGTCGGTGGCATCGACCCCGGCGACGTGGGCAGCCCTGGCCCGGCTCGTCTCGGAGGACCGCGGCCTCAGGGCCAACCTGGTGCCGGACACCTACCTGGCGGCGCTGGCGATCACGCACGGCTGCCGGCTGGCAACGGCCGATCGAGGATTCGCCCGCTTCGGGGGGCTCGACTTCTTCGATCCTGTCGCGGGCTGACCTGGCCTGGCACTCAGGCGCTCGACCGGTCGGGCGTCACTCCCCCGTGTAAGTGCCGAAGCTCCATAGGTTGCCCTCGGGGTCGCGCACGCTGAAGCCGCGGGACCCGTAGTCCTCGTCCTTGAGGCCCCGCACCACCTCCGCACCCTGGGCCACCGCCCGCTCGAACAGGCCGTCGGGGTCGTCGCACACGACGTACACCGAGTCGTTGCCGGGGACGCGTTGCCCGAACGGCGAGTCGTCCTTGCCGGCGGAGCCGAACATGATCCCGCCGCCGAGCGGCCAACGCATCTCGGCGTGCACGATGATCGACGGGTCGTCCTCGCGCGGGTAGGCGGCGCGCTCCTCGAAGCCGAAGGCCTTGGACAGGAAGTCGATCGCCGCCCGGGCGTCGCGGTAGGTGAGGACCGGCCAGACGGTTGGATGGTTGGTTGTGGTTGTCATGCCCTAACGATCACACGGCCGCGGCCGTGTCGTCTTGGAAGGATGGAAGCTCCTCCGCCAGCCACGCCGTGGGCGAGCACCCGGCCAGCTCGGCGAAGTCGCGGTCGAGGTGGGCCTGGTCGTAGTAGCCACAGGCGGCGGCTACCTGTGCGATGGTGACGAACGAGGGTGTCGATTGCAGCATGCGGCGCGCCCGTTCGAAGCGCACCACGCGGGCGGCCAGCTTGGGCCCGAACCCGAACTCGTCCCGGAACCGGCGAGCCAGGTGCTGCCGGCTCCAGCCCACCTGCGCGGCGAGCGTGCCGATGGGTTCGGACCCGCCCGACCGCACGAGCGCGTGCCAGGCACCCTGCAGCTCGGGCGTGACTGCGACGTCGCGTTCGGCGAGGCGGCCGACGACGTCGTCGCAGGCCGCGAACCGCTCGGGCCAGTGGTCGAGCCCCTGGAGCCGCTCCCACAGCTCCCGGCCCGCCGCCCCGGCGACGTCGGCGAGCTCCACCGACGTGTTCCACAGCCCACGGGCCGGCATCCCCAACAGCGCGCGGCTGCCCAGTGGCGTCAGCTCGATGGCGACGCCCTCCTGGTAGCCGCGGTGGCTGATCACCGCGGCGCTCGCCTGAAGCCCGCTCAGCACGCAGCCGTAGCTTGCGGGCGCCTGACGGGGGTCGGTCTGGGACACGACGTCGATGCTGGGGCCGATGCTGACGATGAACGTCATGTGCCGGGACGGCAGCCCCCGGTGGGTGCCGGGCGCGAACCCGCTGAGGCGGTAGCCCATGTACCCGTCGATGAACGGCGCCAGGCGAGGCGACGGTGCCGCCGACACCCACTCGGCTCGCGGCTCCATGCCGCCAACGCTACGCCGGTTGGCCGGCGTCTCCGACCCGGCCGAGTGATCAGCGGGCTACGTGGCCTGCGACTGCCAAGTCGAGGTCGGCGGCCAGCTCCTCGGCGTGCTCGTGCGCCAGCCGGATCACGTCGACGACCGTGTCGACATCGCCGTCGGACAGATCGGGGTAGATCGGCAGCGAGACGACGCTGCGGCTGACGGCGTCCGTCGTCGGCAGGCACACGTCCGGCTCGTGCCGGTAGGCCTGCTGGCGGTGGATGGGCGGGTCGAAGTAGTTGCGCGTGTCGATGCCCTCGGCCGCCAGGACGGCCACGAGCTGGTTGCGATCGATCCCGAAGTCCGGGGCGTCGACGGCGATCGTGAAGTCCTTGTAGGTGGAGACGTCGTCGAGGGGCACGACCTGCGTGCGGATGCCGGGCACCTGCCGCAGGCCATCGACGTAACGGGCGGCCAGATCCCGGCGGCGGGCCAGGGTGCGGTCGAGCAGGCCCAGCGACTCGAGCGCCATCGCGGCGTGGAACTCCGACATGCGGGCGTTGAGGCCCACGAAGCGGGTGTCGTAGTCGCCGGGATTGCCGTAGTCGCGACCCATGCGCAGCCGGGCGGCCAGCTCGGCGTCCTGCGTGGCGATCAGCCCCCCCTCGCCGGCGACCATCGGCTTGGTCGGGGTGAGGCTGAAGATCTCGGCATCGCCGAACCCCCCGATGGGCCGCTCCTGGCTGGTGGCGCCGATCGCGTGCGCGGCGTCGAACACGAGCGGGAGCCCAGCCGATGCCGCCAGCTTCTCGACCGCTTCCGGGCTGCAAGGCGCGCCGAACACATGCGTCGCGAGGAGGGCGCTGGCGCCATCCAGGGCGGCCTCAGCGTGGGCGAGGTCCATCTGGAAGGTGGAGGGGTCGCACTCGACGAACCGCGGCGAGCGCCCGTTCCAGGCGACGGCGTGAGCCGAGGCCGAGAAGGTGAAGCTGGGCAGCACCACCGCCCCCGTCCGCCCCTCGACCAGGGCCTGCACCGCCAGCATCAGGCCCGACGTGCACGAGCTCACGGCCACGACGTGCCCGACGCGCAGCCGATCGGCCATCCGCTCCTCCAGCTCGCGGACCAGGGCGCCATTGGTGATCTGCCCGCTCTCGTAGGACCGGGTCAGCCGCGCCACCACCCGCTCCAGCGGGGGCCGGGCCGGGCGGGCGAACGGCAGGCCGGGCCCGTCCGCGGCGGCGCCCGACAGCAGGGCGAGGGCGCGGGACGGGCGGCGGGTCGCCCCGTTCCCCCCGAACACGACTGCGCCGGTTGCGGCGCTGTCCTCGGAGGCTGACACGTCCTCCGGGGCTGCGCCGTTCCCCCGGGCGCCGTTGCCGGCCGCGGGGCCGCCCACCGCCGGCACCACCAGCGGGGCTGCGGGGCTGGACGCCGGGGCCTCGAGTCGGCAGTCGACGCCGCAGCGCTGCAGCATGTCCATCAGCGCTCGGCGCACCGCCTCGTCGTCGTCACGACAGCGCTCGAGCTCCTCCATGGCGTGGACGAGCCGGTCCCAGTCGAGGGTCAGCTTGGGCCGCAGCACCGAGATCGACGGGTGGGAGGCGGGCTCGTGCTCCTCGGCCTCGTCGTGGAGCCGCTCGTGGAGCCGCTCCCCGGGCCGGGCGCCGGTGATCTCGATGGGGATGTCCTCGTCGGGTCGCAGGCCTGACAGCCGGATCATCTGGCGGGCCAGCCCGAGGATCGACGCCGGCTCGCCCATGTCGAGCAGGAAGATCCGTCCCCCGTCGGCGATGGCGCCCGCCTGCAGCACGAGGCTGACCGCCTCGGGGATGGTCATGAAGTAGCGGGTCATCTCCTCGCTGGTGACGGTGACCGGTCCCCCGGCGACGATCTGACGGAAGAACGTGGGTACGACGCTGCCGCGGCTGCCCAGCACGTTGCCGAACCGCACCGCGGCGTACGGCAGTCCGTAGCGCCGGCCGACCCCGACCACGACGTGCTCGGCCGCCCGCTTGGTGGCGCCCATCACGGAGCAGGGATGGGCGGCCTTGTCGGTGGAGAGGTGCACGAAGCGCTGGCAGCCACTCTCGGCGGCGGCGTTGGCGAGCCACCACGTGCTCAGCACGTTGGTCGTGGCCGCCTGGGCCGGGTACCGCTCGAGGATCGGCACGTGCTTGTTGGCCGCCGCGTGGACGACCACCTCGGGCCGTGTCTCCCGCAGCAGGGCGACCATCCGGTCACGGTCGCCGAGATCGAGCAGCACGGTCTCGGCCGACGACGCCAGGTCGTCGGTCGCCACGTCGTGAAGCAGCGTCTCGTCGCGGTCGACCAGCAGCAGCCGCCCGGGCTGGTACCGGGCCACCTGGCGGGCGATCTCGCTGCCGATCGAGCCACCGGCCCCCGTGACGAGCACGGTGGCGCCGCGCAGGTAATCGCCGATCCCCTCGGTGTCGACGGGCGCCGCCTCCCGGCCCACCAGGTCGCTGAGGTCGAGATCGCGGACGTTCTGGAGCATCCCCGATGCCGTGGAGGCCGCGGGCCGGAGCACCTTGACCTGGGCCTGGGTCCGCAGCGCCCGGTCGACGATCGGCTTGGTGTGCTCCCTGCC
>DASQUK010000083.1:0-4265 GCA_035641315.1 Acidimicrobiales bacterium | reverse complement strand
GGCGCTGCGCACGTAGGACAGGTCGTCGAGGCGGCCGATGTCGACGAGCACCGCCGGGGCCGCCAGCCGCAGCTTCATCAGCGGTAGCAGCGAATGCCCCCCGGCCAGCAGCTTGGCGTCGTCGCCGTGCTGGCCGAGCAGGCCCACGGCCTCGTCGACGCTGGACGCCCGCTGGTAGTCGAATGCGGCGGGGATCATCGGGCCTCCCCCCGGGCCTCGCGGATCAGGTTCCACACCCGCTCCGGGGTGGCCGGCATGGTGATGTCGGTGATGCCCAGCGGCGCCAGGGCATCGACGATGGCGTTGATGACGGTCGGCGTCGACACTATGGTGCCGGCCTCGCCGATCCCCTTAACGCCCAGCGGGTTGGTCGGGCTCGGGGTGACCGTGTGATCGAGCTTGAAGCTCGGCACCTCGGCCGCCGTCGGCACGCAGTAGTCGGCCAACGTGGGGTTCCGCAGCAGTCCGTCGTCGTCGTAGACGGCCTCCTCCCACAGCGCCTGCGCGGCGCCCTGGACGATGCCGCCGTGGAGCTGTCCCTCCACGATCATGGGATTGACCTGGACGCCGCAGTCGTCGACGGCCGCGTAGTCGAGCAGCGACACGCTGCCGGTCTCCTCGTCGACCTCGACCACCGCCACGTGGGTCCCGAACGGGAACACGAAGTTGGGCGGGTCGTACGTGACCTGGCCGATCAGGTTCGGCTCCATGCCATCGGGCAGGTTGTGGGCGCTGAACGCCTCGAAGGCGATGGCCTGCAGCGTCATCGCCTTGGTGGGGGTCCCCTTGACCCGCAGCTCGCCCTCGACGAGCTCGAGGTCGTCCTCCGCGCACTCCAGCTGGTGGGCCGCGAGCGTGCGGGCCTTGTCGAGCACCTGGTCTGTGGCCATGCCCACGGCCACCCCACCGACCGGCAGAGACCGGCTCCCGTAGGTGTCCATGCCCATCGGGCTGATCGCCGTGTCGGAGTGGAGCACCTCGACGCTGTCGGGGTCGACCCCGAGCTTGTCGGCCACGATCTGCGACCAGCTGGTCTCGTGGCCCTGGCCGTGCGGCGTGGCGCCGCTCACCACCTGCACGGTGCCCGTGGGCAGCACCCGCACGGTGGCGGCCTCCCAGCCACCGGCGGCGTACCGCAGCGACGCCAGCACCCGGCTGGGTGCCAGCCCGCACATCTCCACGTAGGTGGCGATGCCGAGGCCCAGGTGCTTGGTGTCGCCCGCGTCCCGCCGGCGTTGCTGCTCGGCCCGACGGTCCCGGACGCCGATCAGCTCGAGCGCCCGATCGAGCGTGGGCTCGTAGTCCCCCGAGTCGAACGTCAGGCCCGACGACCCGTCATAGGGGAACCGGTCCGCCGGCACGTAGTTGCGCCGACGGATCTCCGCGGCGTCGACACCCACCTCCCGGGCCAGGGACTCCATCGCCCGCTCGATCGCGTAGGTCGCCTCGGGACGTCCGGCCCCCCGGTACGCGTCGGTTGGCGTCTTGGTCGTGAACACGCCCGTGCACTCGAACGAGTAGGCGGGCACGTCGTACACGCCGCCGTACAGGAAGGCCCCGAGGAGGGGGATGCCCGGGGTCGCGAGCTGCATGTAGGCCCCCATGTCGGCCAGCAGCTTCACCCGCACCGCCGTGAGCTTGCCGTCGGCGTCGGCGGCCAGCTCCATGTCCTGGATCTGCCCCCGGCCCTGGATCGTGGCGACGGAGTTCTCGCTGCGCCCCTCGGTCCAGCGGGTAGGCACACCCAGGCGCCGGGCGAGGGCCACGGCGATGAGGTCCTCCGCATAGACGTCGAGCTTTGACCCGAACCCCCCGCCCACCGACGGGGCGATGACCCGCACCTTGGCCTCCGGGACCCCGCAGGTGGCGGCGATCATCACCCTGAGGATGTGGGGGATCTGCGTCGCCGAGTACAGGGTCAGGTCGCCGCCGTACACACCCGGGACGACGGCCACCCCGCGGGGCTCGATGGCCGAAGGGATCAGCCGCTGCTGCAGGTAGCGCTCCCGCACCACGTGGGTGGCCTCGGCGAACGCCCGCTCGACCGCCTCGGGCTCGGGCGTCAGGGTCCAGGTGTAGCTGCGGTTTGTGCCGAGGCCCTCGTGGATCACGACCCGGTCGCTGGCGGCGTCCTCGAGGTCGACGACGGCCTCGAGCGGGTCGTAGTCGACCTCCACGGCGTCGACGCCGTCGACCGCGGCATAGCGGTCGTCGGCCGCCACCACGGCCACGATGTCACCCACGTAGCAGGCCTTGTCGACGGCGACCGGCCAGTGGTCGGCCGCCTTCATGTCCTCGGTGACGGGCCAGGCGCACGGCATGGCCGCGGTCCAGGCGTCGCGCAGGTCGGCGCCGGTGAACACGTGGCGCACGCCGGGAACGGCCAGCGCCGCGCTGGCATCGACGTTGCCGATGCGGGCGTGCGCGTACGGGCTGCGGACCATCCCCATCCACAGCGCGCCCGGGATGGCGAGGTCGTCGACGAAGCGGGCCTCGCCAGTCAACAGGCGGGCGTCCTCCTTGCGGGGCAGGCGGCTACCGATCCCGCGCCCCGTCGCCGCCTCTGCGGTTGCCTCGGTGGCGGTCATGCCGGCACCTCCTGCCCCGCAGCCGCCAGCACTGCCTTGACGATGTTGTGGTAGCCGGTGCAGCGGCACAGGTTGCCCTCGAGCCCGAGCCGGACGTCCGCCTCGGTCGGGTGCGGGTTCTCGTCCAGCAGCGACACGGCCGCCAGGACCATGCCCGGCGTGCAGAACCCGCACTGCAGCCCGTGCTGCTCGTGGAACGCCCGCTGCATCGGATGCAGCGCGCCCACCTCGCCGTCGCCGCCGGCTGCAGTCGCGGCCAGGCCCTCGATGGTGGTGATCTGGCGGCCGTCCGCCTGCACCGCCAGCACCGTGCACGACTTCACCGACTCGCCGTCCATGAGCACCGTGCAGGCGCCGCACGACGACGTGTCGCAGCCGACGTTGGTGCCGGTCAACCCGAGGTCGTCCCTCAGGTGGTGCACTAGGAGTCGGCGGGGTTCGACGTCGGTCGAGCGCTCCTCCCCGTTGACCGACAGGGTGATGTTCACCGTGGTCCCCTCCCGTTGGTCATCCGCGGCCGTCACGAGCCGCTGGTGCTCATCCTGCCCCTTTCCCGGATGGCCCGCCACACCCGCTCGGGGGTGCACGGCATGTCGATGTGGCGGACGCCCAAATGCGCCAGCGCGTCGCACACGGCGTTGTGGACGGCGGGGGTGGATCCGATCGTGCCGGACTCGCCGATGCCCTTGGCCCCCAGCGCGTTGACCCAGGTCGGCGTCTGCTGCTCGACCAGCTCGAAGGACGGCAACTCGGCGGCCGACACGATGTGGTAGTCGGCGAACGTGCTCGTGAGCGGGTTGCCGTCGGCGTCGAACGCCACCTGCTCGTACAGCGCCTGGGCCGCGCCCTGGGCGAGGCCACCGTGGAGCTGGCCCTCGGCGAGCAGCGGGTTGAGGATGCGGCCGGCGTCGTCGCAGGCGACCAGGCGGACCAGGCGGGTGTCGCCCGTCTCGGTGTCGACCTCGACGACGGCCACGTGGGCCCCGAACGGGTGGGTCGGCTGCGGCGCCTGGAAGTCGTCGTCGGCGGCGAGGGGTGCGCCGTTGCCGTTCACCGCAGCCCGCGCCACCTCGGCCCACGTGCGGGTGACCGTCGGCGTGCCCGCCACGTGGAAGGCACCGGCGCCCAGGTCGAGCACGACGTCGTCCACCGCCGCCTCCAGCAAGTCGGCAGCGACGCGCCGGGCCTTCTCGACCACCTCGACCGCGGCGCCCCGGACGGCCGATCCACCCAGCTGGAGCGACCGGGATCCCATCGTGCCTGCGCCCCGCTCCACGGCGTCGGTGTCCCCGCACACCACCCGGATCCGGTCTAGCGGCACGCCGAGCTCGTCCGCCGCCAGCATCGAGAACGCCGTCTCGAGACCCTGGCCGTGCGGCGAGCTGCCGGTGACCACCACCACGTCGACGGCCTCGTCGCCATCGACGCCGCCGCCGTCCGCTGCGGGCCGCACCTCGACCCGGGCGAACTCGCTGCCGGCGTAGGGGCCGGCTGTCACCTCGACGTAGGTGGCCACGCCGATCCCCAGCGCCATGATGTCGCCCGCCTCGCGGCGGCGCCGCTGCTCGGCCCGCAGGTCGTCGTAGCCGGCCGCCGCCAGCACCCGTTCGAGCGCCGCCGGGTAGTCGCCGCAGTCGTACGTCTCACCCGTCGGCGTGGTGTGCGGCTCGTCGAACC
>DASQUK010000082.1:0-13605 GCA_035641315.1 Acidimicrobiales bacterium | reverse complement strand
AGCGGGGGTCGACGCCGATCCAACCCCTAACTTCGTTGTGCCGATGCCTATTGGGCCGACAGCAGGAACTCCACCTTCCCGTCCTCGCCGACCTGGGCATCCAGCACCTTATCGTCGAGGATCACGGCGGCCTGCGGGTCGAGAAACACGCGGGCCCCTTCCTTCTCGACGATCAGATCGCCCTGCTCAGGCGCGCCCGTGGCCGCGACCGAGAGGTGCCCCGAGTCCCCGCCACCGGTTACGACCCGCAGTCCTGCCTCGTCCGGCAACTCAGGACGTTCTGCGATCGAGCGGATCACCGATGTCGCGTTCGCCGTCAAGTCGAGCATGGAACGGCTCCTTGTCCCTGGGCAATACCGCCACCTACCCGTCACGAATCCGGCCAAACCAATCCCGCCGGACTCGATTGGTAGTGGCGGTGGGTCCACCCTCAGGGTCGACTGCGACAGCAAACGCCGCTTGGCGGCGCGGGCGGTCGGTCGGTGCCAGTCGTCGTTCTGTCGCTTCGTTCGGTGCCGGTGTCGCGGCAGAAGGTGGGCGCGGAACGCCGAATCCCCGGCCGCCGCCCCGCCAGTATGTGCGCATCGACCATCACGAGGTCGTCGAAGGCACCACTACTACTCGATCCGCTCGGCGCCCGAGGCCGGCGGCGGTCACCGCGCACTGCTGCTCACGGGCGCCGCTCCAGCGCCCCGCCAGCTGGGTCGTGGCGGGCGGACGGTGCCACGCTTCCCACTCAACGCGTGGGGCCAGACGAGGTCGCTACGACGGGTGTCGGCGAACCCGGAGGCTGAGCAGGTCCCGCAGGCTCACGATCCCAACCAACGCGGTCCCCGCAACCACGGGAAGATGGCGAAACCCGCCGCCGAGCATGATCTCGGCCGCTCGCTCCGAGTCGACATGGGGCCCGACGGTCTCCGGGTCGCGTGTCATCCACCGGGACACGGGTGAACGCGTCAGGTCGCTACCCGACGCCGCCGCCCGCAGCACATCGCGCTCGGTGAAGATCCCCACCAGCACCTGGCCCTGCATGACGACCGCCGAACCAAAGCGGCCCTTCGCCATGGCTGCCGCCGCCTCCGCCACCGGGCTGTCCGGCGCGACGATGAACACATCTGCCGTCATAATTTCGGCGAGCTCAACCATCAATGCCCTCCCCGACGCGCAGCCCGTGTCGGCCCCCGCCGTCCCTCAGCCACCCTCGCCCCCACCTCGTCGAGCTCCGGTTCGCACACGGCCGAGGACGGTCCGGCCAGGTCCTCGTTGAGCTGTCGCCACAAGGTCCCCGCCCACGAACCAAGCTGGGGCCACTCACGCCAGAACAGCTGCAACGCTGCGTCATCCAGCGTCGCCGCGGCCTCCTCGGACGTCACCTCGTCGACCACGTGCTCCAGGGCCGACAGCGCTCCTAGGAACCGCTCCGAGACGTCGTCCATCGTGTGCCCCCTTCTCGGCCGGGCCAACCCGAGATATAGCACCGGCGGCACCAGCATCGAGACGGCCGCGTACGCGGGCCCGCATTCGGCGCTGTGGCCGCCGAGGTGTCGTGGCCGTCGGTCTCGGGATGTGCAGCCTCGGTGACCGGCAGGCAACACCGACAACGGGGCGGTCTCATGCGTCGCCCGTATGCCTCACGACCTGATCCTGCGTGGTCATCGAGTCAGTCTCACGCAGCGTGGCGGCTGCCGTTCGATCAAGACGATCCCGACCGGTCGATCTGGGCGCGTTGGACCGGTGGCCAACCTGAGACAGATGCGCCGATATGCACTCGTCGCAGCTGCCCGAGGACCGACGTTACGCGTGCATGTTCTGTGCGCTCCGAACGGCACTTTGGCGATACCCAGCGGCCTCCTACGCCATGTAGCCGCGCGCGTTATGAGACGCTCGTCTCCCGCTATGAGGTCCGATCGCCAGGGAGTCCCAGTCCGCCGCGAGGCTCCAGAGTGGTCGATCTGGGCGCTGCCGACGGTCCCGAGCCGGCGAGGGCGGGCCGTCGCCGGTGACGATCACGGTCGGCCCGAGGGTTATGTGCGGACTCGTACCTCTCTTCGCGACCGTTGAGAAGCGGGCGAGCCGGTTCAGGTCCCGACCGGGCACGAACCGGTTCGGTGCGCTCAGACTGGTTCAGCTGAGGCGGCGCGCTCACTGCCGAGGGAGAGCGGGGCCGGGAATGATGGGCAGCTGGGAGAGGCCGCGCAGGACGAGCCCGTCCCCGTGGCCCCAGTGCGGCTCGTCGACGCGGATGGCGAGGCTCAGTTGGGGGAAGCGGCGCAGCAGGGTTCCGAGGGCGAGGTGGCCCTCCATGCGGGCCAGCGCGGCGCCGAGACAGTGGTGGATGCCGTGCCCGAACGCGAGGTGACGTGCTTCGGCCCGATCGATGTCGAGCACCTCGGGGTTCGGGTATCGGTTCGCGTCCCGGTTGGCGGCCGCCAAGCAGATGATGACCTGAGCGCCGGCGGGGATCGTCACCTCACCGATCTGCACCGGTTCGATCGCGTAGCGGAACGTCGAGTGGGGGACGGGGGCGTCGTAGCGCAGGAACTCCTCCACGGCCGCTGTGATCTTGTTGGGGTTCGCACGCAGCTTTGCGAGTTGGGCTGGGTTGCGGAACAGGGCGATGACGCTGTTGCCGATGAGGCTTGTGGTGGTGTCGTGTCCGGCCACGATCAGCTGGAAGATCGTGGAGAGCAGCTCTTGGGTGTTGAGGCGCTCGTCGCCGTCACGGGCGCTGATCAACCCGCTGACGAGGTCGTCACCAGGGGCGGCCTGCCTGGCCTCGACCAGCGCCTCCAGCATCGCCACGACGTCATCGGACGCCTCCTTGGCGCATGCATACTCGGCCGCGGTCGAGGTTGGGACGAGCAGCGCGGTGAGGCCACGACCCAGCGAGGCCCGCTCGGGCTCGGCCACGCCGAGCAGTTCGCAGATCACCGTGAACGGCAGCGGAAAGGCGAAGGCGCCGACCAGATCGACCCGGCTGTCGGGTCCGTGAGCGGCGAGGTCGTCGAGTAGGTCGTCCACGATGGTCTGCACCCGTGGGCGCAAGGCTTCGATTCTGCGGGGAGAGAAGGCGGCCGAGACAAGACGACGAAGCCGGGTGTGATTGGGCGGGTCGACGCTGAGCATGTGCCGGGCGAACGCCGGTCCCGGCAGTCCCTCGGCCACGACATCGGCGCCTGTCGCGAGCGCCGCGTGCATGTCCTTGGAGAGCCCCGGGTCGTTGAGGGTGGTGCGAGCCTCGTCGTAGCGGACGACGAGCCAGGCGTCGTGCCCATCGGCCAGCGTCACTGCGTGCACCGCGCCGAGTTCGCGCACCTTGGCGAACACGGGGAACGGGTCATCTCTGTCGTACGCCCCCCACGCTGCCATCGCGTCAGTCGTCATCACTGGTCCCCCCTCGTCGGCAGCCAGGCACAGAGGACCTGGGGCCTGGCGGCGGTGTCCGAATGCGGTGCACTGTCGATTGCGTTCTTCGGTTCGACGCGGCGGGCGCCCCGGCCACGGTTGGGTGGGTCAGGGCGCCCGCGTGCTGCGCGGTTGGCTGCATCGCTCAGCTCTGCTCCACATCCACGTCGACGTGGACCCGGTTGGTGATGATGTCGAACACCGGGGAGCGCTGCTGGGCGAGGGTCACGAGCTCTGCCTTCTGCTCATCGGTGAGGTCGCCGTGCACCTCGAAGCGGACGCGGATGGCCTGGTAGCCGTTGCGGACATTGTCGTCCATGCCCAGGAACCCGTGCAGGTCGAGGTCACCCTCGAGGCGTACGTCGACCCCGTCCACCGCGATGCCGTGTGCGGCGGCGTGGTACACGAGCGACGTCATCAGGCACCCGGCCAGGGCGTGGAGGACGTACTCGACCGGGTTGGGGGCCTTGTCTCCGCTGAGCAGCACCGGCGGCTCGTCGTTGTCGAGCACGAAGGGCGTGGCGTGGCGTTGCTCCTCGCCGGCCCCGTAGAAGCCGCTGATCGTGGTGCGGTTGTGGCCGCCCCCGAGCCACTCGTTGTCGGCCCGGAAGCGGAAGTCGGCGATGCCGGGCGTGGCGGTGACGGCGTCGACGGTCTGGATGAGGTCCTCAACGTTGACGCCGTTGATGATCCGGGCGTTTGTGGTGGTGTCGGTCATTTCCTTCTCCTTTGGTTGCTTCGCTGCGGTGGATCCGACACGTTCGTTGTACGGGAAGGACGCGTCGCGAACATGGAGGTGACCAGGAGGTCGTGTGGAGGAACGACCACTAGCCTCCGGGGCGGAGGGTGAATGGTCTTCTGCTTCGGTGTCTACGAGCTCGACGAGGACCGCCGGGAGCTGCGCCGTGGCGGCGAGATCAACCACCTCGAACCCCAGGTGTTCGACGTCTTGGCCCACCTGATCCGCCACCGGGACCGGGTGGTGACCAGGATCGAGCTCCTCGATGAGGTGTGGGGGAGCCGGTACGTCGGCGAGTCGGCGCTCACCAGCCGGATCAAGACCGCCCGCCAGGCCGTGGGCGACAGCGGCCGCGAGCAGGCTGTCATCCGAACTGTGCACGGCCGCGGGTTCCGCTTCGTGGCTCCTGTTTCGGAACAGCAGCTGCGGCGAGGTGCCGAGCGGTCACGGCTGGCTCCCGAGCCGGCGACCATGGCTGGCCGAGCCGCCCAGTTGGCGTGCCTTGAAGCCGCCGTGGGCTCCGTCGTGGATGGGCTGCGCAGCACGGTGTTCGTGACCGGTGAGGCCGGCATCGGCAAGACCACGCTGGTCGACGCCTTCCTCGAGCGGCTGGAGGACCTCGATGCGCTAGTCGGCCGGGGCCAGTGCTTAGAGCAACGGGCGGGTGGCGAAGCCTACCTGGGTGTCTTCGACGCTCTCGGACGCCTTTGCCGCCAACCCGGCGGCGAACGGGTTGCTGACGTGCTAGCGGCGGCGGCACCGACGTGGCTGCTGCAGATGCCCTCGCTGGTGCGCAGCGAGCAGCTCACCGAGCTTCAGGTCCGCAGCCTGGGGGCCACGCGGGAGCGCATGCTGCGGGAGCTGGTCGACGCCCTCGAGACGCTGGCAGCGGACCGGCCGGTAGTGATCGTCGTGGAAGACCTCCACTGGAGCGACTATGCCACCGCCGACCTGCTCGACTGGCTGGCGCGGCGCCGCGACCCTGCGCGGCTGCTGGTCCTCGGTACGTACCGCCCCGACACCTTGAAGGGTGCCGACCGAGTCGCTGTGGTTGCTCGCGAGCTCCTCGCCGCCGGCTACGCCGAGGAGGTGCGTCTGGATCGGTTGGACCGGCGGGAGGCGGCGAGCCTTCTCGAGGCGTGGTTCCCGGGCTTACCCGCGGACGTGGCCGCGCTCGTGCACTCCCGCACTGACGGTGTGCCGCTGTTCATGCGTGACGTGGTGGCCTCGTGGACCGACAGCGGGGTGCTGGTGGCCGACGAAGAGTGGCGGTGGGCGGTGGGCGGGGACCTCGACGATCTGGCTCGCACGGTCCCCGAGAGCGCGCAGGTGCTCGTCGAACGGGAGCTGGCCCAGCTCGGGACCGTCGAGGTTGAGCTGCTCGAGGCCGCCGCGGTCGCCGGCGTCGAGTTCGCCTCGGCGGCGGTGGCGGCGGCTACCGGCGCGACGGAGGACGAGACCGAACAGGTCTGCACCGGTCTCGCCCGACGTGGGCTCTTGCTGGCGCCGCGGGGTGCCGAGACCTGGGGCGACGGCACGATGTCGGCGCGCTTCGGGTTCCTCCACCAGTTACACCACCGGGTGTTGTACGACCACGTGCCGCCCGGGCGGCGCGGCCGGCTCCACCGGGCTATCGGTGAGCGGCTCGAAGCGGGACACGGGTCCCGGGTCGCCGAACACGTGGGTGAGCTCGCCCTGCACTTCGATCGCGGCGGCGATAGCGCCCGCGCCGCCGAATACCTGCGCAAAACCGCCGAACAGGCGATCGGCCGCGGCGCCCACCGTGACGCGGTCGCCCACCTGAACACCGCACTTGAGCACCTGTCCCGCATGACCGACGGACCAGAACGGCTCCGCGCCGAACTGTTGGTGCAGACCATCCTGGCCACCGCGCTCATCGCCACGCTCGGTTGGGCGGCGCCACAGGTGGAGACGGCCTACCGTCGGGCCCGAGAGCTGTGCCGCCGTCTCGGTGACCCGCCGGAGCGATACCTAGTTCTCTATGGCCTGGCCACCGTGCACGAGCTCCGGGGACGCTACCAGCAGTCAGAGACCCTACTGGAGCAGCAGCTGGCCGAGGGCCCAACCGACCTGGAGATCGAGACCTTCGAGCTCCTGGCGTGCTCGACATTTCACCAGGGGGCCTTCGACAAGGCGGTCGACTACGCCCTCCGCGGGCTCGACCTCTACGACTACAACGTGCACAGCGCGCATCTCGCCCGCTATGGCGAGCATCCCGGTGTGTCCTGTACCGCCTGGGCCGCGCTGGCGCTGTGGTTCCTCGGCCGGCCTTCGGAATCACTTTCTCGCATCGAACAGGCGCTCCAGCTGGGCGCGGATCACCCGTACGCCCTCACGACGGCCCGCATCCAGGCGGCGTTCCTGCACCAGTACCGAGACGAGCCCGACCAGGTCCGGCGATGGGCGGACGCCACCATCCAGCTTGCGTCCGAACAGGGGTTCCCCTTCCGAGTCGCACAAGGCCGCATTCTCCGTGGATGGGCGCTCGCCGCCTCGGGCGCCGAGGAGGGCCTGCGCGAGCTTCGCGCCGGGCTGGACGACTACCGATCCACCGGTGCGGCGATGGACTGGCCCTACCTCCTGGGTTTGCTGGCCGACGCGCTCCTGCGGGTAGATCGGGCGCCCGAATCCCTCACCCAACTCGATGACGCGCTCGCCTTGGTGGAAGCAACCCGGGCGTTCTTCCACGAACCGGAGCTCCACCGCCTACGTGGCGGCGCCCTGCTTGCCATCCACGGCGCGGCCTGCCTCGACGAGGTCCGGTCGGCGCTGCGGCGAGGGATGCAGGCAGCCGACCGTCAACGTTCGGTCGCCGCAGGCCTGCGGCTGCTCATCACCAGCCACGAGGTGGAACGTCAACACGCCGAAGGCAGTGAGACCGGTTTCTTGGCAGCGACGCTCGCCGGTTTCAGCGCGGGCGACCAGGCACCAGACCTGAGCCGGGCACGGGCGCTCCTAGCAGGCGTCAGTCGCTAGTCGCGACGCTCTCGTCAGGGCGTGGATGGTCCCGGCTCGCGGACGGGTCGCGAAGGGCGAACACAGGACGCCGCGACCGGACGCGGTTTTCTCGACGCCGATCCACGGACCAGATCGATTCCGCGTTCACTGGGCCGTACGGCCTGGGTCACTCCGGACGGGCACCAATACGCAGCGATGTGCCGGCTCCACTCGTTGCGCGTCGTTCGGGCGCGACTCAAGTAGAGGGGCAGCCCCAGTGCGTCCCCAAGTGCCGTTCGGGGTGCACAGGACAACAGACGCCGTCGGCGAGCGAAGCTACTGCATCGCTCTGACGGCGGACGCCCCCGGAGGCGGCGGGTAGGAGCGCAGATTCGGTGTTCGGGACGGCTGAGAGACGAGGTGCCCTTCGGCAAGTCGGCGTTGGCAGGCTGTCCCAGAACGACGCTCCCGCGCAAGGCGGGGCATGCGCCCCACAACGCCGGGTGGATGACCCCGCTCTCGTTCAGATCCGCCTACTTAGCTTAGAACGCAGCTGCTCTATCCACCTGAGCTACGGAGGCCTGGCGCCTCTCCACGGTAGTGGCCGATGGCGCCGGGGTTGACCCGCCCGGGGCACGGGCGGACGATGGTCGTGGGCCGAGGCCCGAGCCTCGGCGGGCAAGGAGACTCCCATGGCGAGATACCTCTGGCAGGTGTCGTACACGGCCGACGGCGTCAAAGGGGTCCTCGGCGAAGGGGGGACATGACGCCGGGCCGCGGTCGAGAAGCTTCTGGAGGGGGTCGGCGGCCGGCTCGAGTCGTTCGACTTCGCCTTCGGCTCCGACGACGTCTTCGTCATCGCCGACCTGCCCGACAACGTGACCGCCGCCGCCGTCGGCCTCACGGTGGCCGCCGCGGGCGCGGCGTCGATCCGGACCGTCGTGCTGATCTCCCCCGAGGAGATCGACGCCGCAGCCAAGAAGACCGTCGAGTACCGGCCTCCGGGCGCGTAGGCCCACGAGGGTCGCCCCTACACGGGTTTTGGGGTTGGCGGCGGGACCGGCGCGGTCGGGTACGCTGTCGTTTCCCGTGGTGGCCGTAGCTCAGGTGGCTAGAGCGTCAGGTTGTGGCCCTGAAGGTCGGGAGTTCGAGTCTCGTCGATCACCCCACGTGTTCGCGTAGCTGATCGGCGCTGTCTAGCGTGTCCGCCGTGCGACCGCTGATGGCGCGTCCGAGACTCCTGCGACTGGGCCATCCGGCCCAGTACGTCGTCGTGGCCTTCGTCGGCGCGAGCCTCGTGGGCACCGCGCTCCTGTGGCTGCCGTTCGCCTCCGACGAACCCGGCACGACGCTCGTCACGGCGCTGTTCTCCGCCACCTCGGCCGTGTGCGTGACCGGCCTGATCGTCGTGGACACCGGCGCTCACTGGAGCGGGTTCGGGCAGGCCGTCATCCTTGCGCTCATCCAGATCGGCGGCTTCGGGATCATGACCCTGTCGTCGCTGATCGCCCTAGTCCTCGCCCGCCGGCTCGGGCTCCGGCAGCGAGTGGTGGCCGCGGCCGAGACCGGGTCGCTCGACCTCGGCGACGTCCGGCGCCTCCTCTTCGGCGTGGCGAAGCTGAGCCTCGGCGTCGAGGCGTTCGTCGCCCTCGTGCTGTTCGGCCGGTTCTGGCTCCAGCACGGCGAGTCGTTGTGGCGCGCCGCCCACCTCGGCCTGTTCCACGCGGTGTCCGCGTTCAACAACGCCGGGTTCAGCCTGTTCTCCGACAGCCTCATGGGCTACGCCGACGACTCGTTCGTGCTGATCGTCGTCGCGGTGACCGTGATCGTCGGCGGCCTGGGGTACCCGGTGTGGATGGAGATCGCCCGCCGACCGACGAAACCGTCCCGCTGGAGCCTGCACGCCAAGCTCACGGTCGGCCCCACGCTGGTCCTCCTCACGGTCGGCACGCTGCTGCTCGCCTGGTTCGAGTGGACCAACCCCGACACCCTCGGACAGATGTCGACGTGGGACACGTCGATCAACGCCTTCTTCCACAGCACCATGCCGCGCACCGCCGGGTTCAACTCCATCGACATCGCCTCGATGCGGGAACCGTCGCGGCTGCTCACCGAGGTGCTCATGTTCATCGGGGGTGGCAGCGCGTCGACGGCCGGCGGCATCAAGGTCACGACGTTCGCCCTGCTCGGGTTCGTCATGTGGGCGGAGGCACGCGGCGAGCCGGACGTCGTCGTGTTCCGGCGGCGCGTCCCCGACGCGACCCAGCGGCAGGCGCTGGCGGTCGCGCTGCTCGCGGTCGGCGTGGTCGTCGCCTCGACGATGCTGCTGCTCGCCATCAGCAACGTGGGGCGGCAGGACCTGCTGTTCGAGGTGGTCTCCGCGCTGGGCACCGTGGGGCTCTCCGCCGGCGCCACCCCGCTGCTGAGCACGGGACCCCAGCTGGTGACCGTGGGCCTGATGATCCTGGGCCGCGTCGGTCCGGTCACGCTGTTCGCGGCGCTCGTACTCCGGGAGCAGGACCGCGCCTACCGTTTCCCCGAGGAAAGGCCGATCATTGGCTGAGCGTCCCTCCCGCCATCTCCCCCTCTTCCAGCCGCTGGCCGCCACGCCGGCGCAGCGCTCGCGCGCCGGCCGGCAGATCCTGGTCATCGGGCTCGGCCGCTTCGGCAGCGCGCTGGCCACCGAGCTGGAGTCGCTGGGGTTCGAGGTCCTCGGCGTCGACACGGAGGCGCGGCGGGTGCAGGACCACGCCGAGCGGCTCACCCACGTGGTGCAGGCCGACACGACCGAGGCCGGCGTGCTGCGGCAGCTGGGGGCGGCGGAGTTCCACAGCGCGGTCGTCGGTATCGGCAGCGACGTCGAGGCGAGCATCCTCACCACCGCGGCGCTCGCCGACCTCGGTGTCCGCAGCATCTGGGCGAAGGCCGTGACCGAACCCCACGGGCGCATCCTCGAGCGGGTCGGCGCCCATCGGGTCATCTTCCCCGAGCACGACATGGGGCAGCGGGTGGCCCACCTGGTCGGCGGGCGGATGCTCGACTGGTTCCAGCTCGACGAGGACTTCGCCATGGTCGAGACCGAAGCGCCGCCCGCCCTCGTCGGGCGCTCGCTGGCCGAGTCGAACGTCCGGGCCCAGTACGGCGTCACGGTCGTAGCCATCAAGCCCGCAGGCGGGCAGTTCACCTACGCGACACCCGATACGGTGCTCGCCGACGGCGACGTACTCGTCGTCGCCGGGTCGAACAAGCATGCGGAGGCGTTCGCCGACCTCGGCTGACCCGCGGTGATTTCCGGCTGCGGCGACCGGGCCCGGCGGTGGTACGCTTTTTCGCCCCCGCCCCTCTAGCTCAATTGGCAGAGCAACGGACTCTTTTAGGTCGTCGCTTGACCAAGTAGCCGCTCGATGATGCTGGGGTTGGCGGGCCAGGCTTCGAGGAGCACTGATCGCGGGACCTGACGGGCCGCGTACCGCAATGCCAAGGCGACAACCACGACATCGTCCAGCGGTCCGACGACGGGCAGGAACTCGGGCACCAGGTCGATGGGCCACAACACCAAGATGAGCGCGAACCCGACGGCGACCTTGGCTCGCCGCGGCACTCTCGGATCAGCCCGCAGTCGCCGGACTGTGGTCGCGCAGGCGGGCAGCAACCCGGCCAGCTCCTTGAGCGTCCCGTTCGGGAGGCGGGTCGCCAGAAGGACCAGCAGCCCCCATGATGCAGCGATCACCGCGACACCGACCACGAGCCCGGTCCACCAGGCCATGACTCCATGCTGCCGTCGCTCGATCGAGTCGAGGGTCTGCCGTCGTCGCCGGGCCCCGCCGCGCCCCCTACCGCCGGCTACACGACAGTGGTCGCACGGGGCGGCGGGCGGTCTGAGCCGAATGAGGTACGGAACCAGTGCTCCTCCTCATGGTTGAGCGCACCAACGTCACGCAAGACACCCGCGACTCCTGCAACCTCCGCCCGCGACCAGCGGAAGGTCTGTACCAGGACTCCAGACCTCCTGACACAGCGCAGCGTTCATACAGGTCAGCGGGAACTGGCTGGTCAGCTCCACGCGAAAATTCGTGCGGGGTCATTTCCAGTTCGGCCGCCTGCCACGAGCCCGCCACCAGCGCGTTTGTCCGATCGCACCGAGCCGCGGGCGGGATCGAGCTTCGGCGCGCGTGCGATGCGCTGGACTCGTCGTTCTCTGCGATGTGCGTACTCATCCGTGTGATCGCATCAGCCACTTCGACGTCGGGCGTTTCAAAGACCAGGCCGTTCGACGCCTCGTGTGTCAACTCGACGTTCCAGGCGCCGTTGTCGCGGCGTTGAGCGTTCACCTCCCACGAGGTCACGGTTGCGGGAAGCGCTGCTCGAATCGCTGAGACGATCTCATCGGCCCGGTCGACACACTCATCGGGCAAGTCTCGCAGGCGACGCGGGCCGACATCCCCATCGCGGCGACCGAGCATCACCTATCGCCGGGCTCGGGCGTACTCACTGTCCAATCCCACCTGAAGTGCTGCTATCGAGGGCGGTGCCCTACTCAGCCGGCGGGTTGAGGTCTGCAAACGGATCCCAGCCCGAATCGCGGTGCCACTCATACTCGATCGCGTTGCCGATCGCGGACGCGGTGTCCTCGCTGCGGAGGTGCGCCACAAGCGCCAACGCCATGTCCATCCCCGCTGCGACTCCTGAGGAGGTCCAGCGATCCCCGTCCTTAACCCAACGTGCCTCGCGGACCCACTGGACCTGCGGCCCTGCTCGACCGCCCACGCGAAGGCAAGCTTGTTCGACGTCGCTCGACGCCCGTCAAGGAGGCCTGCGGCAGCAAGCACGCCCGACCCGGTACACACTGAGCTCACGATCTCTGCCCCGGCTGCCCAGTCTCGGAGCCACCCGAGGAAAGAGTCGTCGTTCACGAGCCGCCGAGTCCCCATACCCAGGGACGAGCACGATGTCCGACATCGTGGCGTCGCGATACGAGACCTCCGCGACGACTGCTGGACCTTGCGCGCTGCGGACGGGCCCGGCATCGGGGCCGGCAAGGTGGATCGAGAACCACTGGGGGACGACCCCGAACACCTCGAGCGGGCCGAAGACGTCCAGCAACCCGCCGGGATGGGGTGCAGTTCTTCGAGTTGGACCACCCTGCGACGCAGCAGCACAAGGTCGCACGAGCACCCGGACCCGGTCCGACCTATGTCGCTGCGGACCTCACCATCGAGAACGCCGCCGAGGCACTTCGGGGCGGCGGCCTCGACAAGGGCCAGCCCGCCTTGTTCGTCCTCGAAGGCGTCACGATGTACCTCCCAGAATCGGTCGTTCGCCGGCAGCTTGCCGCACTGGCGGACGCAAGCGCCCCGGGCAGCAGGCTCACGACGGACTTCTATCCACCCCAGGACACCGGCACGAGTGCCGATCAATGGCAGAACCGAATCCAACGCCTCGCGCGCACCGGCAGCGGCGAAGGACTGCGACTGCTCATCCACCGCTCGAAGGCAGTCGCCCTCGTCGACGCGTGCGGCTGGCGAGTCAACGACGTAATGGGCATGCGAAACGCGGCACGACGTCACGTCCCACTGGCTTGCGGTCTCCCAGTTGAGGCGGTGAACGACCATAAGACGCTGGTTGCAGGGACGCGCACGAGCCGACCTGGAAAAGCGGAGTGCCCCCTACGCCGGGTATGAGCCGTGTCAGCTGGCTGCTCCAGATCGCCGGCGCTCTCGGGTGACGATGATGGCACCGCGCGTGTCGAGAAGGCGTCGGTGGCTCCGACTCAGGGGCATGACCAAGGTCGCGGATGGGTCCGTGCGCAAGCTGCAGAACCTGGGTCGGCCATGACCCGAATGCCGCGACCAACTTCCGCTTCCGCACCACCTACGAGCACTGACCTCCCCGATTACCGAAGGAGCACCAGCCATGTCACTCGTCCGCGTCCAACAGATCTCCGTCTCGCTCGACGGGTTCGCCACCGGTGAAGGTCAGAGCCACGACGCACCGTTCGGCCACGCCGGCGAAAGGCTGCACGAGTGGATGTTCGCCACCCGGTGGTGGCGCGAGAGGGTCAGCGAGCCCGGCGGCACCGGCGGCGTCGACGACGCGTTCTCGCGGCTGTTCGCCCCTGGGATCGGCGCCGAGATCATGGGGGCCGGGAAGTTCGGCCCGCCCGGATGGCACGAGGACCCGGAGTGGAAGGGCTGGTGGGGCCCCAACCCGCCGTTCCACACACCGACCTTCATCCTCACCCATCACCCGCGCCCGTCGATCGAGATGGAGGGCGGCACGACGTTCCACTTCCTCGACGCGTCGCCCGCCGAGGCGCTCGAGACCGCCCGCGAGGCCGCGGGCGGTCAGGACGTACGCATCGGCGGGGGGCCCACCGTGATCCGCGACTTCCTTGCCGCCGGGCTCGTCGACCACATGCACATCGTGGTCGTCCCGATCCTGCTCGGCCGAGGCATCCGCCTCTGGGAAGGACTGGAGGGCCTTGAGAAGGCCTACAAGGTCGA
>DASQUK010000081.1:0-41319 GCA_035641315.1 Acidimicrobiales bacterium | reverse complement strand
TGTCCTTCGATCGACCTGCCGTCCCATCACCGCCACCCACGCCGACCGCCTTGGCCTAATAAGAGCGTGCCCTCCCCCGAGTGGCCCAACACTGGTGTGCCAGCATCCGGCGTCGACCCTTGACAACACATAGGAGCGTCGCTCTGGAGCGATCTCGCTGGCCAGAGCCGGGCTCGTGGTTTCAGCGGCTGGCGCCGACGAGGAACGTGGCCACGATGTGGGTGGCGTGCCGGTCGAGTGAGACTCGGGCCCGGTCGTAGCGCATGGTGGTGCGGGGATCGGCGTGACTGGCGGCTTCTTGGACGTCACGCAGGGGCACGCCGGCGTCGAGGGCGTCGGTGATGAACGCGTGACGGAGGGTGTGAGGTCCGACGCGCTTGGCGATCCCTGCTCGTCGGGCGATCCGGCGCACGATCCGACCCGCCGTGTGGCGGTCGATCCGTGCCCCGTCGGTGGCAACGAAGATCGGCCCGTCGCAGCGTTCGCCGACGGCGAGGTCGATGGCCCGGGCGGTGCGGGGCGCCAGGGGGGATGGTCACGACCTTGCCGCCTTTGCGCACGATGGTGAGCGTGCGGCGGCCGCGCTCGAGGCCTAGGTCCTCGATGTCGGCGCCAATGGCTTCGGAGACTCGCAGCCCGTTGAGGGCGAGCAGGCTGATCAGGGCGTGGTCCCGCGGGTTGGAGAGCCTGGCGGCGACGAGCAGGGCGCCGACCTCGTTGCGGTCCAGGCCGGTGGCGTGGGACTCGTAGTCCAGTCGGGGTCGCCGTACATGGGCCGCCGGCGAGACCGCGATCAGGCCTTCCTGTTCGGCGTAGCGGTAGAAACAGGCAACGGTGCACAGCCGGCGGGCGATCGTGGCCCGGGCCCGGCCCAGCTGCTCGTTGGTGCTGAACAGCTCGTCTCCGTCGCGAGCGCAGTGCTTGTCGAGATGTGAACGTCCACGATGGAACCTCCAAGCGTCGAGCCGAGGCTCCAGGGCCGGGACCGGTCAGGCAGCCCCAGCAACTCATAGGTGGCCGCCGACCGTACGTTCCGGCCAGCGAGATCGCTCCAGAGCGGGCATTACGTGCGGGTGTGGGACTCCTGGCCACGGACCCGTGAGGCGTGTCTGAGCGGCACGGGCACGGTGCCAGATCGCCTAATTCTGTGCAACTCGACTCAGTGGTCCCATGTGCCAGGTAACGCCGGTTCTGTCCTCACTTCCAGGAGAATCCCGAAGGGCGCAAGGGAAGGGCCCCGGTCGTGAACGCCGGGGCCCTTCCAGAACCGGTTCGGGCTACTGACTCACTTCCCGCGTGACGACGTTGGCGGGATCGGTCGCCGTCGTGATGGTGAAGAACGGGAAGAAAGCGGACCCGCTCTGCCCCAAGCCGACGTAGTCGCCCAGGAAGAACCCCCGGGCCACGGGCGCCCTGCGGCTATCGAAGGGGGCGTCGGTCACGGCGACCTCCTCGTCCCAGCTCGCCGCCGCCGAGCAGTCCTCGGACGCGGCGTGGCAATGGGCGAGGAAGGCTTCGGTGGGGGTCGTCGCGCCCCTGTCCGCCGTGTTGCTCCGGAAGTCGTAGTACGAAACACCCACGGTCCCGTCGTCCAGCACGTGGACCATCGGCGTGAAGGCTTGCTCGTTCAGGTGGTTGACCAGATTCGGCGTCCGGTTCACCTTGATCGGAGCCGACCAAGTCAGTCCCCCGTCGAGGGACTGGCTGAACGCGATGCTGGACCGAGGGCCGAACCGGCTGTCCTGCCACACCAGATACACCGCGCCGGTGGTCCGGTCGACGGCGATTTCGGCGTTGATGTCTCCCGTGCGGTGGCGTGCCTCGACCCCTGCGGGCAAGGGCGAGTCCGGGTCGATCACCACTCCCCGGAAGAACCGGTCGACGATGGTCTCCTGCGCGTCCCACGTCGCGCCGTGGTCCGAGGACCGGATCACGGCGATGTGGGTGCCCCGGGTTCCCTGGTCGTTCCTGGTCCCCCGCACCAGCGTCATCACGTTGATGAGCTCGCCGTCGAACTCGTCGTTGTCAGGGAGCACGGCGATCTGGTTGCCGATCGTCTGGGCGATGACCCCGGCCCTGAAGATCCTCCGGGCGGGCTCCCATGTCTCACCGCCGTCGGTGGTCCGAGCGAACAACGGGTCGCCGGCGAACGCCCGGGAGTTCTCAAACGCCTCCTGGCTCCGGTTGCCGCTCGGCGGCGACACCACCAGGTCCCACACCGCGTACACGAAGTTGGAGTCGTTCGGGTCCGCGGTGATGGCGTTCTTGTCGTTGAACGCGTTCGGGCTCTCGTCGCGGTTGAGCGAGATCGGGTCCTCCCACGTCGCCCCGTGATCGGTCGAGCGGGAGACGATCATGTCGTCGGGATTCGTGTCGAAGCCGCCGGGGGCGGTGTCGGTGGCCAAGGTCATCAGGTACGCGGTCCCGTCCGGGGAGATGGCCACCCACGGGTCGGAGGCCCGCTCGAAGTTCCCGCCGTTGGCCGGGGTCCCCCCGGTGCAGTTCGACGACTTGGTCCGCGGGTTGACCGTCCAGCTCGCCCCCCCGTCGAGGCTGGTGGCGCTGACGTTGCCCTCCGCTCCGCCGTTGTTCCACCGGTCCTGCTGCCAGGCCCCGATGATGATGTCCGGGTTCGACGGATCCACCATCACGTGGGGCTCGACCTCGCTGTTGACGAACTGGATGGCCGGTACCCCGCCGACATCGCGGAATCCCGTGTCACCCTCGCAGGCAGCGATCGGACTGGCCCCGGACACGGTGACCAGCGGGCCCGTGGTGGAGGGATCGGCCGTGGCCGGAACAGAGCCGACCACGGCCAGAACAGCCATGGACGTACCCAGCGCGACGACTTTGCTTCTCGAGCGATGCATGCGAACCCCTCCTCCTGGATCCGGGACATCGTCCGAAGCCCTGCCTAGGGCGGCGACGATGTTCGGCTAGCTGAGGTGGGCGGCCGCACGGGCCCGCGGTGGAACCGCTCGACGAAGCCCCCCGTCGCGATCGAACGCCAACGCGAGGACCTTGATCGCGACAATGCGCCTGAGCAGACGGTTGTGAGCCTCGTACACGTCGGCCATACCCGCGGGGCGACGAGTTCCCCGAGCTCAACGAGCCACCGAGAACCGCCGTGGGGCCGACCACCAAGAGATTGTACCGAGGAGGATTGGCACGAGAAGTTTTTCAGCTAGGCGCTACGACGCAACAGATCGACGGTTCTCGTGCGCGAGCAGCACGGTGCCCGATCCGATCAACCCCTGCGCAAGGAACGATCCGGCGCCGATGCCGATCTGCCGCTCGGCGCTCGAAGCAGGCAATCTGTGTCGGTGAGATCGCCTGCGCGGTCAGTGGCGCTGAGGCCGCTGACGAGAGAACTTGCGGCGCTCGTCGCGGGCTGGTTCACAGAGGACGAGGAAGGGCAGGACGCCTCGACGCCGACTTCTACGGAGCCGGCCTTAAGTGGTGGCCGCTCGTAGAGCAGGACGCGGTCCGCTACGGATGGGTCGGCGTGCTGGACGGCGAGCCCGTCGGTTTCATCGACGTTGAGATCGATGGTGAACGAGCAGGAATCGCGATCTACGTTCGTAGCGAGTTCCGTCGTCGCGGTATCGGCGAGCAGCTGCTGAGGCTCGCTGTCTCCGAGGGGCGGTCCTTGGGCGTCGCCGAACTTGTGGGCGGCGTGGAGGACGACAACGTTGCGAGCATCCGTTGCCTCATCGCCGCCGGGTTCACCCCGGCGGGAGCGGACGAGTTCGGACCGTCTTCCGACTTCGGTTGCTGGACGCATAACTGCTCGGCGTGCGCGGCGTTCTGTGCTGCCCGCCTGGCAGGCGGCGGGCGCTCGGGTTGGGCAATCTGTCTTGCGTGGCCGGGAAGCGTGACAGCCGAATGGTGCTGGCCGCGGGACTGGTGTTCTTAGCCGCCGCAATCGGCCTCGCGACGCTCTGGGTCGCGCTTCACACCCGCTCCTAGGAAGGGCTCGAAGCCGTTGTGATCCCGTGGCTCATTGTCGGCGTCGCCATTGCCGCTGGTTGGGCCTGTCTGCTCGGGGTCGGTCTTCTCGTGCCTTGGACCTGGGCGAGGTCGTGGGCGCTGCTCACGTTCGTGGTCGTGAGTGCATTCAGTGGATTGACGCTCTTCGAGACAGTCGGTCGTGTCGTGGATGGCGGTACTGCGCCCGTTCGTCACCTCGCAGCGCCCGCCAGCCTGTTTACCGTCGCGACGTCCATTGTCCTGTTGCTTGCCTCCGCCCGTGAGCCCGACCGTTCCTGACGCCATGACCGAGACGCGCCAGAACTGCCGTTCGGCGTCGGCGGCAATAGCGGGACGCGGCCCGTAGCTTGGACTGGCAGGCTGGTGGGGTGGCGGCTGACGCCCGGGAGGGACGACGGCGAAGATGGCCGTTCATCGCTGGCGGAACCGTCGTGGTTCTGGCTGGCGTTGCGGCGGCGTTCTGGTACTGGTTCGTGCCCAACTGGCGGCCACCATTGCGCGACGGCGAGCGCTACGGAATCGACGTGTCGTCACATCAAGGGGCCATCGACTGGGAGAAGGTGGAGGGTGACGGGATCGAGTTCGCGTATATCAAGGCGAGCGAGGGCGGCGACTTCGTCGACCGGCTGTTCGCCGACAACTGGCGCGGCGCCGGTGCGGTCGGCCTGGATCGGGGCGCGTACCACTTCTTCACGCTCTGCACGCCTGGCGGACAGCAAGCCCGCCACTTCCTCTCGGTGGCCCCACCGGGCCCCAACGCGCTGCCGCCAGCGGTGGACCTTGAACTGGCGGGCAACTGCAGCCGCCGGCCCGATGTCGCGGCCGTGGCCGCGGAACTGGCGGACTTCCTCGAACTCGTTGAGAACGCTTGGGACCGCCAGGTCGTGCTCTACGTCGGTGACGACTGGGAACGCCGCTATCCGGTACGGGACCGTCTGGATCGGGCCCTCTGGCATTCTCGCTTCCTCCGACGTCCTAACGTCGACCACTGGGCTATCTGGCAGATCCACGGCTTCGCTCACGTCGAGGGAATCTCGGATGGCGTAGACCTCAACATCATGCGACCGCTCGAATGACAACCCGGACACACACCCAGATCTGCCGCTAGGCGCCGCGTCGTTCTGTGCTGACGGTCGGACACGCGCCGGGGTACGCGGTTCGGGCAATATGCGCTCGTCATGGCTCGCACCGACCGCGGTGGAATCAAGCGATACTGGGCTTGATGAGCAGTTGGCGAGAGGGTGATCGAGTCCAGGTGTTGACGGGGCCCTTCAAGGGGTTTCAAGGCACGGTGGTGCAGGAGGAGGGCGACCACCCGATCATCTGTCTTCGCATCTTTGGTCGAACTACACCAGTCGCCCTTGAAGCGGAAAAACTTGGTCCAGACGACGGCGGTGGCGGTGCTGGTGTGCGCGAGCCACGCCGTCCTCTTCCGCCCCTCGACGACACCGCCGCTGATCCTCCCGAACCGCGAGAGGTGGAGTAGGTCGAGCCGCCGCGCAGACGTGCGCCAGATCTGCCGCTCGGCGCTAGGAACGGGCAGGCTGGCGTGCGGTGGAATGCGAACAGCGTGACCGCCGAGCGGCATGGCTGACCGCGGTGGGGCTTCTGTCCTTCGTGGTCATTGGAGTGGCGCTGACCGCGTCGATCTACGGCGCTTAGTTCGGCATCCCACTCCTCGCGCTCGTGGGGCGCCCGTGGTGGGCCGCGACCCGATCAGTTCAGCGGCACCGCCGTCTGGGGTCGACCGCTCTTGGTCACACAATCGTTGCCCTCGCGGTGTTCACAGCCGGTCTCGTGATAGGCGTTCTCCCGGGCGTAGACGACCTCGACACTCCGACCGAGGTGATTCTCCTCGCCATCGCGGTCGGGTGGCTGACCATGTGCTGGTTCGCAACAGCCGAGCGCGTCTACGCATAACTGCCAGTGATCGGCGCTACGACGATCAGCACAGAACGCTGCGACAGTCGGCGTGGTCGCGTGGCAGGCTCGGGGGACGGCGCTGGTGGTCACGGCGTGTCCGGTGCGGGCACGTCGAAGAGCGACGCTTGGGTGTTGCCATGCGCTGCGGCGACAGCCATGCCGCCACGACGCTTCGATCGCGTCGGCTGCGCCGTCTGGCGTCTGATGCCGCGCCCGTCGAGGCGGGCCGCGTCGAACACGTAGACCGAGCGGGCGAACACGCCGCGGACACCGTCACGGTGATCCTCACGCCGGGCAAGCCCTGCCGCGGTCAGACGGCGCAGGGCACCAGCGGCGGTGTCCTTGCTGACACCCAACCGCGGGCCAAGCGCCCGGGCACTCGCCTGCGTGCCGAGGCGGCCTGGCGCCTGGGGTACCGCATCGAGCAGAAGCTCCTCCAGGGCTGCCCACGCCGTCAGGCCGAGGCTCCGCCGCAGACGTCGTACGCGGGCGTCGATGACCAGGGATGGCTCCGGCGCCGGCCGCGGCATGTCGGCCCTACTGTCCGCTCGCCCACGCGTCGACGCCGACATCGAGCAGTCGGCGCAACGCCTCCCGGGGCACACGCAACGACCGACCAAACGTCACCACCGGCAGCCCGCGACGGCCCCCGCTCTCCCGCCACTGTCGAGCCAGCTCGTAGGCGGCGCCGCGGCCGATGCGCAGCACGCTGGCGGCCTCCTCGACGGTCAGCACCTCGGGCAACTCATCCAGAGCAGACCGTCCGGCCACAACGCGAAGCTCGCGCCGCTGGACCATGACCCAGAAAACTACGTCCTTGTCATTCCTTCGTCAACTGGTACATTGGTAGTCATCGGACACATTGACACAGGACAGCACCTGCCTACACCACCCGGACAGAAGATGCGCAGAAAGACTCCCGAAAACGAAGCCCCGAGCGCTCCGGATCCCTACCTCGGGCTCACCCCCAACCAGGTCGTCGCGTTCAACCTCGCCCAGGCCCGGCTATGGAAGGGCTGGACCCAGGACCAAGCCGCCGAGGCCCTCGAGCCCTACCTCGGCAAGCGCTGGTCCAAAGCCAGTGTCTCCCAGGCCGAGCGCTCCATCGCCGGCAAGTTCGTCCGCAACTTCGACGCTGACGAGATCGTCGCCTTCGCCCGCGCCTTCGAACTCCCCATCGGCTGGTTCTTCATGCCACCCCCACCCCATAGCGACCAGCCAGGCGTCCCCGTCAAGCTCTCTACCCCCGACGCCGAACACCTCGGGACCGCCGTCGCGCTGCTCGTTGACCTCGTATTCGGCGACGAGACCAACCAGAGCCTGCTCGAAATGCGTCTTGACGCCTGGCTCCAGCAGCGGCCACCGCAACTCACCGACGCCCAGCAGCGCATCACCAGCCTCGTGCGACGGCGGATCGAGTCCCTCGCCCGTGCCACCATCGACGACCTCGCCGACTGGCAAACCACCCTGCGGGCCATTGCCAACCACCTCGAAGACCTCGAAACCCGAGCGCGCGTCGCCGTCGACGAGGACCTCGCGGCGCCTACGGAGCGGTGGCCCGCCCGGTAGCCACGCGATCTACTCGTCGCCCCCGACGGTGACCGGGAACCGCTCGTCGTCGAACACGGCGGTGACCTCGAGGCGACCACCGAGGGCCTCGACATAGGTGCGAAGGGTGGACAGCTCCATCTCCCCGCCCCTCTCGATGCGTGACACGTTTGGCTGGGTCGTGGCCATGAGGCGGGCGAGCTCGTCCTGTGTGATCTTGCGCGCCCGGCGCAACTCACCGAGCGTGTAGTCCACGATCTCCTCGATCGCCTCGGCGCGATGCCGAGCGATCCGAGCGGCTCGCGCCGGGTCGGCCTTGATGGGTTCGGCCAGATCCTTGAACTTCCGAGCGGCCATCAGGTTCCTCCCTTCACGCTTGACCGGTCTCGCGCAGGTACTCGTCCAACAGAGCATCGGCGACAGGGATCGCTTCCTCGTACCACGCCCGCCATTGTCCTGCCTTGTCTCCTCCGATCAACAGGACGGCCTGCCGTCGCGGGTCGAACGCGAGCAAGATGCGGATGGCGCCTCCCTTGCTGACCCGCAGCTCCTTCATGTTCGGATGGCGGGAGCCGGCGATCGTGTCGACGGTCGGCCGACCGAGCGCCGGCCCTTCCGCTTCCAGTAGGTCGACGCTCGCGATCACGGCATCCTGCTGGTCCTCGGTGAGGGGTCTCGAACCAGGCGCCGAACTCGTCGGAGTAGAGGACTTCCCACATGGCCAGGATAACGTCAAGCTGATATCACATCAACGTGATGTCGACTCATAGTCGTCGACCGGAGAAGCCGGTGCCAGCAGGCCGCCGATCACGTCGGCCGCGACACGGTCGGTCGCCGGGATGAAGTGGGCGTAGACGTTGAGCGTTGTCGCCGGACGAGCGTGGCCGAGCCGCCCGCTCACCGTCTTCACCGGCACCCCCGCGTCGAGCAAGCGGGTGGCCGTGAAGTGGCGCAGGTCGTGCAGGCGCACTGCCGGGTCGATGCCGATGCGGTCGCGGAGGCGGCGCCACGCGCTGGTCCAGTGGTACGGCCGCCACGGCTTCGATCCGTCCAGCTCGGGGCTGAACACGAACCCGTCGGAACGCGGCGCGACGCCGAACGGCTTTGCTCGTGCCTCGACCTCGGACCGCCATGCTCGCAGGGCTTCGACAGTGGCCGCGTCCAGGGCGATCCGCCGCGCTTGGTGGGTCTTCGTGTCCTTCTCGTAGATGGTCCGGTCACGGCCCTCGACGAGCGCCTTGGTGATCGACAGGTCGCCGGCGGCGAGGTCGACGTCGGTCCACCGCAGCGCGCCCACCTCGCCTCGACGGCCGCCGATCACGGCGGAGAGGCGAACGAACAGCGCGAGCTCCTGGTCGGCCCGTTCGATCGCTGCCATCACGTCAGCCGGAGCGGGTGGACGAACATCGCGCTGCCGCACCGATGGCAGCGTGGCCAGGCGAGCCGGGTTGTCGCTGCGCCAGCCCCAGCGCACGGCCAGGTCGAGCGAGCCGGTCATCACGTTGTGGATCTGGCGAATGGTCGAGGCGGCGAGCTGCTCGGCCCGCGTCAGCCCGCGGTAGAAGGCGTCGATGTCACGCACGGTCAGCTTGCGGACCGGTACCGTGCCGAGCGCTGGGATCAACCGGAAGCGCGCCTTGCCGGCGTAGCCCTCCCACGTCGTCACCGAGAGTGCGTCTCGCTTGAGGTCGAGCCACTGCTCGACGAGCTCGGCGACGGTCGCGTTGGTGCCGGTGTGACCGCCCGCGCCGGCGTTGACCTGAGTGACCAGTGCGGCGAGCGCGGCCTCGGCCTCCTTGCGCGTGCCTTGCACGGTCCGGCTCACGTAGCGGTACCGGCCCTTCACCGGATCGCGACCCGTCGACACCCGGAGCTCCCACTTGCGGTCGCCGCGACGACGGAGCGATCCACGCCCGTAGCCAGCTCGCGTCGCCATGGCGGGCAGGGTAGCTCGCTCCAGCGAGCAGTTATGGGATGGTTATGGGATGCAACCCCGCCGCCGCTCAGAACCAGCGCACGATATGGCCCCTGAGTAGGACTTCTGTTGGAGGCGGCGAGGGGAATCGAACCCCTGTACAGGGCTTTGCAGGCCCTTGCCTAAACCACTCGGCCACGCCGCCGTGAAGGGACAACCATAGCGGCCGCCTGGCGAGCGGCCGGACGTGCAACGGAGTGGCGAATCGTCGTCCGACCCTTGCCCATCAAACGTTCGCTGGACAGACTGCTGGGATGACCGCCACGCAGGGAACCACGGAGCCGGGTCCGACGACGCGGACGGCAAGCCAGGCACCGCCGTTCGACATCGACATCCTCGATCCCCGCTTGTACGACGATCCCTGGGGGGCGTACCGGTGGCTCCGGCGCAACGCTCCCATCTGGTGGG
The DNA here is from genome assembly GCA_035641315.1 of Acidimicrobiales bacterium. Lineage (GTDB taxonomy): Bacteria > Actinomycetota > Acidimicrobiia > Acidimicrobiales > VFJN01 > DASQUK01. The sequence goes on along the minus strand of DASQUK010000081.1, from coordinate 31,475 downwards.
ACGAGCGCAACCAGCTGTACGTCGTCTCCCGCCACGAGGACGTCAGCCACATCAGCCGCCACCAGGAGCTGTACTCCGCCGCCCAGGGCGTGCGGCCCAAGGTGGCGGCGCCGATGTCGATCATCTCAATGGACGATCCCGAGCACACCCGGCAGCGCCGGTTGGTCAACAAGGGCTTCACACCCAGGATGGTCCGTCAGCTGTCCGACCACATCCGCGAGCTGGCGAACGAGATCATCGACGAGATCTCCGCCAAGGGTGCCTGCGACTTCGTCGAGGACTTCGCCATCCACGTGCCGCTCATCGTGATCGCCGAGCTGATGGGGCTCAACCCCGACGAGCGCCACAAGCTCTACCACTGGAGCGACGCCATGATGGCGGGCGACGGCCACACCGACCCCGACGATCCGGTCCTGCTGCGCGCGGCCGAAGCCGGCGGCGAGTTCGCCACCATGTGCCTCGAGCTGATCGAGCAACGGCGGGCCGACGGCTCGACCGATGACATCATCGGCATCCTCACCCGGGCCTACGACGAGGGCGCCCTGGCCCGGCCCGGCGACGGCGCCCGAGACACGGCTGGCAGCGACCAGGCCGGCGGCACCAACGCCGAGGCCGACGACCGCATGACCAGCGACGAGCTGATCATGTTCCTCATCCTGCTGGTGGTCGCCGGCAACGAGACCACCCGCAACGCCTTGGCCGGCGGGCTCGTGGCCTTCACCCGCTTCCCCGAGCAGCGGCGCGAGCTCCTCAGCCACCCCGAGTTGATGGACCTGGCCGTCGAGGAGATCGTCCGCTACGTCAGCCCGGTCATCTCGTTCATGCGGACCGTGACCGAGGACCACACCTACCAGGGCGTCGACTTTAAGGCCGGCGACCGGGTCCTCCTGCTCTACCAGTCGGCCAACCGCGACGAGGACATGTTCGACGAGCCGGACGAGCTCCGCATCGACCGCGATCCCAACCCCCACCTGGCCTTCGGCATCGGGACGCACTACTGCCTGGGCGCCAACCTGGCCCGCGCCGAGATCAAGGTGGCGTTCGAGGAGCTGTTCCGCCGGCTGCGCGACATCCGGGCGGTCGACGCCGACACGCTCGACCGAGGCGATTCCACACTGGTCCTGTCGCTCAACCGCCTGCCGGCGGCCTTCACGCCGGAGCCGCGAGCGTGACCGCACCGGCGACGGTCCACGGGGATGCCGGCCAGCGCAGCCGCATCCTCGACACCGCTCTGGCGCTCATGAGCCAGCTGGGCGCTGCGGGAACGTCGATGCGCCGCCTGGCGTCGGCCTGCGGGCTCAACGTCGCCACCATCTACCACTACTTCCCCTCCAAGGCCGACCTGTTGCGCGCCCTGATCGAGGAGCGCCGTTACGGCGAGCGGCTGGCTACCGAGGAGCCGCTCATCGACGCCGCACTGCCGCCCCGGGAGCGGCTGGCGCAGTTCATGGCCTGGGCGGCGGAGCGCACGCTCGAAGAGGAGGTCGTGCTGCGGCTGCTGCTGGGCGAGGGGCTGCGGGGCGACGCCACGGCCCGCGAGTCGGCGGCCGGGCTCATCGCCCAGCTCGACGCCGGGCTGGCCACCTGGCTGGCCCGGGGGTTCCCCGAGCTCGCGGCCCGAGGCCTGGCGCCCGAGGTGGCCGCCCGTCTCGTCCGCCGCAGCCTCCTGGCGCTGGTCACCGAGCACCTGGCCACCGGATCGGCCGACGTCCACGCCCCCGCCGCCGAGCTGGCCGAGGCGGTGTTCGGGCCCGCCAACGGGCGCACCTGGCGCTAATCGGTGAATGTGACCACGGCGTGGTCCCGTCCCCGGAACGGTGCCACCAGGTCGGCCTCGTGCTCGATCGCGGTGCGCTGGCGGTCGTTGAGCTTGGCGAACGGATCCACCGTCACCTCCAGCCGACCGCCCGCTCCCCGGGCCCGCCACGTCCCCATCGGGTGGCCGGTGACCAGCACCACGCCGGGGCTGCCGACGGGGCGCCACACGGCCCGCTGCACCGCCTTGTCCGGGAGCAGGGTAGCCCGGTCCCGCTGGGCCAGGAACGGATCGCCGGCCGGCAGCAGCCGGGCCCCGGAGGCGGTCGGCGGATCGTTCAGCACCTCGACGTCGTCGGCCAGCAACCACGCCACGGAGCCGTCGAGCTTCACCTCCACCAGCCCGGCGTCCAACTCCAGGAAGCGCTGGCGTGCCTCGGCGACCCCGACCCCCGTCCACGCCGCGAAGTGGCGCGGCGTGACGGGCCCGTAGGCGTGCACGAAGCGGCGGACCAGCTCGCGCCGGGCGGCCGGGACGTCTGATCCGAGGGGCCCGCCCAGCCAGATGTCGGTGCCCATGAAGGTCTGGCGGGATTCCTGCGGCCAGCCGTAGCAGAACACCCCCGCGGTGCCCGCCAGCCGCAGCAGCTGGTCGGGTACGTGGTGCACGTCGCAGACGTCGCACCAGGGTTCGAGCTCGGCCGGGAGCCGCCCGTGCAGCGCCTCGCTGAGCTGGCCCTTGGTGCGGGACTCGCCGTCGGCGACCACCGCCGCCAGCACCCCGACCACCATGCTCAGCGCCTCCCGTGCGGTCCAGCCCGCCGCCTCGACCGGCGGCCACGAGCCCGACAGCTGTTCGCGCAGCGACTCCTCGTCAGCGGCCAGCGACCCCGGCCCGAACACCGTGGCGTCCCGGCGCGGCACGACATAGGCGGCGCCGCGGGGGCCGAGGAGGCGCAGCAGCGTTCGGTCGTCGAGAACGGCCTCCTCGAGCGCGGCGGGTGTGAACCCGTCGACCCGGGCGGCCAGCGCCACACCAGCGTTGCCCGGGGGCGTGTCCTGCACGCCGCAGACGGCCGCTGCGCGAACCGCATCGGCGGCGGGCAGGCGCTCGTGGAGCCGATGGGCGGCCATGCGGAACGCGACGACCTGTTCGGCCGAGACGCGATGCATGGTCTGCCTGCCCATGGGCGCCGAGGCTAGGGCCCGCACCGGCGCCGGGCGGCCGCTACCGCGGAGGGTGCTGAGCCCATCGCTGAACGTCGGTCAGCCGAGGGCCGACCGCTCGCCGGTGGCCTCCCGCACGTGAGCGGCCAGGGCGTCGAGGTAGCCCTGCGTCGCCCGCGCCTGCTGCCACCGCGCGATCGGTCCGCCCAGGCGGACCAGCGGGTGGCGTGGCCGCGAGAAGGCCGTGATCGCCAACGTCACGTCGCCGCCGTGGCCGGGCGTGCGGCGCTCGACCACGAAAGCCTCCTCGCCGCTCTCCGGGTGGACCGGCAGGGTGCCGTAGCCGAAGCCGAACCGGTCGGGTTCGTCGACCACCCAGGTGATGCGGCAGGTGGCGATCACGTGGAGCGCGGCCAGCGGCACGTCGACCGCCACCACGGTGCCGACCGTGATGGGCGGATCTGACGGCACCACCCGGAAACCCTGCCGGCGGTGGAGCTGCCAGCCGCGCATGCCGGCCACGGCCGCGGTGAAGGCCCGCTCCCCCCGGCCCAGGACCGTGCCGGCGCGCACGTGGTGGTAGCCGGCCGGCAGGTCGTCGGGATGGGCCGTGGCCGTCACGTCGGCGTAGGTCAGCGACGCGTCGCCCACCTCGGCGAGGATCTGCGACATCCGGCCGTCGGACGGACGGCGGACCATGAACACGGGTTGGCTCCTCCGCGAGTCGGTGTGCCGGACCGGTCGGCGTGAACCCTAGGCGGGAGGGTGCCGCCGTCGAATCGCGGGACAGCCGGTAGGGTCCAGCGGCATGAAGTGCCCGGTGTGCGACGTTCAGCTCTCGATCTCGTCCCGCGAGGGCGTGGAGATCGACTTCTGTCCCCAGTGCCGGGGCGTGTGGCTCGACCGCGGCGAGCTCGACAAGGTCATCGAGCGGGCGGCGGCGTCCCTCGCCCCCACCGCCCCGGTGGGCGGCGGCGCTCCCCGCTACGAGGAGCGGCGCGAGCCCCGCTACGACGACCGCGACCGCTACGACTACGACGAGCGCCGCGAGTACGACCGCGAGCCCCGCAAGCGCAAGCGCCGCTCGTTCCTCGACGACATCTTCGACTTCGACTGAGCGGGCCGAGCCTGGCTGACCGCGACGCGGCGGGCGACATCACCCCAGCTCGTCGAGGGCGGAACGGAGCGCGCCCAACTCGTCCACGACACCCTCCAGCTCGGCGTCGAGGGCGTCCGCATCGCCGGCGCCCGTGCCAGGTAGGTCCAACGCGACCTCGGCGGCGTGCGCCACGGCGGCGCCCAGGCGGGCGTCGAGCAACCGGAGCCGATCGTCGGTGTCGTCCAGCGTGTTCAGCAGCCGCTGGACCGAGCTGAACCGCTGGGCCAGGGCCGCCTCCAGCTCGGGATCGTCCCCGGCGCGTTTGGCCCGCTTGTACTCGTCCGTGACCCGGACGGGATCGAGGGCGGCCAGGGTCCGCTCGATCTCGGTCGCGCGCCGGGCCGTGTCCCACACCGCCAGCACCCCGGCGTCGAGCCGCTGGCCGGACAGGGCCAGGCGGTCGCGCACCGGTCCGGGGCGCAGCCCGCCCAACAGCTCGCGGTAGCGGCGACGGCTCTCCAGGGCCTCGGCCACGGCCGGCGCGAAGCGGGGCGCCGTCGCGCCCGGATCGACGTGGCCGAGGGGGTCGTCCGATGCCTTCCGCCGGCGCAGCATGGGCAGCGACCCTACCGTCGACCCCACCGGGCGGCGGCTCAGCGCCGGGCGGCGGAACGTGGTTCATCGTGGCGCCATCGGCGTAGCCTGGGCCCGAGCGGGTCGAGGAGGTGCGAGGTGCGCATGGTCGACAACGAACGCCTGCGGCCGGTCGAGCGCCGGGTCCTCCGCTGGGCGCAGGCGGGTGTCGGGGATGCCGAGATCGGGCATCGCTTCCGGCGGAGCGAACGCTGGGCGGCACAGGTGCGGTTCTTGGCCGGGCTCGAGCGGCCCGGCGGTGGCTCGCGGGCCCGCTCCGACCCCCTCCGTCCGCTCGAGCGGTGCCTGCTCCGCTGGCGCGAGCAGGGGGAAGACCTGGCGGACCTGAGCGACCGGTTCCTGCGCAGCCCCGACCACCTCGCCCGGGTGGAGGAGTACGCCAGGTACAAGCTGGCCGCCGACTAGCCGACTGAACCCTAGACCCTCACCCTCGACTAGAGGTTGAAGGTCAGGTCACCTGGGCCTCCCGGAGCACGGTCTGCTCGTCGCGGCGGTGGGCCAGGACCGAGGCCACGTAGGAACGCAACGCCTCTTCGGTGGCGACCTCGGCCCCGGCGCGCTCGGACATGTAGTAGCGGTGCTCCAAGAGCTCGTGGAACAGCTCGGCTGGCTCGAGCCGCCCCCGCAACTCGGCGGGGACCCGCGCTATGAGGGGCTCGTAGACCTCGGCCAGCCAGCGCGCCGCCGCCACCGCCTGCGGCACCTCGGAGTCCTCGCCGCTGATCGACGCCCGGTAGGCGGCGATGTCGTTGAGCAGCCGCCTCGCCTGGTTCTCCTGCACCTCGAGGCCCGTGAGTCGCCGGAGCTCACGGGCGTGATGGCCCTCCTCCACCAGCGCCGGCTGGACCCGCAACCGGGACCCCTCGGCGTCGTGCTCCACCAGCAGCTCCCCTACGTCGAACCCCAGCTCGTTGAGCCGGCGGATGCGGCGGTCGATCAGATGACGATCGTCGAGCGACAGCTCCTCCGCCCCGGTGAGCTCGTCCCACAGCGCCCGGTAACGGTCCTCCACCAGGTTGGCCAGTTCGAAGACGTCGACGTCGGGGGCGAGGTCACCGCTCGCCTGGAGGTCGAGCAGGCCGCCGGCCACGTTCTCGCGGGCGATCTCGATGTCGTTGGCCCGCATGCCGTCGGGCAGTTCGTCCTGGCGCTCGGCGGTCTCCGCGTCGACCAGGTAGGCCATGAGCGCCCCGGCGTCGCGGCGGAACAACAGGTTGGACAGCGAGCAGTCCCCCCAGAAGAAGCCTTCGAGGTGCAGTCGAGCGAGCAGCACCACGCCGGCGTCGATGAGGAGCCGGGGCAGGTCGGGACGGCGTTCGTGACCGAGCAGGTACCGATAGGGCAGCGAGAAGTCCAGGTAGCGACTGATGAGGACCGACGCCAGCGGCCCGCCCGAGGCGTCCTGCCTCCCCGTGACCACGCCCGTGGGCTGGACGGCCGGCAGCCCCTCGGCGGTCAGGCGGCGCAGCATGCCGTACTCGCGGCGGGCCTCGGGCTCGGTGGTCTCCTTCAGCGCGAACACCCGGCTGGCGTCGGCGACGAAGCGGACGACGTGGCGGCTGGTGCCGTGCACCATGTCGACCAGGCGGGGATCGTCCCAGGCGGCGAGCGGCACGCTCCACGGCAGGTCGAGCAGCCCGCCCGGCTCGTTCCCCGGGACGAACTGCAGCCGGACCACCATCGGGCCTCACGCTACGACCCGGTGGGGACGGGCGGTTGCGATTCCGGCGTTCGGAACGTGACGGCAACGGATGCGGTACATCCGGACGCGGTCCCGGGTAGCAAATGCGATTGGTGTAGCGTCTAATGCGCATGCCTGACACGGCGACGACCACGGCGACCAGGCCGACGGGCACCACGGCCGAGCGGCTCATCGCCGCCGCCGAGTCCCTGTTCGCCACCCACGGCATCGACGGCGTCAGCCTGCGCGAGATCAACCGTGCCGCCGGTGCCCGCAACGCCTCGGCCCTGCAGTACCACTTCGGCGACCGCGACGGCCTGTTGCGGGCGGTGCTGGCCAAGCACCATCACGCCGTCGAAGCCCGCCGGCACGCCATGCTCGACGCCTACGAGGCCGAGGGTCGCGACGACCTCCGGGCGCTGGCCGGCGCCCTGGTGCGGCCGAGCGCCGCCATGCTGGCCGACGGCGACGGCGGGCCCGCCTACCTGCAGATCATGGCCGACCTCATGAACCGGCCCCGCCCGGTGATCGACGCCGCGGCGCTCGACGATCCGGCGTCCAGCATCTTCCGCTGGCGGGCGCTGGTCGCCGGCCTGCTCGACAACGACGCCACCCGGCTGCACCGCCGCTTCGTGGCCATGCGGTTCGCCGCCGTCGAGCTGGCGCGGCGGGCCCGCTCTGCGCCCCACACCGACGACCGCCTGTTCGTCAGCCACCTCGTCGACCTGGTCGCGGGTGTGCTGGCCGCTGCCCTGTCCGACGAGACCCGCCGCCTCGACGCCGAGCGCGCCCGGGCGGCCGGTCCCGACCCCAACACCCGCACCCCAGGAGGCTGACCCGCCATGGCCATCGACTTCACCCTCACCCGCGAGCTCGAGGACATCCGCCAGCGGGTCCACACGTTCATCGACGACGTGGTCAAGCCGGGCGAGGCCCGCATCGGCAACCGCGACGAGATCGAGCGGGCCGACTACATCAAGATCCTGCTGGAGATGCGGGTCGCCGCCCAGGAGGTCGGCCTGTGGCTGCCCCACATGCCCCAGGAGTGGGGTGGCATGGGCCTCGGCCACGTCGAGCTCGCCATGGTCCAGGCCGAGGCGGCCAAGTCGTACTACGGGCCCTGGGTCCTCAACTGCCAGGCGCCCGACGAGGGCAACATGCACACGCTGCTCCACTGGGGCACCGAGGAGCAGAAGCAGCGGTACCTCCGCCCACTGTGCGAGGGCCGGGCCATGAGCTGCTTCGCCATGACCGAGCCCGAGGTTGCCGGGTCGGACCCCACGCTGATCCGCACCCGCGCCTACCAGGACGGCGACGAGTGGGTGATCAACGGCCACAAGTGGTTCATCTCCAACGCCCACCGGGCAAACTTCGCCATCCTCATCGCCCGCACGGAGGACGACCCCGAGTTGCCCCAGGCGGCCAACACGGCGTTCATCGTCGACATCCCCTCGGAGGGCTGGACCGAGGTTCGCCAGATCGAGACCATGCACGGCTCGACCGGCCACTCCGAGATCCGCATCGAGGACCTACGGGTACCCGCCGACCACATGCTGGGCGGGCGGGGCCAGGGTCACATGCTCGGTCAGTACCGGCTGGGCCCCGCCCGACTGGCGCACTGCATGCGCTGGATCGCCCAGGCCGAGACCGCGCTCGACATGATGGTCGACCGCGCCCTCAACCGCTTCGCCCACGGGTCGCTGTTGGCCGAGAAGCAGGGCATCCAGTGGATGATCGCCGACTCCACGATGGAGCTGTACCAGGCCAAGCTCATGGTGCTGCACGCCGCATACCGCATCGACCACGAGCTCGACTTCAAGTCCGAGGTGTCGATGGCAAAGCACTTCGTGGCCAACGCGCTCAACCGCATCATCGACCGGTCGATCCAGGTGCACGGCGCCCTCGGCTACTCGACGGACACGCCGCTGGCCAACATGTACCAGCACGCCCGCTGGGCCCGCTTCGCCGATGGCGCAGACGAGGTCCACCAGATGCGCATCGCCCAGCGCACCATCGCCGCGTACAAGGACCACGGCTCCACGCGGACGGCGACCGGCGACCTACCCGTGTGAGTTTCGATCCCGAAGCAGAGCTTCGGGATCGAGTCCTTGGTCGCCGCCTACCGGCGGCGTCGATCGCCTGTCGCTCGACCGGCAAAGCCGGCTCGAGCGACGGTGGGGGGCTCCGGCGGAAGCCTCTGCACCCCACACCCCCGCCTCTGACCGCACGAACGTCATCCGTTAACGGCGGCGGCGCCACAGCCGAGGCAAGCGGGACAGGCGACGGCGCACGACGTCGGTCTCGGGCTCGGGCATCTGGCCACGGCTGTCCAGGTAGACCGCCTTGGTGGCGGCGAAGAGCGGGGTAGCCACCAGAGCCCCCGGCACGCCGGCCGCCGCGCCACCGACCAGCACGGCCAGCATCGTCGCCGGGGGCGACAGGTTCACGGCGCGGCCGACGATGGCCGGGCTGATCACGTGGTTCTCGAGGTTCTGGTAGGCCACGATCACCACCGCGGCCACCAGGGCGACGACCGGTCCCTGGGTCACCGCCAGCAGCACGAAGAAGCCGCCGCCCAGCAGCCCGCCGATCTGCGGGATCAGGTTGGTCAGCGTCGTCCACAGCCCGGCCACCGGCGCCAGCGGCACGCCCAGCAGCAGACCCGTGGACAGGGTCACCAACCCCGCCAGGACGGCGACGAACAGGGAGCCGGCGAAGTAGCTGCCGAACGTCGCGTAGACGATCCGCCCGAGCCGGTCGGCGCGCCCCTGGCGGCTGGGCGGCACCAGCACCCGGAACCGGCTGACGACGGACTCGCCGTCGACCATCACCCCCAGCGCCGTGATGAGGACGACGAAGGCGCTGAGCACGCCCCCGAGCAGCCGCTCGCCCAGGTCGGCGAGCGTGGCGTCATCCACCTCCGCGGGGGCGTCCTCGATCCACTCCTCGATCGAGCCGGCGGCGTCTGCCTCCTCGAGGCGGGGGCCGATGATCGGCCAGCTGTAGTACTCCCGCACGGTCGACGGCAGCTCGTCGCTGAACTCGCGCGACTGGCGGATCGCCGCCGGCGCGACCAGCAGCACGACCACAGCGATGGCGAGCGTGAGCGCCGTGCCCACGATCACGACGGCGCTCCCCCGCGTCGTGTGCCAGCGCCGCTGCACCGCGTTGACGACCGGCGTCACCGCCACGCCCAATAGGACACCGACGCCGATGCCCGTGAGGATGTCGCCGGCGCGGTCGTTGATGGCGAACAGCGCTGCCGCCAGCGCCGCCGCCAGCCCCAGCGCCACGAACGACCACGGATCGATGTCCACCAGGACCCGTCCGTCGGACGGTTCGAGCCCGGGATCGTCGGCGGCGTCCGATGCAATCACGGCCGGTACGGTACGCCTGAATGCAGCCTCAGGAACGCCCCACCGAACGCCGCGTGGTCCGGATCACCGCCCGGTCGGCGGTCGTGGGCGTGGTCGCGGTCGTGGTGGCGGTAGTAGCGCAGCGGGTGTTCGTGTCCGCCCACCGGCCGCTGTCGTGGGCGGCGGCGGCGGTCGTCGTCGCCGTGCTCATCGATCCCGTCGTCGACCTGCTCGACCGCCGCATCCCCCGTCTGGCTGCGGTCATCGTGGCGCTCCTGGTGTTCGGCGGCACCACCTTCGGCGTGACCTACTTGGCGTTCGACGACCTGGCGGACGGCCTCGATCGGCTGGGCCAAGCGGCCGAGGATGCCGCCAGCCGCTTGGAGGACCGCGACGACGGGGTAGGAGACCTGGCCCGCGACGTAGACGCCTCCCGTCGGGTCGACCTGTTCGTGGACACCCTCGACGAGCGCGTCACGGGAGGCGACGACGTGCTGGCGTCCACCGCGGGAACCGCACCCACGTACCTCGTGGGTGGGATCCTGACTCTGTTCCTCATGTCGTACGGGCCGCGGATCGCCCAGTCGGCGGTCAACCAGCTGCCGTCCGAGCGGCAGCGCCGTGAGCTGACGTCGATCGTGACCCGGGCGCTCAACCGGGCCCGGCGAGCAGTGCTGCTCCTGCTCGCCGAGGGCCTGCTCGTGGGCCTGATCGTCACCGGGGTGGCCCACCTGCTCGACATGCCATCGGCGACGGCACTGGGGCTGGCCGCCGGGCTGCTGGCGATGCTGCCGCACGTGGGCATCGTGCTGGGCAACCTGCCCCTCATCCTGTTGCTGCTGGCGCTGCGCTCGGATCTGGCGGCCATCGTGGCCGCCGCGGTGGTCGTCGCCTGCCAACTGGTGGACTCGTACGTCGTGCGCCGCCGCGTCTGGGCGTACAGCGTGCACATCGGGCTGTTCGTGCCGTGGGTGGTCGTGCTCGTGGGCTACGCCGTGTACGGCGTGGGCGGCGCGGCTTACGGCCTGGCGTTCGCGATCTTCGGCCTCGCGGTCCTCGACGAGGTCGGTGCCCGCCGGCACGCCAGGGAGGTGGCCACGCCGGCGGAGACGGCCGTCGCGCCGGCTGACGAGGCCGCGGCCGGTGCCGTTGTCGGGCAGGACGGGACCGAGACCGACGCCAGCCCCGGCCACCCGGTGGACGGTCGCCCGGCACCGGTCTGACCGGGCAGGGCCGGTCCTTCCGCCACCACCGGACGCCTGCCAGGCTACGACGGTGCCGACGGACGAGACCGAGAGCGGGCGCGAGAGCAGCGACGGGGGCGACCACCCCGACTACCGGTTCACCCTCGCCAACGAACGTACCTTCCTGGCCTGGATGCGGACGTCGCTGGCGCTGCTGGCCGGCGGCATCGCACTGGAGGTGGCGCCGTCGCTGGGCGTGCGTGGTGTCCACACGACCCTGACGGTCGCCGCCGTGGCGCTCAGCCTGGTCCTGGCGGTGGCGAGCTACGTGCGCTGGAGCCAGATCGAGCAGGCCATGCGCCGCGGCGAACCGCTCCCCCACCCGCTGGCCATCCCGGTCCTCGCCACGGTGATCGCCGCTCTGGCCGGCACGGTCGCCGTCGTCTTGCTGGTCCGGTGACCGGGATGACCGGGATGCCTGACGCCGCGCTCGACCGCACGGGACTGCAGTCGGAGCGTACGCAGCTGGCGTGGGTGCGCACGGCCCTCGCCGTCGGTGCGTTGGCGGCCGTCGCCGCCCGGCTGGCCCGCGACGGTTCGTCCATGGTCCTGACCGTCGTGCTCGGTCTCACCGCCGCACTGCCGGGGTTGGCCGCGGCGGCCTTGCGGATCCGCGCCCTGCAGCGAGGACGCGCGCCCGAGGCGGCCGCTCCGTCGACCGTGGCGCTGTTGGCGGGCTCGCTGGCGCTCGCCGACGTGCTGGTCCTCACCCTCCTGGTCACCTGAGCTCCCGACAACCCGGTTAGCCATCGGCACCCGGGGTAGCCGTCCGGTGATGATCGTCACCCTGCGGTCCCTGCCGACCGTGATCAGGCCCCGCGCGACCCCGATGCCGCCGCCCGATCCGGGCCCGGACCGGCCGCCCGATCCCCATCCCCCGATACCCATGCCGCCACCGGAGCCGGGCCCGGAACCCGTCCCTCCCGGGCCGGCCCCGACCCCCGGCCCCATCCCCAGCTCGGCATGAGCCTGCCGATGGACAGCCCCGGCGAAGCGCAGCACGCGCCGGTGCCGGTGGGGACCCGGATCGCCACCGGCGAGCGGTCGCCGCGGGCCGGGACCTGGGAGATCGTGGAGCACAACGGCTGCCCGGGCGACGGCACCCTGCAGGAGCTCGCGCCCCGAGTGGTGGCGCCCCGCTGCCCGACGTGCCAGGCGGAGGTCACCTGGCAGCTCACGCACCTCGCACCATCTGTCGCCGCCGATCACCGCGACGTCGGTCGGCTGCCCTGACCGTCAGGGCGCTACTCGGCGGGGAGCCAGCTCGGGCGGGGTGCGGCGATGCGGTCCAGCTCCGAGGCGACGCGCCCGAACCGCGGCGTGCCGTGCTCCCACTCGGTCCAGGCCTGCTCGATCTCGCCGCGGGTGCGGGCGACGAAGTTCCACCACATCAGCAGGTCCTCGCCGAATGGCCGGCCTCCCAACAGCAAGGCGCGGCTGCCGGGAGCAAGCCCCACGGCCAGCTCGTCGCGCCCGGCTCCCAGGTAGGCGAGCGCTCCCGGCCGCACCACGTCGTCGCCGACCGCCATCTCGCCCGCGAGCACGACCAACCCGTGCTCGAACTGCCGGTCGAGCGGGATCACTGCCGGCTCCCCCGCCCGGCGGTCCGCCGCGGCCGCAAGCTCCACGCCGAGCAGCCCCGTCTCGCGCCGAGCGGGCGACCGCCCGCCGGCGAGGTTCCCGATGAGCACGGTCGCCCGGCAGGAGCCGTACTCGGCGACCGGCAGCTCGGCGTGGTGGGCAAACGAGGGGTCGTGGTAACGGGTGACGTCGGGCTGTGCGACCCACAGCTGGACGCCGTGCAGCGCGCCGCGGTAGCTCGACGGCGTCTGCTCGGCGTGGGCGACACCCCGCCCCGCCGTCATCAGGTTGAGCTGGCCGGGGCGGACGAGCTGCTCGCTGCCGAGGCTGTCGGTGTGCACCACCTCGCCCTCGACCAGCCAAGTCACGGTCTGGAGCCCGATGTGCGGATGGGGGCCGACCCGGATGCCGCCGCCGGGCCCCGCGCCCGTCGGGCCGAAGTGGTCCGCGAAGCACCACGCCCCGATGGTGCGCCGCTGGCGCCGCGGCAGCGCCCGGCGCACCTCCAGCCCGCCGACGCTGGCCGTGCGGCTCGACACCACCTCGACGGTCGGGCCCGCCGGGCGGCCGCACTCGGCGACGTCCGGTTGGGCATCGCTGGCGCTGACGGGGCCACTCATCGGCGCGTCATGCTCGCCCGTCGCCGATCCCGACCACACCGGTCTCGCACGTCACGACCATTTGGGGCATGGTCGCGCACCCCGAGCTCGGTCATGGCACGGCCGACTGAAGCCGACGTCGGCATCGTGGCGTGGCGAGCCGGCCGACGGGTAGGCAAACGACATGGACCTGCGAGCGATCTACAGCCGTCGGCCGCCGCCTGCCGCCAGTTCGGCCGGCTGGACGCATGCGGGTCTCCCGCGGATGAAGTTGCTGGTCGAGACGGGCGTGCCTGCCGACGATGCCGCACGCCGACCCTGAACCGCGGGCACGAGCCCGGGAAACCGAAGGTATGGACGGATTCGGTCCCGGCCTGGGAGAGTGGCGACACGAAACGCTCAGTGACCCATCTCTTCAGCGCCGACGTGGCCGAGGTCGTCCGGGCACGGCGGATGGTCCGGGCGAATCTCCGGGCGTGGGGTTACGGCAACGAGGCTGAAGCGATGACCCGGCCGTGAGCGAGCTGGTGACCAACGCCGTGATTCACGGGCGGGGCTGGTCGAGGTGAGCCTGACGGCGAACGACCGGACGATCCGCATCGAGGTGGCTGATCAAGGAGGGGGGCGGCCGGAGCTCGCCCGGTCCGACATCGGGGCTGCCCGCGGCGGCTTCGGTCTGCGCTTTGTCGATGAGCTTGCGGACGATTGGGGGTCGACCCGAGAAGGAATCCGTACCTCGGTCTGGATGGAGCGACACGCTCGAACGGTGAGCGGAGGTGAGCATGACCGTGAGCCTTCGTGAGCTACATGACCGCCTGGAGGAGGCAACAGCTGCGTCGGCGGCAGCCCGCCGGCGCGCCGCCAGAGCGGTGGCGGTAGCGGTCGAGGTGCACGCGCGATCCGAACGGGTGCGGTCGGACGTGATCGAGGTCCGCTCCCGGCGCCGTGGTCAGCGCGCTCGCTCGCTGTTGGACGGCGATGCCCGCGGTGAGAGCCACTGGGTGGATGGGTTTCGCATCGAGGGAGTCGTCGACGACGTCCCCGCTCATGCCGTTTGGTCGGACGGTGGGCTGGAGTGCTCGCCTGCGCTGCGGCAACGGGCCGAGATCGTGGTGGCCCTGGGGGAGACCTTCGATCCGGGTCGGGGACGCCCCGCCCTCGACGCCTCGCTGGACGGCCCGCTGACTGCCGTCCTTCCCACCGTGATGCGCGCGTTCAGTCGCGTGACCTCGGTCGAGCTGGCCGTCCGCCAGACGGGCAATCAGACCGAGGCCCCCTGACTGTGGCCGAGTCGGCCGACCCGGTCCGCGCCTTGCTCGAGCGAGCCGACCTCGCGCGCCGCCTGGCACGGCGTCTGCGGCAATCGGCGCTCGAGCAGTCGGCTCTCAAGTACGACCGCACCGCCGACGAGGCCGAGGACCGTGCCGCGATCCTGAACGAGGCCTTGGTGCTCTCCCGCCCGCATGACAGGACGAACAGCGGAGCCCGGTGACCGACGACGGCCCGACGGCCAAGGAACCCCGCTACCAGGCTGATTCCGGTGAAGCAACGGACGAGGGACTGGCAGTGCTGCTCCAGCACATGCGAGACGCACGGGGCTTCGACTTCACCGGCTACAAGAACGCGAGCTTGACACGGCGGATCCACAAGCGGATGGACACCGTTGCCGCCACGACGTTCGAGGAGTACCGGCACTTCCTCGACGACAACCCACACGAGCTCAACGAGCTCTTCAACACGATCCTCATCAACGTGACCGGCTTCTACCGTCACCCGGAGACGTGGTCGCGCCTCGCGGAGGTCGTCATCCCGCAGGTCTGCGACGAAGCCGACCCTGACGAACCCATACGGGTCTGGGTGGCCGGCTGCGCCAGCGGCGAGGAAGCCTTCACCATCGCCATGCTGCTCTGCGAGGCGTTGGGTGACGGCGCCTTTCGCCATCGGGTCAAGATCTATGCCACCGACATCGACGACGAGGCCATCACGCAGGCCCGTCATGCCAGGTACCTCAAGCGCACGGTCACCGAGGACGTCCCCGCCGGGCTGCTCGACCGATATTTCGAGACTGACGGCGCCTACCTCATGTTTCGCAAGGATCTCCGCCGTACGGTGATATTCGGACGTCACGATCTCGTCCACGATCCGCCGATCTCCAGAATCGACCTGCTCTCGTGCCGCAACACCCTCATGTACTTCAACCCCACGGCCCAGGCGCAGATCCTTGCCAACCTGCACTTCGCCCTGCGGCCGAGGGGGTTTCTCGTGCTCGGGCGCTCGGAGGCGCTGACGACCCGCTCCAACCAGTTCAGCCCGGTCGATCTGGGGTGTCGCATCTTCCGGCGCGTGCCGACGAGGCGGGAGCAGGCCATGTCCGATGAACCCCGAGCGCAGAGAGCGGTCGCTGCGGAGCCGAGCTCACCGTCGGCCGACATGCGCGCCCGCGGCTTCGAGCTGGGCATGTCGGCGCAGCTGCTGATCGACGTCGGCGGCAAGGTCGTTGCCGCCAACCAACATGCGCGCAGCCTGTTCGGCCTTACCGCCAGCGACCTCGGCCGACCGGTACAAGACTTGGAGCTGTCGTACCGACCGCTGGAGATGCGGTCGCGGCTCGACGCGATCCACGCCGAGCGGCACCCGGTGGCCGTGCGAGGCGTCGAGTGGCGCCGTGGGACCGAGACGACATGGTACGACGTGCTCTTCCATCCGATCGTCAACCCGGCGGGCGTGGTCGAGGGCACGAGCGTCGTGTTCGTCGACGTGTCCCCTCAGCACCGGGCGCAGGACGAGCTCCAGCGCTCGAGGGGCGAGCTCGAGTCGGCCTACGAGGAGCTGCGGTCGGCGGTCGAGGAGCTGGAGAACACCAACGAAGAGCTGCAATCGACCAACGAGGAGCTCGAGACCACCAACGAAGCGCTCCAGTCGACCAACGAGGAGCTCGAGACGATCAACGACGAGCTGCGGCGGCGGACGACCGAGCTCAACGAGATCAACAACTTCCTCGAGGCGATCCTCACCAGCCTGCACTCAGCCGTGGTGGTCGTCGATCATGACGTGCGAGTCCAGGTGTGGAATCGCCACGCCCAGGAGCTCTGGGGCCTGCGGGCCGACGAGGTCGAGGGCGAGCACCTCATGAACCTCGACGTCGGGCTTCCCGTCGAGCGCCTCCACCAGCCCATCCGGGCAGCCTTGGCGGGAGAGCAGCCAGAGACGTTGATGGTGCCGGCTGTCAATCGACGCGGACGCACGATCGTCTGCCGGATGCGGGCTACGCCGCTCGTGGGCGTCGAGGACCAGGTGATCGGCGTGATCCTGTTGGCGGACGCCGACGACGGGACGACCGGTCCCGATGCGCCGCCAACGGATGCCGTGCTCGAGGATCAACTCAGACGGGGCGCGTCGTCGTCAGCCCCGGAGGGCCGGTCGGACACCGGGATCGGGCCGGTGGATCGGTGAAGAACGGCGAGCTACTCCGGGAGTAGCAGCGGCGGGCACTCGATGCCCGCCACGCGCACGAGGCCGCACCAGGTCGCCCGCGAGCACGATCCGCGTTGCGCTGTGGTTGATCTCCAACCAACTCGTCACGCGGATTCGGGGCCGGCCGCCCAGGCGGCTACTTGGACCGCTGGCGAGCGCGTCCCGTCGACCGCTCGTTGGCGCGGGCGATCGCCTTGCCGAGCTGATCCTTGGTCATGCGGGATCGCCCAGGGACATCGAGCCGGCGGGCCAGGTCCATGAGCTCCTGCTTGCTGCGGCCCTCCACGTCGACGCCGCCGTAGGTCCGGCCCCGGCCGGCGCGGGCCTCGGTGCGGCGGCGCTTGGCCCGGGGGTCGGACGGCCCCTTCGAGTCCTTAGGCTCCCAGTGGTCTCCGATCTTCTCGAAGGAGTGCTTCAGCGCCGAGAACGCCGTGCGGTGGGCTCGCTCGCCCTCGCCGTAGGTCTCGACGGCGCTGTCATGGGCCTTCGACCAGGTCCTCTGTGCCTTCTTCGACGAGCGTTGCAGGGTGCTCGGCAGCTCCTCTCTGGCGGGCATGTCGACCTCCCATCACGTCGGAACCGCTGGCACCTCGCTTCCCCGAACGTGGCCGATCCACACGGCTTTCCCACCGCGGCACGGCGTCCGCGATCTCTCCGGCGTCGTCGCGCAGCAGGGCCATCAGCGACTCGACGTCGACCTGTCCGAAGGCGTCGACGCACGCCGCCAGGCGCTGGCGCCGGGCGGCGTCGATCGTCTCGCGCATGTCCTCGGGGTCCAGGTCGTGGGCGGCGGCGAGCGCACGCCGGGCGCGTTGGAGCGCGCTGTTGACCGACGCGACCGTCGAGCCCAGCAGCTCGGCGACCTCCTCGGCCCGCCAGCGCAGTACCTCGCGCAGGACCAACACGGCGCGCTGGCGGCGCGGCAGGCGCTGCAGCACGACCAGCGCGAACAGGATCGACTCCCGCGAGGCGGCCACCTCCGCGGGGTCGCCAGCCACCAGCGAGAGGGCGGTGGACGGTGCCGGCGGCGCCCCGAGCCGGGCCTCGTCGACGATGGACGACCCGAGGTCCATGGGGCGGGCACGGCGCTGGGGGCGCCGCATCATGTCCGTGCACACGTTGGCGGCGATGCGATAGAGCCATGAGCGCAACGTGGCCCGCTTCTCGAAGCGATCGAAGTTCCGCCACGCCCGCACCAGGGTCTCCTGGACGGCGTCCTCGGCTTCGAACGCCGATCCGAGCACCCGGCGGCAGTAGCCGGTGAGCTCAGGCCGGTGCTGCTCCAGCCGGGGCGCCAACGCCGCGGGCTCGATCTCGTCACGGGTCGCCTCGAGGGTGGGCATCGGGCAGTCACCTCCACCCGGACGGTCGCGCCCCGCCGGGGTGCACGACATCCCCCACTTGGCTGATTCACGGCGCCGCCGTGGCCGATGCGGCATCAGGATCCTGGCCGTCTGCCACCCGGCTGAGCTGGACGTTCACCACCGACCACCGGCCGTCACGGCGCACGGCCACAAGTGTGCCGAGGAAGCGACCGCTGCAGTCCTGGCCCTGGTAGCGGGCGGTCTGCGTCTGGACCCCCATGGCGACGGCGGCATCGTCGTGGAGGCGCACCTGGGTGTCCTCCCACGCGAAGGCGTCGTTCGCCAGGTCCCCCGTGCGATAGCGGTCGAGCCACTGTTGCTTGGACAGGACGAAGCCGCCGGGCCCGTCACCGCAGAAGTCGTCGTCGAGCAGGCGCTCGAGCGCGACGGCGTCGCCGCGCCCTTCGGCGTCGATCCATCGGGTCAGGACGTCCTCGAAGCTCTCCAGGCCGACGACCCTGGCACGCGGGCCGGCGGCAAACATCGGCCACCTGGCCGATTAGGTGCGCCAGCAGGCGAGGCACCGCGCCAGACTGGGCCGGTCGTGCGATGCCTGGACGCACACCGTGGACGCTGACGAACGCGCGTCCATCCTGCCGGCGGGAACGGTGACGTTCCTGGTCACCGACGCGCATGCCGCGGAGGTGGTCCATGCGGTCGTGACCGCGCACGGGGGGCTGATCTCCGAAGGCGAGGGCCCGGGCCACCCGCGGGACGTCGCCGTCGCGTTCGGGTCGGCGGCCGACGCCGTGGCCGCCGCCACCGACATCCAGCGCACCGTGGCGGACCGGAGGGCGGACGGGCCGGTGCCGCAACCGCGGATCGGGTTGCACACCGGCGAGGCCCTGCTGCGCGACGACCGCTGCTACATCGGGCCGGCGGTGCAGCGCTGCGCCCGCCTGCGCGACATCGCCAACGACGGCCAGACCTTGCTGTCGTCGGCCACAGCGTCGCTGGTTGCCGATCATTTGTCGCGCGGCACCCGGCTCCAGGATCTGGGGGCCCATCGGCTGCGGGACCTGTCCCTGGCCGAACGCGTCTTCGGGCTGCGGACCGCCGACCTGGACAGGGAGTTCCCGCCGCTCCGCTCGCTCGACCTGCTCGCCCACAACCTGCCGGTCCAGCTGACCGGCTTCGTCGGCCGGAGCGACGAGCTGGCGGCCGTGACGCGGCTGGCCAGCAACGAGCGGCTGGTGACCATCACGGGGCCGGGCGGCGCCGGCAAGACCCGGCTGGCGGCGCGGGCCGCCGCCGAGCTGGCGGACCCCCGACGCTACGACGGCGTGTGGTGGGTCGATCTCGGTCCGGTCGGCGATCCGGCGCACGTCGCCGAGTTGACCGCCTCGACGATCGGCGTGCTGGTCGAGCCGGTCGGCGGGCCGCTCCGGGCGCTGGCGTTGCAGCTGCGGGACCGGCGGCTGCTCATCTGCCTCGACAACTGCGAGCACCTGCTCGAGGCCAGTGCCGAGCTGGCGGAGACGCTGCTTCGGTCGTGTCCCGAGGTGACGCTGCTGGCGACCAGCCGCGAACCGCTGGGGCTGGCGGGCGAGATCGTGTGGCGGGTCCCGTCGCTCAACGGGGACGAGGCCGTGGCGCTGTTCGTCGATCGGGCCAGCCAGGCCCGGCCCTGGTTCACGTTGGACGCCACCAACGAGGCGGCGGTGCGCACCCTGTGCCGCCGCCTGGACGGCATCCCCCTGGCCATCGAGCTCGCAGCGGCATGGCTGCGCACCCTCACGCCGGCGCAGATCGCAGCCGGGCTCGACGACCGGTTCGCCCTGCTGGTGCGCGGGCCACGCCGCGCCGTCCGCCGCCAGCAGACCCTGGCAGCCTCGATGGACTGGAGCCACGACCTGCTCGACGAGAACGACCGTGTCGTGTTCCGCCGCCTCGCCGCGTTCACAGGCGGGTTCACCCTCGACGCCGCCCGGGCGGTGTGCGCCGACACCGACGCCGAGGACGGCGGCGACGGCCGCGGCCCGGTGACCGGTCCCGAGGTCCTCGTCGCCCTCGGGCGCCTGGTCGACAAGTCCCTGGTGGTCGTCGACGAGCGCGAGGGCGAGGCGCGCTACCGCCTGCTGGAGACGGTCCGCGCCTACGCCGGCGACAAGCTCGACGCGGCGGGCGAGCGCGCCGCGGTGCGCGAGCGCCACCTCGACCATTACCTCGCCCTGGCCGAGCTGTCCGAGCCCGAGCTGGAGGGGGCCGACCAGGACGCCTGGCTGGTCCGGCTCGAGGCGGACCACGACAACTTCCGGGCCGCACTGGACTGGGGGCTGGGCCATCCCGACCCCGGGCGCGGGCGACGCCTGGCCGCCGCGCTGGTGTGGCTCTGGTACAAGCACGGGCACGGCCACGAGGGCCTCGACTTCATGCGGCGGGCCATCGACCTGGCGCCGGACGACCGGTCGACCACACAGGCCCGGCTGCTGGTGAGCGCCGCCGCGCTGGCGCAGGTCTGCGGGCAGTTCCCCCGCATCGTCGACTACGCCCAGCGGGCCCTCGACGTCGCCACGCTCAACGACGACGACCGCATCCGGGGGCGCTGCCTGTTCCTGCTCGCCTTCGTGCAGTTCTACCTGGACCCGGACAAGTCGTGGGAGCTGTGCGCCGAGGCCCGCGCCTGCGCCGAACGGGCCGGCGACGCGTTCACGGCGGACGGCGCCCTGGTCGTGCAGGGATCGGTCCCCTGCATGCGCGATCGCTTCGAGGACGCCCTCCCGTTGCTCCGGGAGGGCGGCGAGCGCTGCCTGCGCCGTGGCGACCGCACCTTCGCCGCGCTGGCGCTCAACTACCAGGACGACACCGCGGTGCTCACGGGCGACATCCGGCTGGCCGATCGGCTGGCCACCCAGGCGTTGGAGATCGCCCGGCCCCTGGGCGACTACTACGCCGTCGGCCTGTCCACCTGTCACCTCGCGTTCGTCAGGGGTGTGGCGGGCGACGTCGACGGCGGGCTGCGGCTCATGGAGACGGTGGTCCGCTCGATCGAGGGGGCCGATCACGACGTCTTCATCCCCCGGCTGGGATCGGTGCTGGGGAAGCTGTGGCTGTGGAGCGGCAACCCCGAGGCGGCAATCGGGTGGTTCGAACGCGACGTCCGGACGGCGGACCGAGTGGAGGCCGACAACCTCATCGTCGCCCGGTCGCTCCCCGGCCTCGGCGCCGCGTTGCGCCACGTCGGCCGTGTGGACGAGGCCCGCGGGACCATCGACCGGGCCACCGCGCTGGCCCGGAGGCTGGACGTGCCGCACCTGCTGGCCGAGGCGCTCGACCAGGGCGGGTTCCTGCTGGCGACCGACGATCCGGATGCTGCCGAGGACCTCCACCACCAGGCCCTCGCCCTGCGGGTCGACCATGGGCTGCGCACCTCCATGGTCGACAGTCTCGAGGCCCTGGCGGGCCTCGCCAGCCGCGCCGAGAGCTTCACCGAGGCCGTCCGCCTCCTCGCCGCCAGCGACGCCGCGCGTGCCGCGATGGGCTATCGCCGGCCATCCATCGACCGGCCCCACCACGAGGCGATTCTCGCTCGGGTGCGGGCAGCCCTGGCGGACGAGCTCGCCGCCGTCTGGGCCCAGGGCGCGGCGCTGTCCCTGGACGACGCCGTCGCCTACGCCCGCCGCGCCCGGGGCGCCCGCAACCGACCGTCCACCGGCTGGGGCAGCCTCACCCCGACAGAGCTCGATGTCGTGCGGCTCGTCGCCGAGGGACTCACCAACCCGGAGATCGGGGCCCGCCTGTTCATCAGCCGGGCCACGGTCAAGACCCACCTGTCGCACGTGTACGCCAAGCTCGGCGTGTCCAACCGCACCGAGCTGGCGGCGCTTGCCGGTAGCGGATCGAAGACTCCGAACGGTCGATGAGAACCGATCGCCGTGAGCGTCTACCGAGCGAGAGGATCGGCTGCCGATGAGCTCACACGCCAAGCTCGAGCGGATCGCCCGCGCGGTGATCGACGCCAACAAGTACATGACGCTGGCCACGGCCGACGCCGCGGGCCGGCCGTGGGCGTCGCCCGTGTACTACACGCCCGACGGCTATGACGTCTTCTACTGGGCCTCGGCGCCAGACGCCCGGCACTCAAGCAACCTGGCGCAACGTCCGGACCTCAGCGTGGTGATCTTCGACTCCACCGTGCCGATCGGCGGCGCCGAGGCGGTCTACATGGTCGCCCGCGCCGAGGTCGTCCCGGACGAGGAGCTCGAACGCTGCGCCGAGCTGTACGGCTCGCGGTTCCCCGAGCTGCGGCGGTTCGGGCCCGACGAGCTGCGCGCCCCGGCAGCGCTCCGCCTGTACCGGGCCACCGTGACCGAGCACTCGGTGCTCGTGGGTGGCAGCGATCCCGAGCTCGGCCGCGGCGTGGACACGCGCCTGACCGTCACCTTGTGAGCGCAGATGCAACGGGAGGGGCGGCAGCTCGCCCTTCGACATGCCCTGCATCGTCGTGACCCACCGAGTCAACGAGCAGCCGGACCCGGCGTCGGGCTTCGAGTTCGTCGAAGGTGTGGGCGCGAACGCACGCGGGTCCTCGACTCGCCCTACTCAACCCACGTCAGGTACCGCATCGAGCGCTGACCCGACCGCTGGAGAGGCGGGACCTGCGCCGGTCGGTAGCGTGCCGCCCATGCTGGACCCACGACGCATCGACGCCGTCCTCCTCGACGCCGGTGGCGTGCTGTTGCTACCGGACCCCGGGCCGCTCCGCGAGCTCCTGGCGCCCTTCGGCGCCGAGCCAGACGCGGAGCGGTGCCGCTGGGCACACTACGCGTCCACCCGGGCCGTGGACCGCCTGGGACGGGTGGACTGGCCCGCCATCGACCGGGTCGTCGCCTCGGAGCTAGGTGTGCCGGACGAGCATCTGGACGCCGCCGTCCGGGTGGTCGAGGCCTCCTATGACGGCCGGCCGTGGGTGCCGATCGAGGGGGCGGCCGAGGCCCTACGGGCCTTGGAGGCGGCCGGCCTTCCGCTCGCGGTGGTCTCCAACGCCTCGGGGACGATGGAGGCCCAGCTGGCCGAGCACGAGATCTGCTCGGTCACCGGCGGGGCGAGCGCGACGGTCGCCGTCGTCGTCGACTCCGCGGTCGTCGGCGTGGAGAAGCCCGACCCGGCCATCTTCCGGCTGGCGCTCGACGCGCTGGGCGCGGACGCCGCCCGCAGCATCTACGTGGGCGACACCGTCTACTTCGACATCGACGGCGCCCAGGCCGCGGGCATGCAGGCCGCCCACGTCGACCCGTACGGCCTGTGCGCCATCGGCGGTCATCCCCACCTACGCCACCTGCGCGACCTGGTCGCGCAGCTTCAGCCGGCGGGCGGGTGATAGGTGCTGACCGAGACTCCCGACGGGAAGGTCTGCGTGCCGGCGAGCCGGAACGGCTTGCGCTGGCGCGATTCCGGGAAGACGCGCTTGCCGCCGCCGACCAGGACGGGGAACGCCATCAGGCGCAGCTCGTCGACCAGGTCGTTCTCGATGAGCGAGTGCACGAGGGTGGCGCTTCCGGCAACCAGGATCGGCCCACCGTCTCGCTGCTTCAGCTTGGCGACCTCGCCTGCGACGTCGCCCTTGATCAGGCTCGAGTTGTTCCACGCCAACGGCTCCGACAGCGTCGACGACACCACGTACTTGGGCATCGAGTTCATCTTGTCGGCGAACTCGCCGTCGCGCTCGGGCCAGGCGGCGGCGAAGCCCTCGTAGGTGACCCGGCCGAGCAGCAGCGACTCGGCCTCGAGCGTCTCGTTGAGCTTGTACTGCTCCTGCTCCGGCCCGATGTAGTCGAACACCCAACCGGTGTGGGGGTGCGTCGGCTCGCCGCCCGGCGCCTCCATGACGCCGTCCAGGGTCACGAACTCGCTCACGATCAGCTTGGCCATGGCTTCCTCACCTTGTCGTCGGGTCTCTCCCTTCGACGTTGACACGGATCGGAACTCATCGCCGCCACTGGCGAACCGTGGGGCCGAACCGGGGTCGTCTTGCGGTGCTCGGGAGAAGACGACGCCGGAGCGGGTGCTGGACGCCGGTCAGGCCGGGGGCGCGATCGTCACGCCGCCGAACACCACCTCTCGGGTCATCGGCCGCTGCAGCATGTCGTGGGGGAAGCCCAGCTCGACGGCGCTGACCTCGTCGAGGCGTCCCCGCTGGTCGTCGGTCAGGCGCACGTGGAGGGCCCCGAGGTTGTCCTCGAGCTGGCCCAGGGTCCGCACGCCCACGATGGTGGAGGTGACGGCCGGGTCCAGCAGCGTCCAGGCCAGCGCCACCTGGGCGGGTGTGTGCCCGGCTTCGGCGGCGACCTCCCGGACCACGTCCGCGATGTCGAGGCCCCGCTCGCTGAGCGAGCCCGCCGCCGCGGCGACGTTCTTGCGGGTGCCGGACGGGTCGGCGGTGCCCTCGCCCAGGTCCAGGTCGTCCCGGGTGTACTTCCCGGTGAGCACGCCGCTGGCGAGCGGCGACCAGGGCACCACCCCGAGCCCCATCTCCCGGGCCATCGGGATGAGCTCCCGTTCGACCGTCCGCTCCAGCAGGTTGTACTCGATCTGCAGCGCCACCAACGGCGACCAGCCCCGCAGGTCGGCGATGGCCTGCATGCGCGACGCCTGCCAGGCGGGCGTGTCGGACATCCCCACGTAGAGCACCTTGCCGGCGCGGACCAGGTCGTCGAGGCCCCGGAGGATCTCCTCGACCGGCGTGGTCGCATCCCAGGCATGCAGGTAGAGCAGGTCGATGTAGTCGGTCTGCAGCCGCTCGAGGCTCTGCTCGACCGAGCGCATCATGCTCTTGCGGTGATTGCCGCCCGAGTTCGGGTCCCCCGGCTCGATGGCGCAGGTGTACTTGGTGGCGATGACGAGCCGGTCACGCCGGCCCTTGGCGAAGTCGCCGACGAGCCGCTCCGACGTGCCCTGGGTGTAGTTGTTGGCGGTGTCGACGAAGTTGCCGCCGCGGTCGACATAGGCGTCGAACATCGTGCGCACCTCCGGTTCGTCCGCGCCCCAGCCCCAGGCCGAACCGAACGTCATCGCACCGAGCGACAGGGGCGAGACCCGCAGGCCCGAGCGGCCCAGCAGGCGGTAGGTATCCAATGACAGGGGGATTTCGGTCATGGCTCGACCGTACGAATTCGAGCGCGCTCGAAGTCAAGGACGTCCGGGGCGCCCGGATGGGATCATCGGGCATGCCCGACGACGCCGTCGTTCAGCTGCGGCCGTTCCAGGAGGACGACCTGGAGCTCCTGGTGCGGTTTGCCACCGACCCCGCGTTCTCGCTGCCGTTCGAATGGGAGGGGTTCAAGTCCTCCCATGCCATGCGACGACGCTGGGAAGAGGACGGTTTCCTCGACAAGGACCCGCACCAGCTCGTCGTGGCCGACCCCGACGGGGCCCTGCTCGGCGAGGTGATGTGGCGGGACCCGAAGCTCTTCGGACGCGAGCGCCTGGCGTGGGAGATCGGGATCATCCTCGCTCCCGAGCATCGTGGGCGAGGCTTCGGAACGGCCGCGCAACGGCTGCTGGTCGGGCATCTGTTCGACACCACGCCGATCCACCGCATCTGCGCCTACACCGAGGCGGACAACGTGATCGAGCAGCGCTCGCTCGAGAAGTGCGGTTTCCGCCGCGAGGGCGTGCTGCGCGAGGCGGGCTTCCGCGGAGGCCGTCGGCGTGACGTCGTCGTGTACGCGGTCCTGCGCAGCGAGCTCGTGAAGGCCGACAACTAGTCGCGCCCTTCTCGCCCACGTCGGCCCGGCGGTTGGCCTCCGTGATCGGGGCGCACGCCACCGGGACGGTTGAGGAACACACCGGCCGGGCGCGATCGGGCAAGCTGCTCGCATGAAGAGGTTGAACAGGCAGTTCACGGCGACGCTGCAGCGCTCGCCGGGCAAGGGTGGCTGGACCTACGTGGTCTGGCCTGACGCGGCCGAGTATCTGGGCACCCGGGGCGCCGTCAAGGTCAGCGGAACCGTCGACGGCCATCCGCTCCGTAACTCGTTCATGCCCCGGGGCGACGGCAGCCAGATGCTGCCCATCAAGGCCGCCGTTCGCAAAGCGATCTCCAAGGAGGCGGGCGACCGCGTGACCATCCGCCTGGAACAGCGGCTCGACTGATGCGCTCGCGGCGCTCACAGCCCTCGGGGCCCGCCGAGCGATGAGTTCGCGCTTCGGCGGTCGTCTCAGGCAGACGAGGACGTTGTGTCCGGCATCGTCCCCGAACGAGAGGAAGCAGAGATGGCGAAGCTGACCAGGATCAGGCCCTGCCTGTGGTTCGACACCGACGGCGAGGCGGCGGCGAACTTCTACACGAGCATCTTCGACAACTCGCGGATCGTGAGCGTCACCCGCTACGGATCGGCCGGCCCTCGCCCCGAGGGCATGGTCATGACGGTGGACTTCGAGCTCGACGGGCAGCAGTTCATCGCATTGAACGGTGGCCCCGAGTTCACCTTCGACGAAGCGATCTCGTTCCAGGTGAACTGCGAGTCACAGGAAGAGGTCGACAGGTTCTGGACCGAGCTGTCCGACGGCGGCGAGGAGGGCCCCTGTGGCTGGCTGAAAGACCGCTTCGGCGTTTCGTGGCAGATCGTTCCGACCGTCCTCGAGGAGCTGGTGCGCGACCCCGATCCCGAGCGGGCGCAGCGGGCCATGAAGGCCATGCTCGGCATGCGCAAGCTCGACATCGCTGAGTTGCAGCGCGCCGCCGACACGGCTTGAGGACCGGGCCGCGCGGTACAGCGCCGACGAACCTTCCTTGAGTCGCACGTCGGTAAGCCTTGGCTTACCGTTCGTGACGATCACGGTGGCCGCTCCCCTGGTGCACGCCTTCCGGGTGTTCACCGCGTACGACGGGCCGGCCGGGACCGCCGCAGGGTATGCGGCTATGCGCGGCGCCAGCGCCTCTGGGCGCCACGCCAGCGGTCGGCCAGCCACCTCGTCGACGGACTGGTCAAGTCCCGTGCCCGGTCGAGGACCGCCGCCACAGCCCCGACCAGCACGTTGGCGGGCGGCTTGTCGGGCGCATGCGGGTGGGGGCGGGTCGGCGCGGTCTTCTTGGCTGCCCGCAGTTCGTCACCCCATCTGGTCAGGTCGTCTCGGCCCACGGCCTCGCGCAGCTGCTTGAAGACGTCGCCCTCTTCCTCCTCCACGTGTGCGGTGATGGCCTGGATCAGCTCCCCCATGGTTTCGGCGAGCTCCGGGCTGTCACCCGACATGTCCTCGATGCGGGCGAGCAGCTCCTTGGCGTGCTGGTGCTCGTCGAGGGCGTGATCCGCCAACCTGTCGCCCTTCTGGAGCGCCTCCCGCAGCCGTGGATAGAGGATCTCCTCCTCGATGGCAGCGTGCACCGACAGCTCCTTGACGATCCGCCCGCTCAACCGCTCCCGCGTCTTCACGGCGCGGTCGGTGGTCCCCTCGAACTCCCGAAAGAGCTTCTTGACGAGCTTGTGGTCGTCCTTGAGCACGCTGATGGCATCCATGTGCGCGGCCTACCCCCGGGGTGGACCTGTCATGCGCCGGGAGGCGCCGAGCCCCTTCTTCCGACTACGGCACCAGGCGTTGGTCCTTCCGCTGGACGCGCAGCCAGCGGTAGCCGTAGCCGCCCAACGTCAGGTCGATCGCCGGTTCGGCGAGATCCTCGCGACCACCGCCCAGGAGGTCGTGGAAGGCGACGACGTCGTCGAGGCCATCCAGCTCGAGGCGGACGCGGCAGGGCTCGGGGGAGAAGTTGTGGGTGGCCACCACCGTCGTTCCGTCCCAGTCGCAACGATGTGCCAGCACGGCCCGGGCGTCGGTCTCGACGATGCTCCACCGGCCGAAACCCAGCTCCGGCGTCTCCCGGCGCCGCCGGATCAGGCGCTCGAACCAGTTGAGGAGCGAGTCAGGGTCGCGACGCTGCGCGGCGACGTTGACGGCCAGCGGGCCGAACTCGCCCTCGGTCAGCGGCACGGGGAACCGCCGGGGATCCGCCGACGAGAAGCCGGCACCGGGTTCATCGGACCATTGCATCGGCGTGCGCACGGCCAGCCGTTCGTCGGCGGCGAGGTTCTCGCCCATGCCGATCTCCTCCCCGTAGAAGAGGACCGGGGTTCCGGGCAGCGAGAACAGCAGGCTGTACGCCATCTTCACGCGGTCGATGTCACCGCCCAGCATGGGGGGCAGGCGGCGTCGCAGTCCTCGACCATAGAGCTGCATCTCCGGGTCGGGGCCGAAGGCGGCGAACACCTCGGCGCGCTCGGCTTCGGTCAGCTGGTCGAGGGTGAGCTCGTCGTGGTTGCGCAGGAAGGTGGCCCATTGCGAGTCGAAGGGAACTGCCGGCAGCTTGGCCAGGGCCCGCTCCACCGGGGTGGCATCCTGGCGGGCGAGCGCCAGGTAGATGCGCTGCATCACCGAGAAGTTGAAGACCATGTGCAGCTCGTCGCCGTCCTCATCGCCGAAGAACTCCCGCTGCTGGTCGGGCGGCACGTTCACCTCGCCCAGCAGGATGGCCTCGCCGTGGCGCCGCTGGACGAACGAGCGCATGTCCTTGAGGTAGCGGTGGGGGTCGACCGTCGGCGCGTCGGCGACACCGGCCAGCTCGAGCAGGAAGGGGACGGCGTCGATGCGGAAGCCGCTGACGCCCAGCTGGAGCCAGAAGCCGATGATGCGTGCTATCTCCTCGCGGACCGCCGGGTTGGCGACGTTGAGGTCGGGCTGGTGGCTGTAGAAGCGATGGAGGTAGTACTGCTTCGCCCGGCGGTCATACGCCCAGACGCCGTGCTGCTCGCCGGGGAACGTCTCTTTCAGCGTGGGGTCGTCCTGGGGCTCGTCGACCCACACGTACCAATCGCGGAACGGCGACGCCGGGTCCGAGCGCGCCGATTGGAACCACGGGTGCTGCACGGAGGTGTGGTTGACCACCAGGTCGACGATCACCCGCATGCCTCGGTCGCGGGCCGTGCGCACCAGCTCAACGAACTGGCCGAGCGTCCCCAGCCGATGGTCGACGCCGTAGAAGTCGACGATGTCGTAGCCGTCGTCGCGATCCGGCGTCGGGTAGTACGGCATGAGCCACAAGGCCGTCACGCCCATCCCGGCCAGGTAGTCGATCCGCTCGGTTAGCCCGGCGAGGTCGCCCACGCCGTCGCCGTCACCGTCGAGGAAGGTCTCGACGTCGAGGCAGTAGACGACGCCGTTCTTCCACCACTGGTCGCTCGTCGTGCGGATGCTCATCCGAGCACCTCGGGCAGCACCTTGGTGCCGAAAGCGTCGATGAACGCGCCCTGGTCGCGGGGCACCTGGTGGACGAAGACGTCGTCGACCCCCGCGTCGAGGATCTGCCGCAGCCAGGCTGCGTGGCGGCCGAGGTCGGACGACACCAGGACGCTCGCCCCGATGTCTTCGGGGCGGATGTGACGTGCGGCTTCCTCGAACTGCTCGATCCGCTCGAGGTCGGCCATGAGCACCGAATCGAACACGTTGGTGCGCCACTGATCGAATGCGGCGGCCAGTGCCTCGTCCTCCGTCGCCGCCCACGCCACCTTGACCTGGACCCGCACGGGCTTACCCATCCCTCCGCCGTCCCGGAAGGCGTCGATGACGGCCCGGAGCTTGTCCTCCTGCTGGTTGACCGTGATGAGCCCGTCGGCCCAGCCCCCGCACCAGTGCGCGGTCTCGACGGTCAGGGCGGCACCGAGGATCGGCGGCGGCTGGTCGGGCAGGGTCCAGAGCCGGGCCCGGTCGACGCGGATGCGGCCGTCGACGCTCACCTCTTCGCCGCGGAGCAGCGCCCGAACGACCTCGATGCATTCGAGCAACCGCTCGTGGCGGACGGGCTTCGGGGGCCACGGGTCGCCGGTGACGTGCTCGTTCGAGGCCTCTCCCGACCCCATCGCCACCCAGAGGCGGCCGGGGAACATCTCGCCCAACGTAGCCATGGCCTGGGCGATGATCGCCGGGTGGTAGCGCTGGCCGGGCGCGTTGACCACGCCGAATGGCACGCTCGTGACCTGCATCGCGGCCCCCAACCACGACCAAGCGAACCCCGACTCCCCCTGCCGCTCGCTCCAGGGCGAGAGGTGATCCGACGACGACACGGCGCCGAACCCCGCCGCCTCGGCACGGCGGGCATCGCGCAGCAGGGCACTCGGCGGGTGCTGCTCGTGCGAGGCGTGGAAGCCGATCACCGGCACGAACGGAATAATGCCCAGCGGGGCTCGAGCTGAGTCGCGATCAGTCGCCATGGCGTGCGCGCTCAGGCGCGATGAGTTGACGCGGTCGAGGCCGTCCTACGTCTTGTTGACGGCTGGAAGGTCCAGCGCCAAGGAGGAGCGGTGATGCCTGGCAACGATCCGATCTCGGAGCGCAACCTCGACGGGTACGGGGCGCCACCGATCCAATGGGGACGGATCCGGGAGGTGCTGGACGCAGAGACCACCCAAGCGCCCGATACCGGCGGGCCCGGACGCCACACGTCGTGGCTGACGACGATCAATCCCGACGGCAGCCCCCACGTCATGCCGGTCGGCGTGGTCACGGTCGACGGCGCCTGGCACTGCACCTCGGGGCCCGGCACGCGCAAGTCCCGCAACATCTCCCGCGACGCTCGCTGCGTGGTCAGCATCGCTACCCACCCCTTCGATCTCGTCGTCGAGGGGGTGGCGGAGCGGGTCACCGATGCCGCCGAACTGCAGAGGGTGGCCGAGAGCTATGCCGCCCAGGGCTGGCCGGCCCGCGCGTCGGGCGACGCGCTGACCGCCGAGTTCAGCGCCCCCGCCGCCGGGCCGCCACCGTGGAACGTCTACAGGATCGTCCCGGCGACGGTGTTCGCGCTCGGGACAGCAGAGCCCTACGGCGCGACCCGGTTCGATCTCGGCGAGAGCGGCACCCGATGACCGACGACGAAGCCCAGATCCGCAGCCTGATCGAACAGTGGGCACAGGCGGTGCACGCCGGCGACCTGGACCGCGTGACGGCCGATCACGCCGCCGACATCGTGATGTTCGATGTGCCTCCTCCCTACGACGGCGTCCGGGGCATCGACGCGTATCGGGAGACGTGGCCGCCGTTCTTCGAATGGCAACGACAGGGAGCGGTGTTCGAGATCGTCGAGCTCGACGTCACCGCCGGGAATGACGTTGCGTTCGCTCATGCCCTCCTGCGTTGCGGCACGACCACGGAGCTGGCGACGAACCCGGACAACCGCCTACGACTCACCATCGGCCTGCGCAAGGAGAACGGCCGCTGGGTCGTCGCCCACGAACATCACTCGTTCCCATTGCCGTGAGCGCCGCAGGGGTCGGTAGCGGCCGGTCGGTCGGTGGCATGCTGGGCGAATGGTCGAGTTCACCGGCGACGACCTGCAGGGATCCCGCTTCGAGGATGTCGACCTCAGCGGAGCTCGCTTCCACAACGTCGACCTGACGGGCGCCAAGATCCGCGGCGCCTTGCTGGTGGATGTCGACATCTGGGGCCGCGTCGACAACGTACGGATCAACGACGTCGATGTCGGCCCCCTGGTCGAAGCCGAGCTGAACCGCCGCCA
>DASQUK010000080.1:0-54853 GCA_035641315.1 Acidimicrobiales bacterium | reverse complement strand
GTGTACCGGGCCTTCTGCTTCTCCTGGAGCTGCAGGAGGTACTCGGAGGCGTTGCGCCGGCGGCCGCGGCCGTGCTCGCCCGGCGGGCCATGGAGCACGGCGTGCGCAAGGTCGACGTCCAGGTCAAGGGCCCTGGCTCGGGCCGCGAGACCGCCATCCGGTCGATCCAGCAGGCGGGCATCGAGGTCACCGGCATCAAGGACGTCACCCCTGTCCCCCACAACGGCTGCCGCCCCCCCAAGCGGCGCCGGGTCTGAGGTCGAAGGAAGAGATGGCTCGTTACACCGGACCCAAAGCCCGGGTCTCCCGGCGCCTCGGCGCAAACATCTGGGGCACCGCCGGCGAGAACCGCGCCATGGAGCGCCGCCCCTACCCGCCCGGCGAGCACGGCCGCAGCCGCCGCCGCAACGCCTCCGAGTACCTGCTGCAGATGCAGGAGAAGCAGAAGGCCCGCTTCACCTACGGCCTCAACGAGCGGCAGTTCCGCAACCTCTACGAGGAGTGCAGCCGTCGCAAGGGCGTCACGGGCGAGCTGATGCTCCAGCTCCTCGAGCGCCGCCTCGACAACGTCGTCTACCGGGCCGGCTGGGCATCGACCCGGCCCCAGGCCCGGCAGTTCGTGGGCCACGGCCACGTCGAGGTCAACGGCAAGCGCGTCGACATCCCCAGCTACCGCGTCCGCAAGGGCGACGTGGTGACGCTGCGGGGCAAGGCGCGGCAGATGATCGTCATCCAGTGGAACCGTGACGTGCTGGCCCGCACGCCACCCCCGTGGCTCGACGCCACCGACGAAGGGCTGTCGGTGACCGTGCGCGACTATCCGCTGCGCGAGCACATCGACGTGCCCGTGCGCGAACAGCTCATCGTCGAGCTCTACAGCAAGTAATCCCCCCTAAAGCCATCAGGGAGCCTCCCGACATGCTGGTCATGCAGCGCCCCACGGTCGAGCCGATCGCCGAGGAAGAGGGCAACCGTCAGCGGTTCGCCATCGGTCCTCTCGATCCCGGCTTCGGCCACACCCTCGGCAACTCGTTGCGGCGCACATTGCTGTCGTCGATCCCCGGTGCCGCCATCACGCAGGTCCGGTTCGACGACGCCCTCCACGAGTTCGACACCATCCCCGGCGTCGTCGAGGACGTCACCGACGTCATCCTCAACCTCAAGGACATCGTGCTCGTCAGCCACAGCGACGAGCCGGTCACCCTGCGGCTCGACGCCCGCGGCCCGGCCGACGTGACCGCCGGCGACATCCAGCTCACCGCCGACGTCGAGATCCTCAACCCCGAGCTGCACCTGGCCACGCTCAACAAGTCGGGCCGCGTCGCCGTCGACATCACGGTCGACAAGGGGCGGGGCTACCGCTCGGCCGAAGCCAACAAGGCCTCCGAGACCATCGGCGTCATCCCGGTCGACTCGATCTTCGCCCCCGTTCGCCGGGTTTCGTTCGACGTCGAGCCCACCCGGGTCGAGCAGTCCACCGAGTACGACCGCCTGGTCATCGACATCGAGACCGACGGCTCCATCTCGCCCCGTGATGCGCTGGCCTCGGCCGGCGACACGCTGCGGTCGCTGGTGTCGCTGGTGGCCGAGATGAGCGACGAGCCCCAGGGCCTCGAGCTCGGCGAGCTGGCCGTCACCAGCGCCGGGTCGCCCGACCTCGACCTGCCCATCGAGGACCTCGACCTGTCCGAGCGGCCCCGCAACTGCCTCAAGCGGGCGCAGGTCAACACGGTGGGCGAGCTGGTCCAGAAGACCGAGGACGATCTGCTTGCCATCACCAACTTCGGGCAGAAGTCGCTCGACGAGGTGATCGCCAAGCTCGACGAGCGCGGCCTCTCGCTGCACACCAAGGACTGAGGGCTGACCTGTCATGCCTGCCACCCCCCGCAAGGGCCGCCGGTTCGGCGGTGACGCCGCCCACCAGCGGCTGATGATGGCCAACCTGGCGGCCAGCCTGTTCGCCGCCGAGGGAATCGTCACCACCGAGGCCAAGGCCAAGGCGTTGCGGCCCATCGCCGAGAAGCTGATCACCAAGGCCCGCAAGGCCGACGCCGATCCCGAGGTGAAGATCCACAAGATCCGCCAGGTGGTGGCGTACCTGGGCGACCGCGAGATGACGCACAAGCTGTTCACCGAGATCGGGCCCCGCTACGCCGACCGCAACGGCGGCTACACGAGGATCCTCAAGCTCGGCCCCCGCCAGGGCGACAACGCCCCCATGGCGCGCATCGAGCTCGTGTAGCCCGGGCGGGCGCACCCACCCGGTGTGACGCTCTTCGACGCCGACGACCTGCCAGCGGCCCCCACCGGGCCGCTGGTGCGCGTACGGATGACCGTGGCGTACGACGGCTCGGGCTTCCACGGGTTCGCGCCCAACCCCGGGGTGCGGACGGTGGGGGGGACGCTGCGGGAGGCGATCGAGAAGGTCACCCGGGCGCCGGTCGAGCTCACCTGCGCCGGGCGGACCGATACCGGCGTCCACGCCTGGGGCCAGGTTGTCAGCCTCGACCTGCCGGCCGACCGCTTCGACGCGGCGGCGCTGGCCCGGTCGCTCAACCGGCTGCTGGCGCCGGCCATCGTCGTGCGCGAGCTGGCGCCGGCGCCCGACGACTTCGACGCCCGCCGGTCGGCCACCGGCAGGACCTACCGCTACACGATCGTGAACCGACCCGTGCCCGACCCGTTCCTGGCCCGGGTGGCGTGGCACGTCGCCGAGCCGCTGGCCATCGAGCTGCTGCGGTTGGGGTGCGATCCCCTGGTGGGGCAGCACGACTTCTCGGCGTTCTGCCGGAGACCCAGGCACCGGGACGGGTCGGGTGGTGAGGCGTCATTGGTCCGTCACGTGCGCCGGGCGGGCTGGACCGACCTGGGTGAGGGCGTGCTGCGCTTCGAGATCGAGGCCGACGCCTTCTGCCACCAGATGATCCGCAGCATCGTGGGCACGCTGGTCGACGTGGGTCACGCCCGCAAGCACGCTGGCGAGCTGCTCGGCATCCTGGCGGGGCGCGACCGGTCCAAAGCGTCGCCGCTCGCGCCGCCGCACGGGTTGTGCCTGTGGGCGGTGTCGTACGACTCCGACGGGTAGTCCCGCCGCGTCCGGGGCTTGGCCGAAGCCGGACCAGCTTGCCGTTTTGCGCCGCGTCGCCGTAGGCTTGTCCGTCTTTGGGCGCCGCATCGGATGAAGGCGCCCGCCCTCGCAAGGTCAGCATGAAGGTGGCACGCGTGCCCACGTACAGCCCGAAAGCCTCAGAGATCCAGCGTGCCTGGTGGGTCGTCGACGCCGACGGCCTGGTGCTCGGCCGGCTGGCGAGCGAGGTCGCCCGCCTGCTGCGCGGCAAGCACAAGCCCAGCTTCACCCCCCACCTCGACACCGGCGACCACGTCGTGATCGTCAACGCCGACAAGGTGGTGCTCACCGCCGGCAAGGCCGAGCGCAAGACCATCTACCGCCACTCCGGCTACCCGGGTGGGCTCAAGGCCGAGACCTTCGCGCACCTGCTCGAGCGCCGGCCCGAGGAAGCCGTGCGGCGGACCATCCGCGGCATGCTCC
This sequence comes from Acidimicrobiales bacterium, assembly GCA_035641315.1. Classification (GTDB taxonomy): domain Bacteria; phylum Actinomycetota; class Acidimicrobiia; order Acidimicrobiales; family VFJN01; genus DASQUK01. The sequence goes on along the minus strand of DASQUK010000080.1, from coordinate 51,303 downwards.
CCAAGAACCGGCTCGGCCGCCAGATGCTCACCAAGCTCAAGGTCTACGCCGGCCCCACCCATCCGCACGCCGCCCAGCAACCGCAGCCCCTCGACGTGGCGCACGCGCGCCGCACCGCCTAGATCACCGAGAAGCCTGGTAGGACGACACGACATGGCCACATCGCTCGCGCAGACCACCGGCCGCCGCAAGGGCGCGGTCGCCCGGGTGCGCATCCGCCCCGGCAGCGGGTCGATCACGATCAACGACCGCGACGTCGCCGCCTACTTCCCGTCCAAGGCGCACCAGATGGTCCTCACCGAGCCCCTGCGCGTCGCTGAGGCCGAGGACGCCTACGACATCGACGCCACCCTCGTGGGCGGCGGGGTGTCCGGCCAGGCCGGTGCGCTGCGGCTGGGCATCGCCCGGGCTCTGGTCGAGCTCGATCCCGAGATGCGCACCACGCTCAAGCGGGCGGGCTTCCTGTCGCGTGACCAGCGCGAGAAGGAGTCCAAGAAGTACGGCCTCAAGAAGGCCCGGAAGGCGCCCCAGTACAGCAAGCGCTAGCCGGGCGCCGCGGAGCCACCGGCGACGCTCGATGTTGAAGTTCGGGACCGACGGAGTGCGAGGCGTCGCCAACGCCGAGCTCACCCCGGAGCTGGCGCTGGCGCTCGGCCGCGCCGCCGCCCGGGTGCTCGGCGGTGAGCGCTTCGCCATCGGCCGCGACACCCGGCGGTCGGGACCCATGCTCGAAGCGGCGCTGGGCGCCGGCCTGGTCAGCGAGGGCGTCGACGTCGAACTCCTGGGGGTGGCACCGACGCCGGAGGTCGCCTGGTGGTCGGTGACCGCCGGCGCCCCCGCCGCCGTCGTGTCGGGGTCGCACAACCCGTTCCACGACAACGGCATCAAGCTGTTCTCGGCGGGTGGCCGCAAGCTGGCCGACGACGTCGAGGAGCGGCTCGAGGCCGAGTTGGACCGGTTGCTGGGCGGGGCACCGTCATTGCCGTCGCCGTCGGGGGCGGTCGGTGGACCCACCGGGGCTGGCGTCGGGACGGTGCGCCAGGTGTCGGCGCACGCCGGGTATGGCGACGCGGTCGCCGCCTCGCTGGCGGGGCGCCGCCTGAATGGGTTGCGGGCCGTGGTGGACTGCGCCCACGGGGCGGCGTCGGTGGTGGCGCCGGACGTGCTCGGTGGGCTCGGCGCCGACGTGGAGGTGATCCACGCCGACCCGGACGGCACCAACATCAACGCCGGCTGCGGGTCCACACACCCCGAGGAGCTGGCCCGGGTCGTGGTCGGCCGGGGCGCCGACGTGGGCGTGGCGTTCGACGGCGACGCCGACCGGGTGCTGCTGGTCGACGCGGCCGGCGGGCTGGTCGACGGCGACCAGATCATCGCCATCTGCGCGATCGACCGGCACGACCGGGGGGTGCTGACGGGCGACACCGTGGTCGTGACCGTGATGACCAACCTCGGGTTCCGGCTGGCGATGGACAAGCGCGGGATCCGGGTGGTCGAGACCCAGGTCGGCGACCGCTACGTGCTCGAGACGCTGGAGGCCCGGAGCCTGGACCTCGGGGGTGAGCAGTCGGGGCACGTGATCTTCCGTGACCTGGCCACCACCGGCGACGGCCTGCTCACCGCCGTGCAGGTGCTGGACGTGATGGTCCGATCGGGCGGCAGTCTGGCCGACCTGGCGGCCGGGGCGATGACGCGGCTGCCCCAGGTGCTGCGGAACGTGCGGGTCGGCGAACGTGATCCGGCGCTGGCCGAGCGGCTGGCCGGTCCCGTCGCCGCCGTCGAGGCCCGGCTGGGGGACCACGGGCGGGTGCTGGTCCGCCCGAGCGGCACGGAGCCGCTGGTGCGGGTCATGGTCGAGGCACCGACGGAGGACGAGGCCGCTGCGGCCGCCGATGAGCTGGTGGCCGCGGTCGAGTCGCTGGCCGGGGGCTGGCGCGCCGAGGTCGAGTAAATAGCGCACGCCTAGCGGCAGCTATTTCCTCGACCTCTGGGAGGACGGTTCGCGACGGGGAGGTCGAGTAAATGGCGCACGCCTGGCGGCAGCTATTTCCTCGACCGCTGGGCGCGGGCGGCCACGACGACCGTCCGTCGTAGACTTGCCCGCCATGTGCGGGATCGTCTCGGTCGTCCGACCTGCCGGCGCGCGCGTCGCGCCACCGGCCGACCAGGTCACCGGGCCGCTGCACGCGGCCGTGGACGCCTTGGCGTCCGGACTGCCGCTCACCGAGGCCTGCAACCTGGCGGCCGAGCGGCTGGAGGCCGGCGACGCGCTCCTGCGCGGCACCGACGGGGTGTGGGCCCTGGTCCACGACCGGCGGCTGCTCGCCGACGTCGAGGGCCTCGCCGCCCAGCTGGACGACACCGTCGAGGCCATCGAGGCGCGCCTCGACGCCGGCGCCGGTGCCTCCGGGGACCGCGATCCGCTGGAGGCGGTGAACGCCGCCGTCGTGCGGCTGAAGGACGCGGTGTGGTCCATCGAGCGTGACCGGGTCCGCACCACCCGGGCGGTCGCCGAGCTCGCCGGCAGCGAACCGGGGTGGGCGGCGACGGAGGCCTACACCTCGATCCAGCAGGCACTGTCGGCCATCGACCGGCTGGAGGTGCGGGGACGCGACTCCGCCGGCCTCCACGTCCTCGTGCGCGGGCACGGCCTCGACCTCGCCAGCCCCGCCGTCACCCGCATGCTGGCGGACCGCGCCGGCGATCCGCTGTTTCGGTCGGGCACGGTGCGGGTGGTCGACGGCTGCCTGTCGTTCGTCTACAAGGCGGCGGCCGAGATCGGCGAGCTGGGCGACAACACGCGTGCGCTGCGCGACGCCGTGCGGTCCGATGAGCTGCTCCGCCTGGCGGTGTCGGCCGACACGGCGCTGGCCGTGGTGTTGGGCCACACCCGCTGGGCATCCGTGGGCATGATCAGCCAGCCCAATGCCCACCCGGTCGACAGCACCGAGGCCGACATCCGGGCCGGCGCCGAGGCCGGCGTACCGTACGTGGTCGCTGCGCTCAACGGCGACGTCGACAACTTCGCCGACCTCAAGGCGCTCGACGAGCTGCAGATCGCCCCCGAGATCACCACCGACGCCAAGGTCATCCCCACGCTGGTGGCGCGGCGCTTGGCCGAGGGCAACGACCTCACCACCGCCTTCCGCAACACGGTCGCCAGCTTCGAGGGCTCCGTGGCCATCGCCGCCAGCGCCTCCGCCGAGCCCGACAAGCTGCTGCTCGCCCTGCGCGGCAGCGGCCAGGCGCTGTACGTGGGGTTGGCCGACGGCGCCTACATCGTGGCCAGCGAGCCCTACGGCGTCATCGAGCTGACCGGTCGCTACATGCGCATGGACGGCGAGACGCCCGCCAATCCCGACAATCCCACTGCCAGCCGGGGCCAGATCGTGGTCCTCGACGGCAGTCGGGCCGGAACGCTCGACGGCATCGAGCGCCTGGCCTACGACGGCACGCCGCTGCCCGTCAGCGAGGCGGACGTCGGCATGGCGCAGATCACCACCCGCGACATCGATCGCGGTCCGTTCCCCCACTTCCTGCTCAAGGAGATCTCCGAGGCGCCGGCCAGCTTCCGCAAGACGCTCCGGGGCAAGCTGGTCGAGGTCGGCGGCGACGGCGTGGGCAACGGCGCGCCTCACGGTGACTTGGCGGTGGCGCTGGGGCCCGACGTGCTGCCCGCCGACGTGCGGGCCGGGCTGCGGAGCGGCGACATCGACCGGGTGGTGGTGGTCGGCCAGGGGACGGCGGCGGTGGCGGGAGAGGCCATGGCCGCCGGGGTGGAGCAGTTCTGTGGATCCGCTAGAGACCGAACGGACGTGAGGTCGTGGCCCGAGCGTCCCGCCGCGTCGAGGGTGACGGGACAACAACGCAAGAGCGGGAGACATGTTTTGAAGGTCGAGGCGTTGCCCGCCACCGAGCTGTCGGGGTTCGGGCTGCGGCCCTCGATGTCCGACACCCTGGTCGTCGCCATCAGCCAGTCGGGCACCACCACCGACACCAACCGGACGGTCGACCTGGTCCGGGCGCGGGGCGCCAAGGTGGTGGCCATCGTCAACCGCCGGGGGAGCGACCTCACCGACAAGGCCGACGGCGTGCTGTACACGTCCGACGGCCGCGACGTGGAGATGTCGGTGGCGTCGACCAAGGCCTTCTACAGCCAGGTCGCGGCCGGGCTGCTGCTGGCGGCGGCGATCAGCGATGAGGTGGGCGGACGGGTCGACCAGGTGGTCCTGCGGGCGCTGCGCGAGCTCCCCGACGCCATGGCAGAGGTGATCGAACGCCGGCCCGTCATCGCCGAGGCGGCGCACCGGCTGGCACCGGCCAAGCGCTACTGGGCGGTCGTGGGCAACGGCGTCAACCGCATCGCCGCCGCCGAGGTCCGGATCAAGCTGTCGGAGCTCTGCTACAAGTCGATCGCCGCCGACTCCACCGAGGACAAGAAGCACATCGACCTGTCCGCCGAGCCGCTCATCGTCGTGTGTGCCGCCGGCCTGCAGGGCTCCACCGCCGACGACGTGGCCAAGGAGGTCGCCATCTACCGGGCGCACAAGGCGTCGCCGGTGGTGATCGCTACGGACGGCCAGGCCCGCTTCGCCTCGGCGCTCCACGTCCTGCCGGTGCCGGCGACCCACCCGGCGCTGGCGTTCGTGCTGTCGGCCATGGCCGGCCACCTGTTCGGCTACGAGGCGGCGCTCGCCATCGACGCCCTGGCCCGACCCCTGCGGGCGGCTCGGGCCGCCATCGAGGCGGCTACCGTCGGCGCCGACGGGGCCACTGGCGCCCCGACCGCAACGGCACGGGACGGCGAGGCGGTGCTGCGGCGGCTGCGCGCCGACCTGCAGCCGGTGGCCCGGCGCTACTTCGACGGGCTGCGGGTCGGGAGCTACGACGGGCAGCTCGAGGCCTCGACCGCGGTGCGGCTGGCCCAGCTATTCCGCTACGTCCTGGGCGTGGTGCCGCTCGACACCTACCAGATCGACGAGGGCAAGGTGGGCACGCCGGCCGTGGTCATCGACGACCTGACGGCGGCCCTCACGCTCGCCATCGAGGAGCTGACCCGCCCGGTCGACGCCATCAAGCACCAGGCCAAGACGGTGACCGTCGGCATCTCCCGCACCGACGAGACCCTGCTGGAGGTGCCGCTGGTGCGGGCGGTGCTCGACGCCGGGGCGCCCCGCGACCAGCTCACCTACCGCACGCTGCGGACGCTGGCGGAGATCAGCCCGGCGGTGGACGCCGTGGTCGGCTTCACCCGCTACCGCATCGAGGGCCGCGCCGGCGCCGAGCCGGGGGAGGCGGCCGCGACCATCACCGTGATCGACCGGGGCGGGATCGCCCGCGACCTCGTCAGCCGCACCGAGCGGTCCCCCGAGCTGCGGGGCACCAAGCACCGGGTGGCCTACGAGCGCCAGGTGCTCGTGGGCCGTGGCCGGGGCGACCGGCGCCCGATCGTGATCGTGCCAGAGGTCAAGGACGGCGAGGCCACCGGGATCACGCTGCTGCACGTGCGCTTCGCCGATCGCTTGCCGGTGCCGACGGCCCGGGGCGTGCTGCAGGGCTACCGCAACCGATACGCCGTGCTGCGGGACGCCGTGCTGGAGACCGAACCCACGTTCCGGGAGGACCTGCTGGCCGAGATCCCGGTCGACGTCCTGCTCACCGAGCCCATCAACCAGTTGGCAGACAGGTGGCGGGCGGGATGACGGCGCTCTGCGCCGGACCGTGAGCGCCGTCGTCGGGGTCGGCATCGACTTGTGCGAGGTCGACCGCATGCGCCGGGTGCTGGCCCGGACCCCCGGGTTCGCGGCCCGGGTGTACACCGACGACGAGCAGGCCTACTGCCGCGCCCGGCGGGATCCGACCGAGCGGTTCGCCGCCCGGTTCGCCGCCAAGGAGGCGGTGCTCAAGGCCATGGGATTGGGACTGGGGGCGTGCGCCTTCCGGGAGATCGAGGTGGTGCGGGCCGCGTCCGGGGCGCCGTCGCTCGTGCTGCACGGGACGGCCGCCGGCCTGGCGGCGGACCGGGGCATCGCCGACTGGCATGTGAGCCTGTCCCACACCTCCACCGTGGCCGAGGCGCTCGTGATCGCAGTGGGAGCTGGGGCACAGAGGCCGAGCCGATAGGCGAGGCCTCTGGGCCCGAGCGGCCCACCGCGTCGAGGGTGACGGGACAGCAACGCGAGAGCGGGGAACGCCGCGTCGAAGCCCGAGCGGCCCGCTGCGAAGCAGCAGGAGCAGGAACACGGTGCGGAGAGTGTGCGCCCATCGGGCGCAGACTCGTAGGGTCGGTGGCCCATGCTGCCCGTGCTCACGCCCGACGAGATGGCGGCGGTCGACGCCGCCGCCCCCGAGCCGGTCGACGTGCTGATCGGGCGGGCCGGCGCCGCGCTGGCCCGGCGGGCGCTCGCCATGCTGGGGGGCTCGTACGGGCGCCGGGTCGTCGTCGTGGCCGGCAAGGGCAACAACGGCAACGACGGCCGGGAGGCCGCCCGCCTGCTCGAGCGGCGCGGCGTCAACGTCCACGTGATCGCGGCGCCGGACGCGCCGCCCACACTTCCGGACAGTGACCTGGTCATCGACGCCGCCTACGGCACCGGCTTCCGGGGCGAGTACGTCGCGCCCGATCCCGCCGGCGCACCGGTGCTGGCGGTCGACATCCCCAGCGGGGTCGACGGCCTGACGGGCGAGGCCGCGGGCCGTCCGGCGCCCGCGGTCCGCACGGTGACGTTCGCGGCGCTCAAGCCCGGCCTGCTGTTCCACCCGGGCCGCTCCCTGGCCGGCGAGGTGACCGTGGCCGACATCGGGCTGGACGTGTCCGGCGCCCGTGCGGGGGTGGTCGACACCGGCGACGTCGCCCGGTGGGTGCCCGCCCGTCCCCCCGACAGCCACAAGTGGCGGGCGGCGGTCATGGTGGCCGCCGGCTCTCCGGGGATGACCGGCGCCGCCCACTTGGCGACGCGCGCCGCCTACCGGGCCGGTGCCGGGATGGTGCGGGTCGCCATTCCAGGACTCGAGGCCGACCCGGGCCTGCCGACAGAGGCGGTGGGCATCGGGGCGCCGGCCGCCGGGTGGGACGCGGTCGTGCTCGAGCAGCTCGACCGCATGGGCGCCCTGGTGCTGGGCCCGGGGCTGGGCCGCGGCGCCCCGGCCGTGGCCGCCATCCACCACTTGGTGGGCATGGCCCCGGTCCCCGTGGTGGTCGACGGCGACGGGTTGTCCGACCTGGGCGGGCAGGTCGTGGACATCCTGGCGCGCCGCAGCCCGGACGCGTCCGCCGTCCTTACCCCCCACGACGGCGAGTTCACCCGCCTGGCGGGTGCGCCACCCGGGCCCGACCGCATCGCCGCCGCCCGCGGCCTGGCGGCCGACACCGGGGCGATCGTGCTGCTCAAGGGCCCCACCACGGTCGTCGCCCACCCCGACGGGCGGGTGCGGCTGTCGACCACCGGGGACGCCCGGCTGGCCACCGCGGGCACCGGAGACGTGCTGTCGGGGCTCATCGGCGCGCTCCTGGCCCGGGGGGCGGACGCCTTCGACGCCGCCGCGGCCGGCGCCTGGCTCCACGGCCGGGCGGCGCAGGCGGGACCGGCCCACGGGCTGATCGCCTCCGACGTCGTCGAGGCGCTGCCGGCGACCCTGGCCACGGTGACGGAACCGGCGGGAGGCATCGCCGGGGGGTCGGTCTAGTGGCGCGGGCCTGGGCCGAGGTCGATCTCGGCGCCATCCGGCACAACGTGCGCACGCTCCGGGCCATCGCTGCGCCCGCCCGGCTCTGCGCGGTGGTCAAGGCCAACGGCTACGGCCACGGCGCCGCCGCGGTTGGCCGCGCCGCGGTCGAGGCCGGCGCGGACTGGCTGGCCGTGGCCCAGGTGGACGAGCTGGTCGGCCTGCGCGACGCCCGGATCGACGTCCCCATGCTGCTGCTGTCGGAGCCCCGGCCCGACGAGGTGGACGACGCCGTGGCGGCGGACGCCCGGCTCACCGTCTACAGCCCGACGATCATCGCCGCGCTGGCCAAGTCGGTGCGGGCCCGGCGGTCGACCGCGGTGGCGGTGCACCTCAAGGTCGACACCGGGATGCACCGGGTGGGTGTCGCTCCCGGCGATGCCGTGGCCGTCGCCCGGTCGATCGGCGAGCTGGCCGAGCTGCGGCTCGAGGGCGTCTGCACGCACATGCCGGTGGCCGACGAGCCCGACAACCCGTTCACCGACGACCAGATCGCCCGGTTCGACGGCGTGGTGGCCGAGCTCCGGGCGGCGGGGATCGATCCCGGCATGCTGCACATGGCCAACTCCGCCGGGGCGATGGCCCACCCCAAGGCGCGCTACGACATGGTGAGGTGCGGCATCGCGGTCTACGGCATCCCCCCGGCCCCGGCGCTGGCTGGGGCCGCCGAGCTGCTGCCGGCGCTGACGCTGGCGTCGGAGGTGTCGTTCGTCAAGCCGGTGGCCGCGGGCGAGCGCATCTCCTACGGGCACCATCACCAGTTCGCGCACGACACGGTCGTGGCCACCGTGCCGATCGGCTACGCCGACGGGGTGTTCCGGTCGCTGCCGCTGGCCGGGCAGGAGGTGCTGATCCGGGGCCAGCGGCGTCCCATCGTCGGCGTGGTGACGATGGACCAGCTGATGGTGGACTGCGGCCTGGGCTCGGAGGTCGTCCCGGGCGAGCAGGTCGTGCTGCTCGGCGAGCAGGCCGGCGGGCGGATCACGCCCGACGAGTGGGCGGGCCGTCTCGGCACCATCTCCTACGAGGTGGTGTGCGCCATCGGCGCCCGCGTGGCGCGCCGCTACAGGTAGGGCCTACGGCATGATCACCGACATCGCCGGGCTGCGGGTCGGGCACTGGACGGACGCCGCCGCGCGCACGGGCTGCACCGTGGTCCTGTTCCCCGACGGCACGGTGGCGTCGGGCGAGGTCCGGGGCGGCGCGCCGGCCACGCGGGACTTCGAGCTGCTGGCGCCGGCCCGGACGGTCAGCCGCATCGACGCGGTCGTCCTCACGGGCGGGTCGGCGTTCGGCCTGGCGGCGGCGGACGGGGTGATGCGCTTCTGCGAGGAGCGGGGCAGGGGCTTCGTCACGCCGGCCGGCCCCGTCCCCATCGTCGTGGCCCTGGGGCTGTTCGACCTTGCCGTCGGAGACCCCAGCGTTCGACCCGGCGCGGAGCAGGGCTATGCCGCCTGCGAGGCCGCCACCGAGGGTCCCATCGAGCTGGGAGCCGTGGGGGCCGGCACCGGGGCCACCGTGGCCAAGCTCGACCCCTCCCGGCCACCTCGGTCCGGCGGACTGGTGTCGGCACGCGCCCAGGCCGGCGACCTGCGGGTGGCGGCGCTTGTGGTCGTCAACGCCGTCGGCACCCCGGGCGGCGACGATGCGGCGGCGCTGAACCTCGCGGCCACCCAGGACGACGCCTGGCGCCGGGTGACCGGGACCGGGTTCGGCAACACCACGGTCGGGCTCTTGGCCACCAACGCCCGCCTCGACAAGCTCGGCTGCCACCTGGTGGCCCAGGGTGCGCACGACGGGCTGGCACGCGCGTTGTTCCCGGCGCACACCCGGGGCGATGGCGACGCATTCGTGGCGGCGGCCACGGGTGACATGGCAGCCGACGTCGACGTGGACGTGGTGCGGGCGCTGGCCGTCCACGTCGTCGCCCAGGCGATCGGGTCGCTGGCGGACTGAGGGTGGCGGCCCGGAGCCGGGCCTCAGAAGGGCCGTTCGGGCGGGCCGACCACCGGGCCGGGAGTGAACGTGGCCGGCATCCGGACGACGCCGTTCAGTTGGGGGTTGCCCTGATAAAACTGCGTGGCGTCGCGGTCGACGACGTAATCGGGCAGGCGGGCGAGCACCTGGCGCACGAGCACCTGGAACATGGTGCGGGCCATGTGCATCCCGATGCACCGGTGGGGCCCCACGCCGAACGCCAGGTGCGGGTTGCGCTCCCGGTCGAGGACGACCTCGTCGGGCCGCTCGAAGACGCGCTCGTCCCGGTTGGCCGACAGCCAGCTGAGCATGAGGTGGTCGCCCCGCCGCAGCTGCTGGCCGCCCAGCTCGACGTCGCGGGTGACCGTGCGGGTCAGCGTCTCGTTCACCGACGTGAAGCGCAGGAACTCGTCGGTGGCGGCGCCCAGGAGCTGGGGTTCGTCGATGAGCCGCCGGCGGAGGTCGTCGTGCCCGTCGAGCTGGTAGAGGGTCAGCGACGTGAGCGAGGTGGTCGTGTCCAGCCCGCCCGCCACGAGGTTCCACAACACGGCGATGAGCTCGTCGTCGGTGAGCCGCCGCCCGCCGTTCGCTTCCGTGTCCACCTCCATCTCCACCAGCTGGGTGAGGAGGTCGTCCCGGGGCTCGCGCCGGCGGGCGTCGATCTCACCCTGCAGCTCGCTCAGCATGGCGGGGACGTGGCCGAGGGCCCGTTCGTACTCCGGGCTTCCCGGCCGGTAGGACACACTGCCGTGGAACACGTCGGCGTAGTGGGGCCAGCTGTCGTGGGGCAGTCCCACCAGCTCCATCGTCAGGATCGCCGGCACCGGGTTGGCCAGGTCGAGCACCAGGTCGATGCGGCCGGACTCGATCCGCTGGTCGAGGAACCAGGTGGTGGTCGCCTCCATCAGCGGCTGCATGCGGGCGATGGCGGGCGGGGCCAAGAATCGGTTGAGGACCCGCCGCACGGCACCGTGGCGGGGACCCTCCACCTCGGCGATCCCCTGGGGCGGGATCGTCCCCCGGGGCAGGCCGGCGATGCCCACGTAGTCGATGCCGTCGCCGTCGGTCCCGGGCCCGTAGCGGCTGGAGAACGTCTCGGCGTCGCGGGAGACGGTGGCCACCTCGTCGTAGCCGCTGACGACCCAGAACCCGCCGTAGTTGGGGTTGAACGCCACGGGGCAGCGCCGCAGCTCGGCCCACCGTGCATGGCGGTCGCGGTGGAACTCGGCGCTGTGGTGGTCGAAGTCGACCGTCGCTCGGTCCGCCATGGCATCGGTCATCGCGCTGCCTCTCCTCCCGGGCCGGAGGCCACCGTCATAGCAGTTTCTGACGGTGGCGTCATTCCTGGGCTATGAATGGGCGCATGGGGGACGAGCTGAGCCGCCTGCTCGCTGAGCGGCGCGGCCCGCCCGCGCCGATCGACGCCGATCGGATGCGGCGCGAGCGCCACGCCCGGCTGCAGGCGGAGATGGAGCGACAGGGCGTCGAGGTGGCGGTCCTGCTGCACGGGCCCAACGTCGCTTACGCCACCGGCCAAGCGGTGCGGGGCGTCGACGTGTCCCACGCCACCTTCGATCGACCGGTGGCGGTCGTGGTCGCGGGCGAGGAGCGGCCGCACCTCTTGGCCGACGACATCGATCCCGCGCTCGACGTCGAGCGCCACCAGGCGGCGTGGCCCGAGCTGGACGAGGGGGCGGCGGGGCTGGGCAAGGTCCTGGCCGACGTCGCCGGTCCGCTGGGCGGGCGCCGGCTGGCGGTGGACGAGCAGAGCGGGGCGATGCTGCGGGCCGGTGCGCTCGACGGGGCAGCGGTCGTCGACGCGTCGCCGCTCGTCGGCGCCGCCAAGCTGGCCAAGACCCCCGACGAGCTGGCCTGCATCGCCGAGGCGCAGCGGCGCAACGAGGAGGCCATGGTCGCGGCACAGGCAGTCGCCCGCCCGGGCGCCACGCGCGGCCAGCTCGCGGGGACGTTCCTGGCCCGGTTGGTCGAGCTGGGTGTCGACACAAACCTGATCGACCCGATCTTCCAACCCATGCCCCGGTCGGCCGCCGACGGTCCCCGCACCACCACCGAGACCATCGCCTTCCCCACCGGCGTCGGCGATCCCACCTTCTCCGAGGGGGACCTGGTCTGGGTCGACGCCGGCATCGACCACCTGGGTTACGCCTCGGACTTCGGGCGGACCTGGGTGATCGACCGCCAGCCGAACCCGGCCGAGGCGCAGCTCTTCGAGGGCTGGTGCGCCGTGATGGTGGCGGTGCTCGACGTGCTGAAGCCGGGGGTGACGGGCGGCGACCTGTGCCGAGCCGCCGAGGCGGTCGAGGGGAAACGAGGGCGACCGTGGCTGCCGCACTTCTACCTGGCCCACGGCGTGGGGGTGGAGAGCGCCGAGATGCCGCTCGTGGGTACGGACCTGGGCCCAGAGTTCGACGACCGGTTGGTCATGGCGCCGGGCATGGTGCTCGTGGTCGAACCGGTCGTCTGGGCCGACGGCGTCGGCGGCTACCGGGCCGAGGAGATCGTGGCCGTGACCGAGGACGGCTGGTGCCACCTCGGCGGCGGCCATCCGTACCCGCCCTTCGGTTCATGAGCGCCGTGGCTGCCACGACTGCCGACGACGCTGCGGACACCGCGCTGCGGGCGGCCCGCAGGGACCGGCTGTTCGACGCCATGGCCGGGGTGGGGCTCGACGCGCTGGTGCTCGGCCGGCGGGACTCGGTGGCCTACGCCACCGGGCTGCGGTCGCTGTGGACGGCGGCGACGCGCCCGTTCGCGGCGGCGTCCGTGCTGGTTGGGGCGGGCCGGGCGACGCACCTGCTATCGACCTGGGACGAGGGCGTCCCGCCCGAGGTGCCGTTCGAGCACCTGTACGGGATCACCTGGAGCCCGGCCGTCATGGCGGCATCCGTGGGGGCGATCCCCGGGCTGGTCGATGTCCGGCGGATCGGGGTCGAGGCCCTGTCGCCCGGCTTCGAGCACATGCTGCGCCGCCTTGCGCCCGGAGCCGAGGTGGTCCCGGCCGACGACCTCCTGCGGGCCGTCCGGGCGCTCAAGCTGCCGGCGGAGGTGGAGCGGATCCGGTCAGCGGTCGCCGTTGCCAGGGAGGCGGTGGAAGCGGCCGGCGCCGCGCTCGGGGGTGGGCTCGACCCCGTCGCCGCCCGGGCTGCGGCGCTGCGGGCGGCGGCCGAGCGGGGCGTCACGATGCCCGGGTCGGGGGTGGTGGTGCAGCCGGTCGGTTCCGGCGCCGAGCCGGTCCATGTCGACGTCGGGCTGCTGGTCGACGGGTACGAGGGCGGGATGGGCCGCACGGTGTCGCTCGGTGACGCCGGCGACGCCGGCGGGCCGCGGGACGACGCGGCGGTCGACGCCCAGCGGCGGTTGCTCGACGCCTGCCGGCCGGGAGCGACCGGCGTCGACGTCCGGGACGCGGTGGCCGGGGTCCGTGCCGATCGGTGGATGGTGCGGGGCAGCGGCATGGGGTTCGAGCCGCCAGTCGTCACCGATGCGTTGGGAACGGCCTCGGTGATCGACGAGGCGATGGTCCTGTCCGTCGAGGTCGAGCTCGACGGGTGGCGTCGCCGCGACCTCGCCGTGGTCGGCCCGACCACCACCGGGGCCCTCTGAGCTGCGTGCAGGGCCCCTAGTCTGACCTGGTGCCCGTGGAGCCCCGCGACGCCGCGACGCTCGTCGCCCGCACGTCCTCCGTGGATGCCACCCAGGAGCTGGCGGCGGCGCTGGCGGCGCTGGCCCAGCCGGGCGACCTGATCGTGCTGGCCGGCGACCTCGGTGCCGGCAAGACGGCGTTCGTCCAGGGCTTCGGCCGCGGCCTCGGGGTCACCGAGCCGATCACCAGCCCCACCTTCACGCTTGTCCAGGAGTACGCCGGGCGCCTGCCCGTGCACCACGTCGACGTCTACCGACTCGACCAGCTCAGCGAGGTCGTGGATCTCGGGCTGTCCGAGCTGCTCGACGACCGCGGCGTCGTCCTCATCGAGTGGGGGGACGCCATCACGCCGCTGCTCCCGTCCGACCTGCTCGAGGTGCGGCTCACCTTCGGCGCCGGCGACGACGACCGCACCCTCGTGCTGCGCAGCTCGGGTCGGTCCTGGCTGCGGCGCATGGCCTCGCTGGTCGAGGCGGTCGCCCCCTGGGCGGGGGTGCCGGACGGGGCCGCACCGTGCTGATCCTCGGCATCACCACGTCGACGATGCAGGTCGGCTGCGCCATCGGCGGCCACGAGGGCGTGCTGGCCTCGGTCCACTCCAGCCGGGGCAGGCGCCACGCCGAGTCGCTGGCCCCGTCGATCGACTTCCTGCGGCACCAGGCCCGGGTGGAACTGAGCGAGATCGGGTGCGTGGCGGTCGACGTCGGCCCCGGGCTGTTCACCGGGCTGAGGGTGGGCATCGCCGCCGGCAAGGCCATGGCCCACGCGCTGCGGATCCCGATGATCGGCGTGACCAGCCTCGACCTGCTGGCGTTCCCGGTGCGCTGGAGCCCCCGACTGATCGTGACGGCCATCGACGCCCGCCGGGGCGAGCTGTTCACGGCGACGTACCGCCAGGTGCCCGGCGGCGTCCAGCGCCTGAGCGGCCCCCAGCTCTCGTCGCCGGACGACCTGGCGGGCGAGGTCGAGGCGACCAGGGAGGACATGCTGCTGGTGGGCGACGGCGCCCGGCGCTACTGCGAGGCGTTCGCCGACCTGTCCAACGTCGAGGTCGGGGACCAGGGGCTGGCCCACCCGTCGGCCGCGTCGCTGGTGCAGCTGGCCCATGCCCGGGCCTTGCGCGAGGACTTCGTCAAGTCGTGGGAGCTCGAGCCGCTGTACCTGCGGCGCCCCGACGCCGAGATCAACTGGTCGACCCGCGACGCCCGGGAGGCCGGCTAGTGGAGCGTCGCCCGTCCACTCCCCGCTCGCGGGTCCTGTCGCTTCCGGTGCGGCGCCTACCGCCGCCGGCGCCGATAGGCGCCGACAGCGGCGCCGCATCCTCAACGTCACCCGTTCGCTCCCGCCCTGACGCTCTGGCGTTGATGGCCTCGGCCTGCGGCCGAGTCGAGGTTCTCTAGTGGCCCGCGCCCTGCGCCTGCCCGGTGACGCCGATGCGTTGGAGGTGCGGATCACGCCGATGCGTCGCCGCCACCTGCGCGGCGTGCTGCGGATCGAGCAGCAGGTGTACCCCCGGCCCTGGACGTTCGGGCTGTTCCTGGGGGAGATCAGCCAGCGCGGTAGCCGGGTCTACCTGGTGGCCCGGGTGGGATCGGAGGTGGTGGGTTATGCCGGATTGTTCCGGGCCGTCGACGACGGCCACATCACCACGATCGCCGTCGACCCGGCGTGGCAGCGCCACGGCGTCGCCACCCGGATGCTGCTGGCTCTGGCCCGGGCGGCGATCGAGCGCGGGTGCCGCAACCTCACGCTCGAGGTGCGGATGAGCAACTCGGGCGCGCAGGCGCTGTACCAGCGCTTCGGCTTCGTGCCCGCCGGCGTGCGCAAGGGCTACTACCCGGAGACCGGCGAGGATGCCCTGGTCATGTGGGCCAACGACGTCGACACCGAGGAGTACGCCACCCGCCTCCGGGAGATCGAGTCCGCCCTCCCCGGCCGCACCGTCGTCGAGGGCGATTGGATCTGACTTTCGAGGGGGAGGGAAACCCTCCAGCCCGACCCCCACCCGCCGCCCCGTAATGGTGTCGGTCTCCGGGCGACCCGCCGCCGCTGGACCTGCCCCCACCGATTGGGTCGCCGCCTGTCGGCGGCGTCGTCATGCTGGTCGCTCGACCGGCGAAGCCGGACCGAGCGACAGAGGGGGGCTCCGGCAGGAGCCTCTGTCCCCCACACCCCCCGCCAGCCGACGCCCGTAGGCTGACTGAATGGCCGACGTGATCCTGGGCATCGAGACCTCCTGCGACGAGACCGCCGCTGCAGTGGTCGAGCGGGCCACGCGCGTGCGCTCGTCGGTGGTCGCCAGCCAGATCGACCGCCATGCCCGCTACGGCGGCGTCGTTCCCGAGATCGCGAGCCGGGCCCACGTCGAGCTGCTCACCCCCGTGCTGGCCGAGGCGCTGGTGGAGGCCGGGGTCGCGGACCAGGAGGTGGAGGCCGTGGCCGCCACCGCCGGACCCGGACTGGTCGGCTCGCTGCTGGTGGGCGTCAGCGCCGCCAAGGCTCTGGCCTTGGTATGGGACGTGCCCTTCGTGGCCGTCAACCACCTCGAGGGCCACCTCTACGCCTCGTTCCTGGAGGAGCCCGACCTGGAGCTGCCGCTCGTGGTGCTGCTGGTGTCGGGCGGCCACACGCTGCTGGTCCACATGGAGGACCACGGCCGCTACCGGCTGCTCGGCTCGACCATCGACGACGCCGCCGGGGAGGCGTTCGACAAGGTGGCCCGGTTCTTGGGTCTCGGCTATCCCGGCGGACCGGTCATCGACCGCATCGCCGCCGATGGCGACCCGCACGCCATCGCCTTTCCTCGGGCCATGGCCGATCGGCCCTACGACTTCAGCTTCAGCGGGCTCAAGACGGCGGTGGTCAACCACGTCCGCCGCCATCCCGACGTCGCCACCGCCGACGTGGCCGCCAGCTTCCAGGAGGCGGTCGTCGACGTCCTCGTCACCAAGGCCCGGCAAGCGGCCCGCGACGTGGGTGCCAAGGGGCTGTGCCTGGGCGGCGGGGTAGCGGCCAACAGCTCCCTGCGATCGCGGTTCGTGGAGGCGTGCGACGAGGACGGCATCCGCCCGTTCGTCCCCAGCCGGTCGATGTGCACCGACAACGCCGCCATGATCGCCGCCGCCGCGTGGTGGCGCCTGCGCTCCGACGGCCCGTCCCCGCTCGACACCGGCGCCACGCCGAACCTTCGCCTTCCCGTGGCCTGAAGGGGCAAGCCTTTGGCACTCACGGGTTGCGAGTGCTAACCGGCGTGGCCTAGCGTTAGCACTCGACATAGGGAGACTGCTAACCCACCCGGGGTTAGCCGAGCGAGCGCCAATGGAGGCGACACGCATGAACCTGCAGCCCCTCGACGATCGCATCGTCGTCAAGCCCGGTGAGAGCGAGGAGACCACCGCCAGCGGACTGGTCATTCCCGATACAGCCAAGGAGAAGCCGCAGCAGGGCGAGGTCCTGGCCGTGGGCCCTGGCAAGCGCTCCGAGCAGACCGGCGAGATCATCCCCATCGGTGTGAGCGTGGGCGACACCGTCCTCTACAGCAAGTACGGCGGCACCGAGGTCACCCTCGAAGGCGAGGACGTGCTCGTCCTCTCGGCCCGTGACGTACTTGCGATCGTGAAGAAGTGAGCGGCTGATGCCCAAGATCCTCAAGTTCGACGACCAGGCCCGGCGATCACTCGAGACCGGCGTCAACAAGCTCGCCGACGCGGTGAAGGTCACGCTCGGCCCCAAGGGCCGCAACGTGGTGCTCGACAAGAAGTGGGGCGCGCCGACCATCACCAACGACGGCGTGTCGATCGCCCGTGAGATCGAGCTCGACGACCCCTTCGAGAACATGGGCGCGCAGCTCGTGAAGGAGGTCGCCACCAAGACCAACGACGTCGCCGGCGACGGCACCACGACCGCCACCGTGCTGGCCCAGGCGCTGGTGCGCGAGGGCCTCCGCAACGTGGCCGCCGGTGCCAGTCCTACCGGGCTCAAGAAGGGCATCGAGAAGGCCGTGACGGCCGCGGTCGAGGCCATCGCCGACCAGGCCAGGGAGATCGACGACCGCTCCGAGATCGCTCAGGTGGCGGCCATCTCCGCTGCCGATCCGGCCATCGGCGACGTGCTGGCCGACGCCATCGACAAGGTCGGCAAGGACGGCGTGGTCACGGTCGAGGAGTCCAACACGTTCGGCATGGAGCTCGAGTTCACCGAGGGCATGCAGTTCGACAAGGGCTACCTGGCGCCGTACTTCGTCACCGACCAGGACCGGCAGGAGGCCGTCCTCGAGGACGCCTACGTGCTGCTGCACCAGGCCAAGATCAGCTCGGTGCAGGACCTGCTCCCGGTGCTCGAGAAGGTCATGCAGACGGGCCGCCCGCTGCTGATCATCGCCGAGGACGTCGAGGGCGAGGCGCTGGCGACGCTGGTGGTCAACAAGATCCGGGGCACGTTCAACAGCGTGGCCGTCAAGGCTCCCGGGTTCGGCGACCGCCGCAAGGCGATGCTGCAGGACATGGCCATCCTCACCGGCGGCCAGGTCGTGGCCGAGGAGGTCGGGCTCAAGCTCGACAACATCACCCTCGACCTGCTGGGCCGGGTCAAGAAGGTCATCGTCACCAAGGACGACACCACGCTCGTCGAGGGCGCCGGGTCCGAGGACGAGATCAAGGGCCGCATCCAGCAGATCCGCAACGAGATCGACACGACGGACTCCGACTGGGACCGCGAGAAGCTGCAGGAACGGCTGGCCAAGCTGTCCGGCGGCGTGGCGGTCGTGAAGGTCGGCGCCGCCACCGAGGTCGAGCTCAAGGAGAAGAAGCACCGCATCGAAGACGCCCTGTCGGCCACCCGTGCCGCCATCGAGGAGGGCATCGTCGCGGGCGGTGGCGTTGCGCTGCTGCGCAGCCGGGCCGCGGTCGGCAAGGTCGTCGACTCGCTCTCGGGCGACGAGGCCACCGGCGCGCGCACCGTCTACCGGGCGCTCGAGTGGCCGGCCCGGCTCATCGCCGCCAACGCCGGGTTCGAGGGTGCGGTGGCCGTGCGCCAGATCGAGGCCGAGACCGGGTCGATCGGCCTCAACGCCCTGAGCGGCGACTACGAGGACCTGGTGAAGGCCGGCGTCATCGACCCGGCCAAGGTCACGCGGGCGGCGCTGCAGAACGCAGCGTCGATCGCCGGCCTGGTGCTCACCACCGAGTCGCTCGTCGCCGACAAGCCCGAGCCACCCGCCCCCATGCCCGCCGGCGGAGGCGATCCCATGGGCGGCATGGGTGGCATGGGCGGGATGATGTAAGTCGTCATCGCCGCCTGAGCGCCACGCTCGCACGGCACGACGGGCCCGCCGCCCCTGGGTGGCGGGCCCGTCCGCGTGGTGGGTGAGTGAGATGCAGGACGTCGCCGGCGCCGGGCTGAATCAGCGCTCCCGGCTGGGCAGCTCGCTGGGACCGACGTTGGCGACCAGCCAGGCGTTGAGGGGGCCGAGCGACCGCCAGCGGTCGGCGACCGTGTCCCGGGCCTCGGCGGTGTGCAGCCACGGGCCGGGAGCGTGGTCCCACCATCCGATGATGCCCTTGAGGCGCAGGAGCTCGATCCGGGGGTGGTCCGCGGGATAGCCGCGAGGCGCGGTCTTGAGCTCGTCGTGGGCGCCGATCTCGCCGTCCTTCCGGCGGATGTCGGCGACGATCTGCTCGAGCTCGGGGCCGGTCTCGTCGTCGGCGATCGCCTCCCGAAGGCGGGCGAGCTGGTCGCTCGCCGGCATGTACGCGCCGCCGCCGACCATCATCCCCTCGGCCGAGACCTGCAGGTACAGCGTTCCGACCCCCTCGTGCGCCGCCCCGATGACAGCGGCGGCCGCGGTCTTGTAAGGCGACTTGTCCCTCGAGAACCGGGTGTCGCGGTTGGGGCGGAACACCTTGGCCTCGCCGAACTCCGGCCGCAGGTCCTCGAGCAGGTGCTCCAGTGGCGCCCGGACGTCCCGCTCGTAGCGCGGCTTGTTGGCCTGCCACCAGTCACGCGTGTTGTTGGCGGCCAGCTCTTCATAGAAGAGAACCAAGCCGCTCCCGAACCCCTCGAACAGCACCTCGCGGACTTTAGGCGTCTGAGCCCGGGTACCGACGAGGGCCGTAGCACCAACGAGGGCCGTCTCAGGTCGTTCATGAAGCCCCTGGACTGGAGAGGTCAACCGGCCAGCACACCTCGGCGCGGTCGTCGGCGGGGTAGTGCTCACGGATCGGGCCCGGAGCGCCGATGCCCCGCTCGGCGACGACGGTGCCCAACGCGCCGTAGGTCTGGTCGATGTCGGCGAACGGTCCGGTGTGGACCATGACGGCGAGGTCGCTCGCGCCCAACTGGTGCGGTGCGGCCCGTCCGAGGCGTCCGGCGGCGCCCACCGCGACGGGTGTGCCCGAGCCTCCGATGGGCACGAAGGCGACCACCGTGCCCTTCCCGGATTCGAAGAACTCGTCCGGGTAGAGGGCGCCGTCGGGCCCCGTGGGACCGATGCCAAGACCATCGAGCGCCTGGTGCAGCTCGGCCAGGGCGGTGCCGAGCCAAGCTGGGCAGTCCTCGAAACCCACCGGCTCGCTGATGGCCAGCGTCGGCGTGGCCGGTACAGAGCGCAGCTCGACGTCGGCGGGCCGACGGACATCCTCGAGCAGCGCCTGCAGCGAGGCGACCGTCGCCTGGGTCTGTGCCAGCTGCTCCTGCATGTGGCGGAGGTGGACCAGGATGGCGTGGTTGCGTGCGTCGACGTCGGGGGCGTCGAGCACGGCCCGGATCCGGTCGAGTGGCATCCCCAGGTCGCGGAAGCGCCGGATCGCCTGTGCCGTCGACGTTTGGGCGGCGGAGTAGAGCCGGTAGCCGGACGAGGGGTCGACGGCGGCGGGCTCCAGGAGCCCAACGTCGTGGTAATGCCTGAGCGCTTTGACGCTCAGGTAGGTCATCTTCGAGAACTGGCCGATGGTCACCAGCACGTCCATGGCGCTCATCTACTCCACTGCGACCCCGTCGAACGTGCGGATCATGGCGGTGACACCCTGGTCCATCATCCCCTCGATGGCTGGTGCGACGTCGTCCGGCAGGACGTCGGTGATCCAGACCAGCCGGCTGCCGCCATCAGGCTCGCCGACGACCTCGAACGAGGCGTTGTGATGGGTCGACCCCAGTGGGCCCTCGATCGCGGTGTAGGAGAGGCGGCGGCGGTCGTCGTCGACGTCGATGATCAGCTCCCGCACCACCGCCCCGTTGGCGAAGGTCACGACCCGAGCACCCGGCTCCAGCGCCGTGTCGACCACGAATCCCTGCGCCAGCCGCTCGTGCACGGCGCCGACGTCGCGTATCGCCCTCCACACGTCCTCCGGATTGCGGCCGAGCTTGATGTCTCTGCGTAAGGAAGCCATGGCCGAAGCATCACCCCTCCCCCAACGGGAGGGTCAAGCGGCCAGCGCGGCACCGGCGGACTAGCCGCAGCGCCGATTGGGCAAGGCCGGAGTGGTGCACGGTTCGTCGACCGCCGCCGGCCGGGGATGAGGGGCAGCTGAGACATTTGGCTACTCCTCGGCCCGGGAGCACCGTCCCGGCGATCAACCTCCGCTGACCGCCTCCAGCTCGTCGGCCACCACCGGCGACGGATCGTCCGCCCCGGCGAGCCAGCCGTCGGGCAGCGTCACCCGGATGGGGCCCGAGGACTTGCCCCGGGGCTGGCCGGTCGTCCCCGGCAGGGGAGCGAGGTCGGGGTCGAGCCGGTCGAGCTCGGCCTCGAGCGCCGCGATGGTCGGGGCGGCGGTGAGGCGTCGCCGCAGCTCGCCACCCACCGGATAGCCCTGCAGGTACCAGCCCACGTGCTTGCGGACGTCGCGCACGGCGATCGGTTCGGTCAGCCATTCGGCGAGCAGGCGGGCGTGGCAGCGGAGCACTTCGCAGACCTCGCCCAGGCGGGGCGGACCGGGCGCGGGCCGCCCTGCAAACGCCAGCGCCAGGTCCCGGAACAGCCACGGGCGGCCGAGGCAGCCGCGACCCACCACCACGCCGTCGCAGCCGGTCGTGTCCATCATCCGCAGCGCATCGGTGGCCTCCCAGACGTCGCCGTTGCCGAGCACGGGGATGCTCGTGACGGCGCGCTTGAGCGCGGCGATCGCCGTCCAGTCCGCCTGGCCCGAGTAGTGCTGCTCGGCGGTGCGGGCGTGGAGCGAGACGGCGGCGGCTCCTTCGCCTTCGGCGATGCGACCGGCGTCGAGGAAGGTGCGCAGGCGATCGCCGACGCCGATGCGCAGCTTGACGGTGACCGGCACGGGCCCCGTAGAGCCGGCGGCGCCGACGGCGGCCCGCACGATGTCGCGGAACAACGCCCGGCGCACCGGCAGCGCCGCCCCGCCGCCCTTGCGGGTCACCTTGGCGACCGGGCAACCGAAGTTGAGGTCGATGTGGTCGGCTCGCTCGTCGCCCACCAGGAGGCGGACCGCCTCGGCCACGGCGCGGGGCTCGGTGCCGTAGAGCTGGATCGACCGCACCGGCTCGTCGTCGGCGAACCGGGCCATGCGCAGCGTCTTGTTGTTGCGCTCGGCCAGGCCCCGGGCCGTGATCATCTCGCTCACGAACAGCCCGCCGGGCTCGAACGACCGGCACAGGCGGCGGAACGGCGCGTTGGTGATGCCGGCCATGGGCGCCAGCACCACCGGCGGCCACAGGTCGAGCGGACCGATGCGCAGCGCCGGGCCGGCGCCGGCCGGTACGAGGTGGGCACCGTTTTCGGTGACGGGATCCGTTGAATTTCGACGGATCGCGTCACCAGAACCGTTCATGAGGGCAGCACCCACAGATCGGTTATCGATACACCAAGGTCGGCCAGCAGCGTGCGGAGCAGGGGGAGCGACAGCCCCATCACCGTGCCGTGGTCGCCCTCGATGCCGGCGACGAAGGGTGCGCCGTAGCCGTCGATGGTGCAGGCGCCCGCCACACCCAGCGGCTCCCCGGTGGCGATGTAGGCCTCGATCTCGGCGTCGGACGGGCAGCCGAACCGGACGACGGTCTCGGCGACGCCGGACGTGCGCCGGCCGGTGGTCACGTCGACGACCGCGTGGCCGGTGACCAGGACGCCCGATCGCCCCCGTTGTGCCCGCCACCAGGCGAGGGCCTGGTCCGCCGAGACCGGCTTGCCTCGCACCTCGCCGTCTATCACCAGCATCGAGTCGCAACCCACGACCAGGGCTCGGGGGCGCTCCCCATCGTCACCGGGCTCGTCGGCCAGCCGTCGGCCGACAGCCTCGGCCTTGCGTTCGGCCAGCGTGCGGGCCGCGTCGGCGGGCGCCAAGCCGGTGACGGCGTCCTCGTCGACGCCGCTGACCACGACGTCCGGCGCGAGCCCGGCGGCGCGCAACAGCGTCAGGCGGGCCGGTGACGCGGAAGCGAGGACGAGGCGGCGGACGGGCCGGTGGGGCACCCCGCCAGCCTGGCACGGCCAAGCCGGCACGCCACCCACCCGTGCCGTGGACGTCCGCGTCCGTCCGGCGTCGGCCGAAGTGGGTGCCGGTAGCCTGCCGGGGCATGGACAAGCCGCCCCCTGACCCCGCCAAGCTGCTGGCCCAGTGGATGGAATGGGAGCGCGGCGAGACGCCGCCTGGGCGCGTGATGAGCAACCTCAAGACCGGGGGACTGCGCGACCTGCTCGAGGCGCTGGTGGCGCAGACGGCCAGCTCGGGCGCCCAGTCTGGTGCCTGAGCGCCCGACCGGCCCCCAGGAGGCGGCGCCCGACGAGTGGCCGGAGGCTGTCAACGTCTCGGCCCGTGAGGCGGCGGAACGGGGGCTGCCGGGCTGGCCCGGTCCCGGCGAGCAACCGCCAGCGGCCCCGGTGCCCCTCCCGGACGGCCGCGGCGGGGCGCAGCGGATCCCCCGCCCGAACAATGCCCGCCCCGGTGGTCCAGCCCCGTGGGCGCACCTGCCGCCCGAGCGGCGGCGCCCCGGCGTAGCCCAGGTGGCGGCGGCGCTGGCGTCGCTGGGACCGGCCCGGCCGTCGGACCGCGAGCGCGCCCATCCCCGGGCCCGACCTTCGGCGGTGCTCGCCCCCCTCTACGACGACGGCGGCCAAGCCGTGGTGGTGCTCACCCGGCGCACCTGGGGCATGAGGACCCACCAGGGCGAGGTGAGCTTCCCCGGCGGTCGGGTCGAGCCGGGCGAGTCAGCCGTGGACGGCGCCCTGCGGGAGGCCAAGGAGGAGATCGATCTCGACCCGTCCACGGTCGAGATCGTCGGCGAGCTCGACCACCTGGCCACGGTGTCGAGCTGGTCGTTCATCGTCCCGTACGTGGGCGTCCTGCCCGGCCGGCCGGAGACTCACCCGAACCCCGACGAGGTCGAGGCCGTGCTCCACGTGCCCTTGGCCGAGCTGCTCGACCCCGCCAACTTCCGCGAAGAGGTGTGGACGTTCCCGGGCGGCGACTCCCGGCCGATCTACTTCTTCGAGCTGGTGGGCGACACCGTGTGGGGCGCCACCGCCAACCTGCTCCGCCAGCTGCTCGGTGCCGGCACCGGGACGCTAGGCCGGGGCGACCTCAACCATCCCGACGTGTGAACCGCGGCTGCTGGCCGTTTCAGCACAGGAACGGTCGCTGGGACGGCCGATTCTGTACCGAGAATGGCCTTGGGGCACCTACCAGGTCCCGTAGTTCGGGGCTTCCTTGGTGATCGTGATGTCGTGGGGGTGCGACTCCCGCAGGCCGGCACCGGTGATCCGCACGAACCGCGCGTTGCGCTGGAGGTCGGCGATGCTGGCGGCGCCGCAGTAGCCCATGGCCGCCCGCACGCCGCCGACCAGCTGGAACAGCACGTTGGCGACCGGTCCCTTGTAGGCGACCCGGCCCTCGATGCCCTCGGGCACCAGCTCGTCGGTGTCGATCACGTCGCCCTGGAAGTAGCGGTCCTTGGAGTACGACCGGGCCTTCATGGCGCCCATCGACCCCATGCCCCGGTACTCCTTGTAGCGCTCGCCCTGGTGGAGCACGACCTCACCCGGCGACTCGTCCACGCCGGCTAGCAGGCCTCCCAGCATCACGGTGTCGGCGCCGGCGGCGATGGCCTTGGCCACGTCGCCGGAGTACTGGATCCCGCCGTCGGCGACCACGGTGGCGCCGTGCCGGGCGGCCGCCGTGGCGCAGTCGTAGGTGGCCGTGACCTGGGGGACGCCGACGCCCGCCACCACCCGGGTGGTGCATATGCTCCCGGGGCCAACCCCAGCCTTCACGCCGTCGGCGCCGGCGCCGACCAGGGCGTCGACCGCCTCGGCGGTGGCGACGTTGCCGGCGATCACGTCGATCGGGAACGCGCCCTTCACCTGCTTGACCACGTCGAGCACCGCCTGGCTGTGGCCGTGGGCGGTGTCCACCACCAGCACGTCCACGCCCGCGTCGACGAGCCGTTCGGCCCGCTCGAGGGCATCGGGACCGACGCCTACGGCGGCGCCCACTCGCAGGCGACCCTTCTCGTCCTGTGTGGAGTGGGGGAAGTCGGTGCGCTTCTTGATGTCCTTGACCGTGATCAGGCCCTTGAGCAGGCCCCGGTCGTCGACGATCGGCAGCTTCTCGATGCGGTTCTTCCAGAGGATGTCCTTGGCGTCCTCGAGCGTGGTCCCGAGCGACGCCGTCACCAGCGGCGGCCGGCGCATCACGTTGGCGATGGGCTGGTCGACGTCCTCGATGAAGCGCAGGTCACGGTTGGTCAGCAGCCCCACCAGGTGGCCCTCAGCGTCGGTGATCGGCACGCCCGAGATGTGGTAGCGGGCCATGACCTCCAGGGCGTCGGTCACCAGCGCCTCGGCCGGCAGCGTGACGGGGTCGACGATCATGCCCGACTGGCTGCGCTTCACCTTGTCGACCTCTGACACCTGGTCGTCGACCGACAGGTTGCGGTGGATGACGCCGATGCCACCGGCCCGGGCCAGCGCGATGGCGAGCGGGGCCTCTGTGACCGTGTCCATGGCCGCCGACACGATGGGGATGGCCAGCTCGATCCTCGGCGTCAGCCGGGTGCTGGTGCTGACCTCGGCCGGGAGGACCGACGACTCGGCCGGCAACAGCAGCACGTCGTCGAAGGTCAGGCCTTCCTTGGCGAACTTCGGCGGGTAGTCGTCACCGGGATCGGGGACGAAGGGACTGGCAGCGGCCTCCATGGGTGGAGTTTAGGTGGGGGTCGCTACCTTCCGGATGATGGGCCGACCCTCATACCACATGACCCCCGACGAGCTGCGGCGGTGGGGGCACGCCGCCGTCGACTGGGTGGCCGACTACCTCGACACGATCGAGCAGCATCCGGTGCTGACCGACGTTGCGCCCGGCCAAGTCCGGTCGTGGCTGCCGCCCTCGCCACCGGCGGACCCCGAGCCGTTCGACGCCGTGCTCGCCGACCTCGACCGAGTGGTCGTCCCGGCGACCACGCACTGGCAGCATCCCGGGTTCCACGCCTACTTCCCGGCCAACACCTCCGGGCCGGCCATCCTGGGCGACATCGTCTCGAGCGGGCTAGGCACCCAGGGGATGCTGTGGCAGACCGGTCCGGCGTGCACCGAGGTCGAGACCCACGTGCTCGATTGGATGGTCGAGGCGCTGGGCCTGCCCGAGCGCTTCCTGTCCACAGGCGCCGGCGGGGGCGTGATCCAGGACTCCGCATCGTCGGCCACCCTGTGCGCGCTGCTCGCCGCCCGGGAGCGGGCCCTGGCCCGGACCGGCGTCACCATCGACCGGCTCACTGTCTACGCATCGACCCAGGCGCACTCGTCGCTGGAGAAGGGCGCCCGCGTCGCCGGCCTGCGGCCCGAGCAGCTCCGGATGATCGACGTGGACGACGCCTTCGCCCTCCGCCCCGACCTGCTGGCCGCGGCCGTAGGTGCCGACCGGGCCGACGGCCGAGTCCCCTGCCTGGTGATGGCCACGATCGGCACCACCAGCTCGTTGGCCGTCGATCCGGTGCCCGCCATCGCCGACATCGCCGAGGGGGCGGGGATGTGGCTGCACGTCGACGGCGCCATGGCGGGATCGGCGGCGGTCTGCCCAGAGCTGCGGGCCATGCAGGCGGGGTTCGATCGGGCCGACAGCTACGTCACAGATCCGCACAAGTGGCTGTTCACGACCTTCGACTGCTCGCTGTTCTGGGTGGCGGACCGGTCGGCGCTGGTGGGCGCCCTCTCGATCCTGCCCGAGTACCTGCGCAATCAGGCCTCGGAGTCGGGCCAGGTCATCGACTACCGCGACTGGCACGTGCCGCTGGGCCGCCGCTTCCGGTCGCTCAAGCTGTGGTTCGTGCTGCGCTGGTACGGCGTCGAGGGCCTGCGCCACCACGTGCGCGAGCACGTCCGCCTGGCGAGGGAGCTGGCCGACCGCATCGCCGCCGACCAGAGGCTCGAGCTGGCGGCGCCGCCGCACCTCAACCTGGTGTGCTTCCGCCACGCCGACGGCGAGGAGGCGACCGAGGCGCTGCACCGGGCGCTCAACGCCACCGGCCGCGTCTACCTGACGCACACCAGGCTGGCGGGCCGCTACGTGCTGCGGGCCAGCGTCGGCGCCTGGACCACCGAGCAGCGCCACGTCGACGCCCTGTGGCGGCTCGTCGACGAGCTGGCGTAGCCATGTCGGATGAGGGTTGGCGGTACCCGGGGAGCTCCACGGGCGTCGTTACACTCGGGACTTCCCCTCCGGCGAGACGAGGTGATCGATGGCCGAGGTCGACATCGGCATCGGCAAGACCGCAAGACGGGCATACCGGCTCGACGACGTGTCGATCGTTCCCAGCCGGCGCACCCGCGATCCCGAGGATGTCGACGTCGCCTGCGAGATCGACGCCTACCGGTTCGAGATGCCCATCCTTGGCGCCCCGACCGACAGCGTGGTCTCGCCTGCCACGGCGGTGGAGCTGGGCCGGCTGGGGTCAGCGGGGGTCCTGCACCTCGAGGGGCTATGGACCCGCTACGAGCACCCCGAGAAGTTCTTCGAGGAGATCGCCGAGCTGCCCGCTGCTAGCGCCACCCGGCGGATGCAGGAGATCTACGCCGAGCCGGTCAAGCCCGAGCTGATCGGCCCGCGCATCGCCGAGATCAAGGACGCCGGCGTCACCTGCGCCGTGGCGATCACGCCCCACCGCACGCTGCAGCTGGCCGACGCGGTGCTCCAAGCCGAGCCCGACCTGCTGGTCATCCAGGCCACTATCGTCTCCGCCGAGCACGTGGCCCGCACGGCCGAGCCGCTCAACCTCAAGGCCTTCATCCGCCACTACGAGCTGCCGGTGCTGGTGGGTGGCTGCACCTCGTACCAGGCGGCGCTGCACCTCATGCGCACCGGTGCCGCCGGCGTGCTGGTGGGGGCCGGATCGGGGGCCGGCGCCGTGACCCGCGAGGTGCTCGGCGTGGGCGTGCCGCTCGCCACCGCGCTGGCCGACGCCCGGGCCGCCCGCATGCGCCACCTCGACGAGACCGGCGTGTACTGCCACGTGATCGCCGACGGTGGCGTCACCACCGGCGGCGACATCGCCAAGGCCGTGGCCTGCGGGGCCGACGCCGCGATGATCGGCACGCCCTTGGCCGCCGCTGCCGAGGCGCCGGGGCGGGGCTGGCATTGGGGGATGGGTGCGGTCCACGCCTCGCTGCCGCGGGGCGAACGGGTGCGGGTCGAGCCCCGGGGCACACTGGAGCAGATCCTCCGGGGACCGGCCCACGATGCCACCGGCGGCATCAACCTCACCGGCGCCCTACGCCGGTCCATGGCCCTGTGCGGCTACGAGAGCGTGAAGGACCTGCAGAAGGCCGATCTGGTGGTGATAGGTGAGGGGGCCTCGTGAGCCGGGCCCCCGGTGCAACCCGAGGCAATAGGTTTCAGCGAAGGAAGCCCGAGGCATTGGGTTTCGGATCTGAAACCCATGACCTCATCCTCCGGGTCGTGAAACCTATTGCCTCGCCGGGGGAATCACGGTGACGGTCGCGCCGCCCGATCCGTCCGAGGAGTTCGACACCTGCCTGGTCGTCGACTTCGGCGCTCAGTACGCCCAGCTGATCGCCCGGCGGGTGCGCGAGGCGCACGTGTACTCCGAGATCGTGCCCCACTCGATCACCGCCGCCGAGGTGCTGGCGCGGCGCCCCCAGGCGCTGATCCTGTCCGGCGGCCCCAAGTCGGTCCACGTCGACGGCGCCCCCCTGCTCGACCCCGATATCTACGGCCTCGGCATCCCCGTCCTCGGCATCTGCTACGGGGCCCAGCTCATCGCCCAGCAGCTGGGCGGCGAGGTCGGGCGCGGCGGCCAAGGCGAGTACGGCCGCACCCCGCTGCGGCTGACCGATTCGACGGACACCGGGCCGGACGGTGGGCTGCTCGCCGACCAACCCCCCGAGCAGACCGTGTGGATGAGCCACTTCGACGGCATCACCCGGGTCCCCGAGGGCTTCGTCGCCACCGCCACGTCGGCCGGGGCGCCGGTGGCCGCCCTCGAGTCGCCGGCCCGGCGCATCTGGGGCATCCAGTACCACCCCGAGGTGTCGCACACGCCGCACGGGCAGCAGGTGCTCCGCCAGTTCCTGCACCACCTGGCCGGATGCCGGCCGACCTGGACGATGACGTCGATCATCGAGCAGCAGGTGGCGGCCATCCGGGCCCAGGTGGGGTCGGAGCGGGTGATCTGCGCGCTGTCGGGGGGCGTCGACTCGGCGGTGGCGGCGGCGCTGGTCCACAAGGCCATCGGGCCCCAGCTCACCTGCGTGTTCGTCGACACCGGGCTGCTGCGCCGGGGCGAGGGTGAGCAGGTGGTCGACACCTTCCGGCGCCACCAGCGCATCGAGCTGATCCACGTGCGGGCGGCCGACCGCTACTTCGAGGGGCTGGCCGGCGTCACCGATCCCGAGGACAAGCGCAAGATCGTGGGCGAGCTGTTCATCCGCATCTTCGAGGAGTCCGCGGGGGGACTGGAAGACGCCCGCTTCCTGGTGCAGGGGACGCTCTATCCCGACGTGATCGAGTCGGGCGGCGGCGACGGGGCGTCCACCATCAAGAGCCACCACAACGTCGGTGGCCTGCCGGAGGACATGGCGCTCGAGCTGGTGGAGCCGCTGCGCCTGCTGTTCAAGGACGAGGTCCGGCGGGTCGGCGAGGAGCTGGGTCTGCCGGAGGAGATCGTGTGGCGCCAACCCTTCCCCGGGCCGGGGCTGGCGGTGCGGATCATCGGCGAGGTCACGCCCGAGAAGGTGGCGATGCTGCAGCACGCCGACGCCATCGTGCGGGAGGAGCTGCGCAAGGCCGAGCTGGAGCGGGAGATCTGGCAGGCGTTCGCCGTGCTGCCCGACATCCGCTCGGTGGGGGTGATGGGCGACGAGCGGACCTACGCCCATCCGATCATCATCCGGGCCGTCACCAGCGAGGACGCCATGACCGCCGACTGGGCCCGCCTGCCCTACGACGTGCTGGAGGCCATGTCGAGCCGGATCATCAACGAGGTGGCCGGCATCAATCGGGTCGCGTACGACGTCACGTCCAAGCCGCCGGGCACAATTGAGTGGGAGTAGGAGGATCCGATGACCGACGCCACCGCTACCGCCGACGCCCGGCCCCGGGCCACGTTCCATGCCATGACCGAGGGCACCAAGGAGGACTGGGACCGCATCGCCGTCGGCGCGATCGAGCTCGCCGCCGGGTTGCCCGACCGCACGCTCACCCACCTGCGCCAGCTGGGCGGTGACTTCGGCGGGTTCGCCGTCGATCGGCTGGAGCACTCGCTCCAGACCGCCACCCGCGCCTACCGGGCCGACCGCGACGACGAGTACGTGTTCTGCGCGCTGATCCACGACATCGGCGACCTGCTCGGGCCGCTCAACCACGCCGACGTGGCGGCCGCCATCGTCAAGCCGTTCGTGAGGGAGCAGAACCACTGGATGGTGGAGAAGCATGCCCTCTTCCAGGGCTACTACTTCTTCCACCATCTGGGGCTCGACCCGAACCTGCGCGAGCAGTTCCGGGGCCACGAGTGGTTCGACTACACGGCCGAGTTCTGCCACGAGTACGACCAGCCGGCCTTCGACCCGGGCTACGACACCCTGCCGCTCGAGCACTTCGAGCCCCTGGTGCGCG
Source organism: Acidimicrobiales bacterium (assembly GCA_035641315.1). Lineage (GTDB taxonomy): Bacteria > Actinomycetota > Acidimicrobiia > Acidimicrobiales > VFJN01 > DASQUK01. The sequence goes on along the minus strand of DASQUK010000080.1, from coordinate 20,862 downwards.
AGGTGATGTCGTCCCCCAAGCGCAGCATCTACATGAAGCAGTAGGTGTTCCGGCGTCGTTTTCTTGCGGTACTTGCCAGATTTTGACGCCGGAACCTGGGGGTCCGGCCGGCGCCGGCCGACGCCGGCTCAGGCCAGGGGGCGCCCGAACGGCGTCTCCTTGGTCCAGGTGGCGAGGCAGGCCTCGGCCCGCTGGGCGGCAGCCAGCCACAACCCGGGGCCGTGTTCGGCCAGCTCGATGGTGACGTCGCGGATGCGCTGGATCGGGTCGCCGCCGTCGGCGTCGTGGGCGGCCAGCAGCGGCGCCGCGGTCGACAGGAAGTCGGGGATGACCACCCGGCCGGCCCGCCCGAGCACCGCCAGTGCCCGGGCGGTCACCGGCACCGGCGTGAGCGGCACGATCGTCGTGGCCTTGACCCCTTCGGCCGTCGGATGGTCGAGCACACCCGCCTTGCCGGCGACGAACAGCACGTCGCAGGCGGCGTCGAAGCGCCGCTCGGCAAGGGTGGCCTCGGCGGCACCGAGCTGGGCGGTGGCCGCCGCGGCGACAGGGCCCGAGCCGACCACCGCCGCCGTCCGCCAGTCGAGCGGGCCGGCGACCTTGCCCGCCGCCAGCGCTCCCGCGGCCGTGAGTGTGGGATCCGGCTCGCTCCCGCCCAACGGTGCCAGGTCGTCGGCGGTCAGGCCGAGTCCCGGCGCCAGGCTCAGCCGCCCGGATTCGACGAGCGGGCCCACCTCCTCGACGAACGCCTTGATCGCATCATCCCGGTCCTCGGCCTTGGCGTTGATGGCCGCCGAGGCGCCGCCGTGCCCCGTGACGTCGAACGAGGCGAAGGCGTAGGTCACGGAGCGGGCCAGAAGCACCGCACCGTCCTGCAGCACCTTGGGTGCGAGCCGGGCCACGCCGACGGAGGTGGTGGCCGCGTCCAGGTCGAAGACCATGAACCCGTCGGTCGAGGAGAGCCGCTGCACCTTCACGAGCGGCGATTCTCGTCCACCACGGCCGGGCGCGCCCAGCCGGGAGGTCAGGGGAAGGGCAGGAACGTGGTTGAGCCGAGGGTGGCGAGGTCGCTCGACGCTAGTCCAGCGCTCGACAGCGTCCAGAGGCGGTCGTCGATGACCAGCGAGCGAGTGATCGGCGTCGGGACCGAGAGCTCCGGGGCGACGTCGGTGGGCGCCGCCGTGCCGGGATCGCCCGACGTGCCCCCGCCGGCGCCCGGTTCGATCGGCAGCGGCTTGCCCGGATCGACGCCGGGCTGCACCTGGCTCGGATGGGTGATGCGACCCCGCTCCGTGATGGTCGCACCAGCGATGTCCACGCCGTAGCCGATCAGTCCCTCGAACGGCGTGTCGTCGTAGGCGCTCACGGGAAGGGCCACCAGGCTGGTGTCGGGCCACCACAGGAAGGCGTGGTGGTCCCACTCGGCGCCCGAGCTCGAGTTGGGCAGCGTCGCCTGTGCCACCCGGGTGGGTGCCGCCGGGTCGCGCACGTCGAACAGCGCCACCTGGGCGCCGAGTTGGCGGCCGTCCTCGGTGGCGTCCTGCCCGACCCCGATCAGCCGCCCGTCGCTGATCGGGTGCAGGTAGGCGGAGTAGCCGAGGATCTTCAGCTCGCCGGCCACTCGGGGAGCGGCGGGGTCGGACAGGTCGACGGTGTAGAGCGGGTCGGTCTGCTCGAAGGTCACCACGTAGCCGACGTCGCCGAGGAAGCGCACCGAGTGGATCGTCTCGCCCCGCCCCAGCCCCGACACCCGCCCGACCGCCGTGAGAGCGCCGTCGCCGGGTGCCAGCACGACCACATGGCTCTCCGACTCGCCCTCGCCCTCCAGCCATGAAGACCCGGTCGTGGTGGCGACGCGCAGGTAGCCGCCGTGCTCGTCCATGGCGAACTGGTCGAGCACCTGACCGTCGACGTGGCCCGACATCTCGTACGTGGCGCGGGTCGGATCGGTGATGTCGAAGCGGTGGATGTCGGTGCCGTGGGCCTGCTCCGCGGCGCGGGCCTCGTCCGGCGACAGCGACGCCCAGTCGACCCACCCGGGCGCGGCGACGTACAGGTGCTCGGCCGAGGCGTACACCGTCTGCCCTCCCGCCAGCACGCCGGCCCCGGCGGACGAGGCGATCCCGCCCTCGAGGCCGTTGGACAGGTCGATGGTGACGACGGCGACCATGCCGAAGCCCGAGAACGTGTTGGGGACGTGGGCGCCGTCGCAGCCGACCAACGTGCCGTGATGGGTGACCTCGCCCCGGCCGTCGACCTGCCGCCAGGTGGGGAGGAACGCCCCGGCATCCGCCTGCTCGACGACCCGCTGATTGTGCTCGGTGGCCTGCGCCTCGGCATCGGGGTTCGGGGCCGCGGGCGTGACGAACGGCAGCCGGGCCTGAGGCTCGGCGTGCAGCACGAGCCGCGCCACGTCGCCGGTCATGCGGGCCGACACGTAGATGCCGTCGAGCTCGAAGCTGTCGGAGAGAGCGAGGGTGTCGCCGTCGATGTCGACCTGCACCACGCGGGTCGTGGGGATGTACGGCGCGGGCTCCGGCCGCCGCGGCGCCTGGCCCGGCGGCTGGATCTCTTCGGCCAGAGGGACCGCGATGCCGGCGTCGGCCGTGCCGAACACGATCACCCGGTCGTCGGCGAGCAGCAGCTGGCCGTCGTACAGGCCGCCGGGCAGCTCGATGGCGTCGACGATCCGCCCGCGCCCGGCGGACGCCAGGTACAGGCGGCCGTTGGCCAACGTCACGATGCGCTCGCCGTCGGTCTTCACGATGTCCGGCTCGTCGACGCCCTCGACCTGCACGTTGGTCTCGGAGAAGCTCGGCGGTGCCTGGCCCCCAGCGGGCGCATCGGCCCCTTCGGCGTCGGCGGCCGCGGGCGCGGCAGACCGCGTGAGGGCCTCGTCGCCGCTGGCGCTGTCCGCTTGGTCGACGCCGACGGCGACGTCGCCCTCGGCGGCGTCCTCGGCGATGGCGACGCCCCCGAATCCGCCGGGGAGGCCGTACGCCCCGACGCGCGGTGCCAGCTCGTCGCGCGCCCAGGCGCGGACATCGTCGCAGGAATCGAGGCGTCGGAGGCTGCTCGCGAGCTGCAGGGCGGGCAGCTGGCGCTCGGACGATCCGCCCTGCCCAGTGTCGCCGTCGGCGCCGCTGGAGCAGGCGGCGATCAGCATGATCGCCCCCACCGCTGCCGCGACTGTCGTGGTCCGCTTCGCCCGGGTGCGCAAGTGCCTCGTCATCGGCAGGTTGGACGGTCAGCACACCCCGCCCGGTTCCCGCCCGTCCCCGCGTTCCCGGGCCGTACGACGGAGTGGGAGCCTGGTCGACATGCCCACCGACATCCACGGCGATGACGACGACCGCCGCAGCGCCGTCGACCCCGACGCGGAGCCCGAGCCGGCGCAGCCCGAGCCGCCGCAGCCGACCCCGGACGTCGACACCGACACCGGCGCGGACGATGACATCACCGAGCCGCTCCCGGTCGTCCGAGGCGAGTACACGGCCGAGCCCCCGGCAGCGCCCACGGTCGGCGCCGGCCCGCCACCGGTGGACATTGGCCCGGGCCCCGAACCGAGCGGTCGACCCGGTCGCAACCGGCGCCGGGCGCTGATCGCCGGTCTGGTGGCGGCGATCCTGGCGCTGGTCGGCTTCGGGGCGCTCCTTCTCGTGGCCGGCGACGACGACGATGACAGCTCGCCGACGTCGCCGTCGTCGTCCACCACGACGAGCACGGCCCCGTCGACGACGGCGGCCCTGACGCCCGCCCCGAACGATCCGGCGACCATACCTACGACGGCACCGTCCACCAGCACGTCGGCGCCGCCGACGACAACGACGACTCAGCCCACGACCACGACGGCGCCGACCACGACGACCAGCTCCAGCACGACCACGAGCACGACGAGCACCTCGACGACGACCATCACCGCGCCTTGAGTGTCATACCCCCTTCGTATGGTCACGGTGTCCGATCACACGAGGAGGCACCGCCATGGAGCTCTGGTCACCGCCGCACGACAAGCCTCATCTGTTCGAGTGGTGGCGCCCGCTGTTGCTCGCCAGCCAGTGGGCGCGCCGAAGACGGGTGCCGTGGCCCATCCACCTCGACGAGTTCCGCCTGGCCGGGCGCGTGGTCCGCAGCGGCCGGCCAGACGTGTGGATCTACGAGCACCACGCCAACGGCGGCGCGCTGTGCGTCGACGCCACCGGCACCACCTACAAGTTCATCGCCACGCCCCGGGCCAAGGGGGTGGGCCGGTTCCGGCCCTGCGACATCCGCAGTGCGGTGTGGCGTGCGGGGCTGCCCGAGGTGGTCGAGCCGATGTGGTACGAGGATCCCCCGCGGGCGCCGGCGTCGTGGGGCGCGTGGGATGGCGGGGGCGGTCGGCCTGGCGCACCCGGTCGCGCGGCGGTCGGCGAAGGCGATGACCCCGATGATCCCCATGGCTCCGATACGGGCGACGATGTCGAGCTGCGCGAGGTCTCGGGCGGCGGTGCGGTGGGCCACCGCGCCGTACGGCGACACCACCTCACCGTGATCGACGGCGGCGGCCCGCCCGGGGCGTGATGATGGGGTCATGTCCGATGTGACGTTCGAGACCTACGACGAGCAGGTGGCCCGGGGCTTGGTGGCAGCGCACGAGAGCGATGACGGCCTGCCGGGGTGGCTGGGCATCCGGCTGGCCGAGGTCGGGCCCGGCACCACAAGGGCCGTGGTGCCGGTGCGCGGCGACCTGCTGACGCCGTTCGGCAACCTGCACGGGGGTGTGCTAGCCGCCCTCTGCGACCACGTGCTGGGCACGGTGTGCTACCCGGTCATTCCCCGGGGTGCCTGGGCGGCGACCACGGAGTTCAAGCTCAACTACCTGGCGCCGGTCACCGGCGGCGAGCTCGAAGCCACGGCCACCGTCGTCGCGATGACGAAACGCACCGCGGTGGTGCGCATCGAGGTCGCCAACGGCGCCCGCACGGTGTGCGCCGCGCAGGGCACGGTGCTCATCATGCCGCCGAAGCCCGAAACGGGCTGAGGTTGGCCGCCAGCGCCTGTGCCACGCCTGTACTCCGGCCATGGGACGCCGCGCCGGAACGAGCTGCCGGCACACCCGCTGGGCACACTGGTGGCATGCGCCCGCTCGCCGTCCACCACGTATCGATCAACGTCGATGACCTCGAGGCCGCCACGGACTTCTACGTCGGCACCCTCGGGCTGTCGCGCCGCGACGACCGGCCCCAGCTCGGCGTCGACGGCGCCTGGCTCGACGCCGGTCCCCAGCAGGTCCACCTCATCGTCGCCCCGCCGCCGGCCGCCCGCGGCCAGCACTTCGCACTCCTGGTCGCGGACCTCGACGCGACCATCGCCGAGCTGCGGGCCAGGCAGGTGGAGGTGAGCGACCCGTCTCCCGTGGGGGCCAACCGCCAGGCCTTCCTGTCCGATCCGGCCGGCAACCTCATCGAGCTGCACGAAGCGGCGGCGTCGCCGCGCTGACACGAAGGGCGGACGACCCGGACCTCGGCGGGCCCGCCGCTCGCGCACATCGAATAGGGTGGCCCGGACTTCCCCCTCACCGCGTTGTCGCGCCCGAGGAGGGATGTCACCGTGATCACCCGTTCCCAGATGTCGCGCGCCCTGAGGCGCTATCGCCTGACCGGCCCGTCCGATGCCGTACCCATCGTCGCGGCGCTCGCCTGCGGGCCGAGCGCCGACAGCACCGGCGTCGACCTCGTGATCGTCGACCGGCGCGGGCGGCTCATGGCGTTGGCGAACCTCGTCGATGCCGACGAAGCCCAGGTTCCGGAGCTGGCCTCGATCGTGGCGGAGGGGGTACCCCGCCCACGTTGGGGCCTCCTCGTCGTCAGCCGCCGGCCCGAAGTTCCCGACGACATCCCCGAGCTGGAGCTCGCGTGGGAGGAGGCCTGCACGGCCGCCCGTCGCCATCGGCTCGTCCTGCTCGATTGGATCGTCGTCGCCGCGGGCCGGTTCGCCTTCTCGGTCGCCGAGTTCACCCCCAGCCGGCCCGCCTGGTCGATGGGTCTCGACGCCGCTGGGCGCACAGCCGGTTCCTTCCGCCGGTGACGACAGCGGGCGCCGTCAGCGCTCGTCCCCATCCTCTGGCGCTGCCTTCGTGGTGTGGGCCAGCCCGGCGAGCTTGGACTCCGCCAGGTCCAGAAGGGGCTGGACGGACTCCCGCTCGATGTCGAGCACGCGTCCGATGGCCGTGGTGTCGAGCCCCTCGTCCCGCAGCCGGAGCGCCAGCGCATAGGTCTCGGGAAGGCCAGCTAGTGCCTCGTCCGGTCCGGGCATTCGGGCCATCTCCTTCGGTGAGCGGTGGCGAAACGTCGGTTTGGCCCTCGATCCGGTCGGCTCGCGTGTTGCTCCGGTGGGACCGGCCCGCCACGGCCCCACCGGCCGGCAGGTGTGGTGACCGGCCGTGGGGCGGTGGCCGGTACCCGCCGCCACTTCCGAGGACGGTACGAGATGCAGTCCGCCGAGGCCTCGGTAATGGGGTGCCTATTTGCGCCAACCGGATCGGTCGGGCGCATCGGGAGCGATGTCAAGCGCCGCAGCCAGCTCGCCCCGGCCGGACACGCCGAGTTTGGCGTACGCCGAGCGCAGGTGGGCGTGGACCGTGCGTATCGACAGGTAGAGCATGTCGGCGATCTCGCGATCCGTGTGGGCCCTGGCGGCGAGCTCGGCCGTCTCGCGCTCGCGACGGGTGAGCTCACCGGCGCCGCCCACGGACGCCGAGCGACGCAGCAGTGGCGTGGTGGCGCCCACGCAGGCCGCTGCCAGCCGGCGCGCCCGTTCTGCCGAGGCGTGGGCGCTCGCCTTGTGCCCGGCGGCGTGGTGGGCCCCGGCGGCCGCGGCCTGTGCCTCGGCGGCGAACAGGTCGAAGCCCAGCTCGGCGAAGGCGGCAGCCGCCTTGTCCAGGCCGGCACCGTCCCCGGCCGCGAGCGCCCGGGCGTGCGCGGCGCAGACGCGAGCGAGCCCCCCGTCCACCACTTCTGCCAGCTCCTCCAGCCGCCCGTCCACAGCGTCTGCGGCCCCCGCACCGCCGAATCGGGCGCGGTCGTGCAGGGCCAGAACCTCGTACGTCCACCGCTCCGCGCGGACGGCGACGTCCGCAGCCTCTGAGCTGGCCCGCTCCCCGGCCGTCAGCTGGCCGCCGGCGACCAGCGTCCACGCCCGAGCCCGGGCCCAGTCCGCGTCGTAGAGGCGGGCCCGGCTGCGGTTGGTGCGCTGCGCGTCGTCGAGCGCCCGCTCGGCGGCCGCGGCCTCACCCCGCAGCGCCTCCGCCATGCCCAGCCAGATCAGGACGCCCCGCCGCAGCCCGTAATCGAAGCGTCCGAGCAGCAGATCCGATTCCCGCAGCGCCGCCACCGCGGGCCCCGGCAGGCCCCGGAACACGGCCAGCACGCCCCGCAGGAAGCACCAGGCGCCCCGGGCGACGTCCGCCCGCGAGGAGAGGGCGGCCTCGTGGCCGAACTCGACCAACGCCGCGGCATCGGTCACGCGGCCCGCCAGGATCAGCGCCTGGGCCAGCGTCATCGCGTGGTAGAGGGCCAGGCCGGACAGCTCCTCACGGATCGCTACTCCCAAGGCCTCCTGGCTGGCGTCGATGGCCCGATCGATCGCCCCTGCGTCGACCCAGCCGGCGGCGGCCGATAGCTGCGCCCGCAGGCGCGAACTGACCGACAGGCCCGGCCGGCTGAGCTCGGCCTCCGCGATGGCGATGGCCGCGCTCGAGGTCGGCGCACCCAGGGACGCCAGCAGCGCTTCGTGGCTGACGAGCAGGTCGACGGCGGTACGATCGCCCAGTCGCCCCGCCGTCTCGCGCAGGACACGCCGGGCCTCCTCGGGCCGATCCAGGCGCCAGGCGAACACGCCGGCGATGGCGGCCGCCACCTCCGCGTGCTCCAGCTTGGTGCCGGAGTGCCCAAGCGCCTCCCGCCACACGTCGAGTGCCTCGTCGTGGCGCCCCAGCGAGCTGAGGGCGTCGCCCAGCAGCATCCCGGCCTCGACGCTGGGCGCGGTCGCGAACGCGATGCGCGCCAGCCACTCGCCCGTCCGGTTGTCGCCCAGCACCACCGCCCGCCGGGCCCCGGCCAGCAGCCCACCGGGGTTGCGGTGGTCGCCGGCCGCCGCCCGCCAGGTGGCGACCCGAAGGACCTCGTCGGGGGCCAGCGACGGCTCCTGCTCCCACGCGTCGGCGAGCAGGCGGCGGCAGTCGTCCAGCCGCCGAGCGGAGGCATCGTGCAGCAGCACGTCACCGAACAGGGGGTGGCCGAGCCGCACCTCCAGGCGGTCCTCGGCACCGCCCACCTCGACCAGGTGGCGACGCTCCAGCCGCCGCAGCACGTCGTCGGCCACGAGGCGGCCGATCACGCCGCCGGTCATGGGCTCGCCGAGCGCCACCAGCTCGAGGGCGTCACGCTCGGTCTCGTCCAGGCCGCCGAGCCGCTCGGCGATGAGGTCTCGCAGCCGGACCCCTGGGCGCAGCGGACCGTCCCACGACCAGACCCCGGCCCGCTCCACGAGCGCCTCCGAGGACAGCCCCTCGGCCACCAGTTCGCGGAGGAACAGCACGTTGCCCTGGGTCACCTCGAACAGCCGGCGGGCGGTCGCCCCGTCCACCGTCCCGCCCAGCGTGGCGGCCAGCAGCTCGGCGACCTCGAGCCCGGACAGCGGTTGGACCTCGATGCGCAGCGCCTGCTCGTCCTTCCACAGCGCGACCACGGGATCGGGCGTGGGCTCGCCGCTGCGGATGGTCACCACCAGGCGGGCCGCACCCGTGGTCGCCAGCAGGTGCACCAACGTCGCCGACGCGTCGTCGAGGAGGTGGGCGTCGTCGACTCCCACGACGGCTGGCCCCCGCGCCGAGTGGTGTTCGATGGCCCGGACGATGGCGTCGAGGATGACGGCGCGCCGGTCCTGCCCCTCGACCACCTCCAGGGCGTCGCTGGGGACCAGGTGGGCGAATGCGCCGAGAACCACGGTGCCGGCCGAGCGTGTGGCCGCCACCCACTGCGGCGGCGCCCCGTCGGAAGTGGCCGCCGCCAGGACCTCGCGCGCCAGCCGGGTCTTGCCCACGCCGGCCGCGCCCGCCAAGACCACCACGCCTCGGCGCCGCAGAGCATCCAGCGCCAAGGCCACCTCGTCGCCCCGGCCCACCAACGGCCAGGCGCCGGCGAGGTCGGGGCTGCCTCGGCGTTGCGAGGCGGGCCCACCCTCCCGCCGGCGCGCACCTCGCCGCCCAGATCCCGACCCAGATGCCGTCACGTCCACGACCTTTGCCGCCCACCGGCCCAGCGGCCGGAGCGGGGACAAGTCTCGCGCCGTGGCTGTGGTCAAGACATCGCGGGCATGACGGGCCGGGGACGGATCAGGGCTCGGAGACGGTGATGTTCGGCGTTGGCGTTGTCTCGCCGCTGAAGTTCTCGACGACCACCCAGACCTTCGCCTCTAGCCCCCGGAACCGCCGGGCACGGCCATGCTGTAGGTGCCGAGCCGCGACTTCGCCGCGGAGTCGCCGGCCTTCTTCTCGTCGTCGGGGTCGGCGTTCTCGGCGGCGCCGCCGGGCCGAGGGGAGCCGCCGCCGAGCCAGACCGCTGATGGTCGGCTCGGCGGCTCGGCCCGCCGGGGGTATCCGCCGCACAGCGACCCGTGGGTCGCCTATGTCCGCCTGTCCCAGGACCGTACGCACTGGTGGCGGTACGCGGATCGGTAGCGCGCTACCTAATCGCAGCATGGGTTGCCGATGCGGCCACCCGCTCAGGAAGCGTTCGGGTCTCACTCGGCCGCCTCCCAGTCGCGGTGCCTAGGTTGCCGCCATGACCGCGACCCACGACGAACCCCACGGCCACGACCATGGCCTGTCCTTCGACCTGGCGACGATGGCCGGTCGCCGGTGGGATCGCCGGCTGATGGACCGTCGACGGGCCCTGCAGATGGTCGGCGGCGCCGGCCTGGTGGCCCTGTTCGGCTGCGGATCGGACGACGGCGGCGGGGCGGCGGGGTCGAGCTCCACCACGACGACCGGGAGCCCGTCGACCACCGCGGGATCCGAGGCCGCCACCGAGTCCAGCGACTGTTCGCCGATCCCCGAGGAGACGGTGGGGCCCTACCCCGGGGACGGCTCGAACGGTCCCAACGTCCTCACCGAGGATGGCATCGTCCGCCAGGACATCCGGCCGAGCTTCGGGTCGGCCACCGGGCTCGCCGAAGGCGTGACGGCAACGCTCAACCTGGCGATCCTCGACACCACCAACGGCTGTGCGCCGCTCGAAGGGGCGGCGGTCTACGTCTGGCACTGCGACCGGGACGGCCAGTACTCGCTGTACAGCCCGGGCGCAACGGACGAGAACTACCTGCGCGGCATGCAGGAGACCGACAGCGCGGGCGCGGTCTCCTTCACGAGCATCTTCCCGGCCTGCTACCCGGGGCGGTGGCCGCACATCCACTTCGAGGTGTACGCGAGCGTGGCCGAGGCCACCGGCGGCGCCGGGCCGCTGGCAACCTCGCAGGGGGCCTTGCCCGAGGACGTCTGCAACCAGGCCGACGGCGCCGACGGTTACGAGCAGAGCGTGACCAACCTCGCCCAAGTCTCGCTCGAGGCCGACAACGTCTTCGGGGACGGTGCCTCCCAGCAGCTCGCGAGCGTCACCGGCAGTGTCGACGACGGTTTCGTCGTCGAGTTGTCGGTGCCCGTGTAGCTGGCGCGATCGTCGGCGTTGGCGTTGGTCACGTTGGCCGGGGTCGTGCCCTGACCAACGGCTCGGCGGTCGCGGCCAGGACCTCGGGCGCGACGGCCGCCACATGCCGGACGTGGCTGTCCAGGACGCGGGCGACGTCCGGGAGCTGGTGGCGAGGGAACCCGAGCCGAGGCCTGCGGGCCAGCAGCGCGTGCATCCGTTCGGCGACCCAGGTGGGATCGTCGTAGCGCAACGGCGGCGGGCGGTCCCGGTATCCCAGGAAGTGGAGCCAGCGGCGGCGGTCCGGCTCGGCGATGGCGTCGATGACGCTGTCGCCCGCGCCGAGGGCCCGCCAGTACGCCGTCTCCGCCGCTGAGCCGACCAGCGCACCGTCGAGCAGCAACTCCCATCCCGCGTGCCCGAGGGCGCGTACCGGTCCCCGGTCGAGGCCGCGCCCGGCGAGGTCCCGTCGCAGAGCGGCGGCGCCGGAACGGAACTCGGCCAGGCCGTGGAAGACGGCGTCGGCCTCGATGTGGCACCGCACACCCTCGCCCACGCGGCCGTCGAGCCGGGATCGATCGATCCGCACGTTGAGCATGGGCGCCAGATCCGGGAGGACCGCGCCGAGCACGTAAGCGGGGTCGTCGTCGCCCACCGCCAGCGCGACGAACGTGTGGCCGAGGACGTTCATGTCCCCGGATCCTCCCACGTGGGGGGCTAACCCCTGGCGGCGCCAGGGTAGGTGTTGTCCGGCATCCAGTCGCCCCGTCCCGCCGGCAGCAGGTCGAGGACGTTCCAGATGGGGGACAGCAGGTCGATGCCGCGGCCTTTACGGTCGGGGAAGTCGGCGGTCTGTGTCAGCACGTGCCGGACCTCGTCGCCGGCGCGGGCGAACACGCTGACGGCCGGCCACTGACCTCCCCCTGGAGCCTCAACGTGCATGTCGGTGTTGAACGACGTGCCGTGGCTGGACACGAGGCGCAACCCGTTCCACCCCCTGTGCCGCCCCCAACGGCGAAGCTTGTCGAGCGGTGCCTTGCCGACGACCGCGAATGCCGCGCTGCGGCCGATGTGGTGGGACACGCCGTGGAGGCCGTCGACCCACATCGAGCACATCGGGCAGGCCTGGTCGTCGTCGGGGTGGAACATGAGGTGGTAGACGACGAGCGCGTCATGGTCACCGAACAGGTCGATCAGTCGCACCGGCCGCCCCGGCCCGTCGGCGTCGAGGTCGCGCGGCCCCTCGGTGAGGGTGTAGTCGGGCATCACCGGCCCATCGGGCAGGGCGCGCCGCATGCGGGCGACCTCCTCGCTCTGGTCGCGCAGCGCCTGTTCCGCCGCCAGGAGGTCGCGGCGCGCCCTTACATACTCGGGGCTCGCGGTGTCCGGCCACAGCTGCGGCGGCGCCTCCGTCTCGTCGTGCAGGGCGATGCTCTTGAGCTGCATCCAGTCAAGCTCAGTCATGCGTCCTCCCGTGCGGCCGCCACTGCGGCGGCGAGGCGGTCGAGCATCGTGGTCCAGCCGCCCGCGTGGTCCTCGATCGCCGCCGCCGGCAGGTCCCGGTGGACCAACCGCAGCCGGGTGCCCCCGTCCTCGGGCAGGAGCGTCACCTCGACCACGCTGGACCCCGGCGGCACGCCCACGTCTGGGTTGGTGAAGCCCCACGTGAACACGACCCGCTCCGGCGGGCTGACCTCAACGAACTCGCCCCGCATGTGGTACGGACCACTGGACCGGTCCTCGCCCGGATGGACCTGGTGGCAGACGCCGCCGGGCCGGGGGTCGAGCGTGGCCTCACTGGCGAGCCACCGGGTGAGCTTGTCGGCTTCCGTGAAGAACCCGAACACCGTGTTCGGCGTCGCATCGATGTGGATCTCGCGGACGATCGGCTCAGCCATTGCCTCGACCGCCTCGCTGGCTCCTGCGTTCCGGCTGCTCGGTTGTGTCACGGTCCTTGCTCCTTTGTTCGCGTTCCGCCTCGTGCCGCAATGCCTCGAGCCGCGTGTCCCAGAACTCCTCCAGGAAGGCCCGCAGCTCGCCGAATCCCTCAGGCCGGGCCCGGTACAAACGACGGGTACCGGCCCGTCGCTCCACCAGTAGGCCGGCGTCGCGCAACACGCGCAGGTGCTGCGAGATCGCCGGCCGGGACACGTCACCGAAGTTGGCGGCGATCGCCCCGGCGGCGAGCTCGTCGCGGCGCACCAGTCGAAGGATCTCCCGGCGCCGTGGCTCGACCACGGCGTCCAGCACGGCCTGCATGAGGTCAACTGTAAGCCTTTGCTTACGTAAGTGTCAACGCACGTTCTGCAGGCCCGCCTCGGTCACCCCTGTGCCCAGCGGACAAACGAGAACCTCCTCTCGACGGAGTTGCGCTGCGGGTGGCCCACGGTGGCCGAACCTTTACGCCTCCCCCAGGACGGGTGGATGATGGCAGGTGCAGATCCAGAAGGATCGGGAGAGGAGGTGGTCCCATGGCGACGGACCTCCGGATCGAGGCCGAGAACCGCGTCGGCCAGCTGGCGACGCTCAGCGAGGAGCTGGGCAAGGTCGGTGTCAACATCGAGGGCTTCTGCGCCACGGCGGCCGGTGGGCGGGGTGTGCTCCACGTCTTGGTCGAGGACGCAGGGGCGGCCCGCCAGGCGCTGGAGGGCGCCGGCTACACCATCGCCGCCGAACGGGAGGCGGTGGTGCTCGACAGCGTCGAGGATCGGCCCGGGTACCTGGGGGAGATGGCACGGCGCCTGGCCGACGCCGAGGTGAACATCGAGGTCGCGTACCTCGCCACCAACACCCGAGCGGTCTTCGTCGTCGCCGACGTCACGGTCGCGCGCCAGGCCCTGTAGCGGACACGCAGGCGACTGCGCGGGAGGCTCTGATGGACGGACAGCGAGCTCGACTCGTCACCCGGACCCTCGATCGCGTACCGACCATTGGCCGGGCGGAGCCTGATCCGATCCGGTCCGGCCTGCTCGCTCCCGCTTGGGCGTGGGTGCTGGGTCTCGGGTGGCCGCTGGCGATCGTCGTGGGTGACTCGCTCCAGCCGGCACCGGCCGACCCCGATGCGGCCGTGCCGGCGATCGTCACGCTGGCCACGCTCGTGCTGTTCGCGGCGCTCGTCGGCACGGCCGTGGCCGCCAGCCAGAGGCACCCCTCGGCGGCGGTCTGGGGTGTGGTGACGGGGCTGATCGCCGTCGGGTGCAGCGTCGGCTGCCCGTTGACGGGCCACCATGCCATCGGCGGCTGGTGGTTCGGTCAGCTCGGCCTGAGCCTGGCGATGCTGGGGGCGAGCATGGCGGCGCTCGGCCCGCGCGCCCGACGAGCAACCTGAACCGGCCGCCGCGTCAACCCACGAAGTCGGCAATCAGGTTGGCGAGCTCGACCGGCTTGTCGCCCTGGACGCTGTGGCCCGCGCCCTCGACGTGCTCGACCCGCGCGCTCGTGCAGCGGCGCAACAGCTCGGCCTCGTCGGCGTCGTCGACCACCGACTGGGGGAGCATCCCCCGCACCAGCATCAGCGGGACCCCGAGCCGCGACACCATGTCCCACAGGTCGCCGAAATCGGGGTGGCGGGAGACGGCGGCATCCTGGTCTCCGCCGGTTGGTGCCGCGCGGTGGCGGGCGTAGCGCCAGACCCAGCTGCCGTCCTCGCGCTGCAGCGCGTTGTGGAGGATGCCCCGGCGGAGCGAAGACACGGTGCGCGTGGGGTTGAACTCCACCGTGCGGGCCAGGATCTCGTCGAAGCTGGGGAAGCTCTCGGGCCCGTTGACGAACGCGGTGATCGACGCCGCCTTGCGCTCGTCCACGCCCGGCGTCACGTCGACCAGCACCAGCGCGCGCACCAGCTCGGGCGCGGTGGCCGACAGCGCCAGCGCCGTCAGCCCACCGAGCGACATCCCCACGACGCACCGGGCCTCGGGGGCCAGGGCCCGGACGGCCGCGGCCACGTCCAACGCGTGTCCCGAGACGTCGGCGAACCCGCCCCGGGGACCGTCCGAGTGCCCGTGGCCGGGCAGGTCGACGGCGACCAGCGATCGGTCGAGGGCCAGGGCCACGGTGTCCCAGGTGTGCGCGTTCTGGGCGCCGCCGTGGAGCAGCACGAGCTCGGGCTGGCCGTCGCCCCAGACCAGCGCGCTGAGCCGCCGGGCATGCCTCCCGCTCCCACGGCCGCTCGGGCCGGGCTCGACCTCGACGGCCTCCCGGCGGACCGTGGGCGGGCCCGCATAGGGGATGCCGAACTCCTCGGTGTTCTCGTGGAACATCGAGAACTCGTCGTAGGGAACGCGCTCGACCGGTGCCGATGCCATCGGTCCAGCATCGCGCCCTCCGCCGGGGCCCGGGACAATCGCGATCGTCCCGGGCCCCGGTTGGCCAGCCGACTGTCCGTCAGGACCAGAAGGCGCTGGCTTCGGCGTCGCCGTCCGTCGACGAGTCGTTGTTCGACGAGTCGTCCCCGGAGCGGTCGTCGCCGGAGCGGTCGTCGCCGTGGGGGCAGTCCTCCCGGGACCGCGACCCGTCGGGGGCGCGGTCCTCGGGCGTCGTGCCGTCGTCGGACTGGTTGTCCTCTTCGGTGGTCGTCGTCGAGTCGTCGGTCGTGGACGGTGAGTCCTGCGCCGACGCCCACGTGGCGCCACCGAGGATGACCGCACCGGCCATCGTCCCGGCGACGACGAGGTGTTTGGGCCTGAACGCCATAGCTCTCCTTTGCTTGGGGACGGGAGCGTCCAGTGGACGAAACGAACCTGGAACGCCCCGGACAGCCGCCTGCGAATTCGCTGAGTACCTGGCTGGGCCCGTGCCCAGAGCCTCTTGGCTGTCGCACCCCGCCCCTACGATGGGGCGCACGCCATGGCCTCTCCCGACGCCCCCACCTCCCCCTCTGACGATGGCGCGCCCGCGCCGCCGAAGAAGGACGCGCTGAGCGGGCTCAATCCCGTCCAGGCCGACGCCGTCGCCCACGCCGAGGGGCCGCTCCTGGTGGTGGCCGGCGCCGGGTCGGGCAAGACCCGGGTGCTCACCCATCGCATCGCCTACCTGATCCGGGAACGGGGCGTGAGCCCGTTCGAGATCCTCGCCATCACGTTCACCAACAAGGCGGCCGACGAGATGAAGTCGCGGGTGGCGGCGCTCGTCGGCCCGGTGGCCGAGAAGATGTGGGTCTCGACGTTCCACTCGGCCTGTGTGCGGATCCTCCGCCGCGACGCCGACCTGCTCGGCTACCCCCGGCAGTTCACGATCTACGACGAGTCCGACGCCGTGCGGCTCACGGGTTACGTCGTCCGCGACCTCGCGCTCGACCCCAAGCGCTTCCCGCCCCGCACGGTGCACGCCGCCATCTCGGCCGCCAAGAACGACGGCGTCGACGCCGAGACCTACGCCCAGCGGGCGGGCAACCTGTTCGAGCGCAAGATCGCCGAGGTGTTCGCCGAGTACCAGAGTCGCCTGTTGCGGGCCGGCTCGATGGACTTCGACGACCTGTTGGGCAACGCCCTACGCCTGCTCCGCGAGCACCCCCGCACGCTGCACCACTACCAGCAGCGTTTCCGGCACATCCTCGTGGACGAGTACCAGGACACCAACCGGGTCCAGAACGAGCTCGTCCTGCTCCTCGCCGCCGACCACCGCAACGTCGTGGTGGTGGGAGACCAGGACCAGAGCATCTATGCCTTTCGTGGCGCCGACATGCGCAACATCGTGGAGTTCGAAGACGCCTTCCCGGACACCACGGTGGTGCTGCTCGAGCAGAACTACCGCTCGACGCAGACCATCCTCGATGCCGCCAACGCCGTCATCGCCCACAACGTCGGCCGCAAGCCCAAGGAGCTGTGGACCGACCAGGGCGCCGGCGACCCCATCGTCCGCTACCACGCCGACGACGAGGTCGACGAGGCCCAGTGGATCACGCGGGAGATGGCCCGGCTCCACGACGGGTCCGAGGTGCAGGTGCCGGGCGGGCGCGACGACGGGCGCCTGCACTGGGGCGACATCGCCGTCTTCTACCGCACCAACGCCCAGAGCCGCGTGCTCGAAGAGCAGCTCATGCGGGTCGGCATCCCGTACCGGGTCGTGGGCGGCACCCGGTTCTACGACCGCAAGGAGGTCAAGGACGCCGTCGCCTACCTGCGGGCCGTCGTCAACCCCGTAGACGAGGTGTCGATCAAGCGGGTGCTCAACGAGCCCAAGCGGGGCGTGGGCGCAACCTCGGTCGGCAAGCTCGACGCCTGGGCCACGGCACATGGGCTGTCGTTCATCGAGGCCCTGCGCCGCGCCTACGACGCCGGCGTGTCCGGCAAGGCGGCCCGGGGCATCGAGGAGTTCCTCAGCCTGCTCGACGACGTGTCCGGCCTCGTGGCCAGCGGACCGGGGCCGCTGCTGCAGGCGCTGCTCGAGCGCTCCGGCTACCTCGAAGCACTCGAGGCCGAGCGCACGATCGAGTCCGAGGGTCGGCTCGAGAACCTGGCCGAGCTGGTGGGCGCCGCCAGCGAGGTCGCATCAGTTGACGAGTTCCTCGAGTCGATCAGCCTGGTATCCGACGTCGACGAGCTCGATGACGCCGACCAGTCGTCGGTCGTGCTCATGACCCTGCACGCCGCCAAGGGCCTCGAGTTCCCGGTCGTCTTCATGATCGGGCTGGAGGACGGGGTCTTCCCCCACCTGCGCTCGCTCACCGACCCCGACCAGCTCGAGGAGGAGCGGCGCCTCGCCTACGTGGGCATCACCCGGGCCCGCCAGCGGCTCTACCTCGCCCACGCCTGGAGCCGCACGCTGTTCGGCGGGACCCAGTACAACCCGCCCAGCCGGTTCCTCGACGAGATCCCCGAGGGACTGATCCACGACGTCGAGGGACACCGCCGGGCCAGCCGGGGTGGTCGTAGCTACAGCGGCGTGTGGGGGCGGGGCGACCGGAGCTGGCGATCCGGCGGGGGCGGCGGAACGGACGGATCGAACGGGGGTGACCGCGCGCTCCGCGTGGCGGCGGGGCGCGACCGCATCGTCGAGAACGCGCTCAAGACCCGCCCGCCGGCCCGGAGCGGTGCCGAGAGCCTGGGGCTCCGGATCGGCGACGACGTGCGCCACAAGACGTTCGGCGAGGGCGTGATCATCGACATGAGCGGCAGCGGGGACAAGACCGAGGCCCGGGTGCGGTTCCGCGACGTGGGCGAGAAGACCCTGCTCCTGTCGTGGGCGCCTCTGGAGAAGCTGTAGCCGGGCCCCCGGTGGGACCCGTGACTTGCGGGAACCTCGCAGTTCGGCTCTGCGTCGGGTAAACAAAGCGCCCTCGCGTTAACACTTGGCTGGCAGAGCGCCCCTGAACGGGCAGCAATCACCGGGCGTTCCGCCCTTCGGTCAGGAGTGAGCCCGTGCCCTCGTCCCCCCGTCCCCCAACCGGCAACCGGCGCCGCAACCTCGCCATCGGCGCGGGCGCCGTGGCGGTGGTCGTCGTGGGAGCGCTGGGCATCGGGGGGGCGCTGTCCGGCACGGGCGACGACACCGAGACGAGCGACGGGGCGGCGACCACCGAGGCACCCACCACGACCGTCAACACAGAGGCGCCCACCACGACCACCACGGCGCCGCCCACCACCACAACGACGGTGCCGCCCACCACGACCACCACAGCGCCGCCGGACGCCGCAGCCGACGGCACGCTCGAGCTCGGCGAGGACGGGCCGGCCGTGCAGGCCCTCCAGCAGCGCCTCGTCGACCTCGGCTACTGGCTCGGCTCGGCCGACGGCAACTACGGCCAGCTCACCCGCCAGGCGGTGATGGCGTTCCAGAAGGCCGAGGGCCTGGGGCGCGACGGCGTCGCCGGCCCCATCACCCAGGAGCGATTGGCCGGCGCCCAGCGCCAGGCGTCGCGCACGGGCGGCACGGGCCTGGAGATCGACCTCGAGCGCCAGATCCTGATGGTCGTGCAGGGCGGCCAGGTCCAGTGGGTTATCAACACGTCGACCGGCAACAACGAGACCTACACCAGCTCCACCGGCGGATCGGCGGTCGCCGCCACCCCGCCCGGCAGCTTCACCATCAACCGCGAGATCGACGGCCTGCGCGAGGCGCCGTTGGGCACCCTGTACCGGCCGAAGTACTTCAACGGCGGCATCGCCATCCACGGCTCGGGCAGCATCCCCGCCCACCCGGCCTCGCACGGCTGCGCCCGGGTTACCAACTCGGCCATGGACATGCTGTGGTCCAGCGGCGTCGCCGCCATCGGCACGCCGGTCACCGTCTACTAGCCAGGACCGACGGCCACCACCCTCGAACCTGCGGGGATCTCTTGCGGTACACGCGAGAAATCACCGCCGGAACGTGTTGATGCCCCCGGACGTTTGAGCATACGCTCAAAGCGTTCGCTCAGATCGGGCGCTCGACCGGCCCTGGGAGACGCCATGGACCTGGATCACCTGGCGCGCACGTTCGGCATCCCCGACCTCCCGGACCGCTTGGCGGCGGTCGACGCCAAGATCGCCTCGTCGCTTGGCGAAGGCGATGCCCTGCTCGGGCCCGCCAGCCTGCGGATGGCCGGAGCCGGTGGCAAGCGCCTCCGGCCGCTGCTCACCATCGTGAGCGCCGCGGTGGGCGACGTCTTCGACGACCGGGTCGTGGCGGCGGCCGCCGCGGTCGAGCTCGTGCAGGTCGGCTCGCTGGTCCACGACGACATCCTCGACGCCGCCGCCACCCGGCGGGGCCGGCCGACCATCAATGCCGTCGAGGGCGTGGACCACGCCGTGCTCGCCGGCGACTTCATGCTCGCCCGAGCCGCCGAGCTGGCCGCGTCGGTCAGCCGCGAGGCGGCGGCCGTCCTGGCGGCGGCGCTGGGCGAGCTGTGCGAGGGCCAGGTGCTCGAGCTGCGCGACGCCTACGACCCCGACCGCGCGCTCGACGCACACCTGGCGTCGATCCGGGGCAAGACGGCGGCGCTGTTCGAGTGCGCGTGCCGGCTGGGCGCCCACTGCGCCGGCCTGCCACCCCACAACGCGACCGCCCTGGCCCGCTTCGGCGCCGCCTTCGGCATGGGCTTCCAGGTGCTCGACGACGTGCTCGACCTCATAGGCGACGCCGAGCGGCTCGGCAAGCCGACCGGTAGCGACCTCGCCGGCGGCGTCTACACGCTGCCCGTCATCGCCGCTCTCCAGGGGCCCTTTGGCGACGAGCTGCGCCGGCTGCTCCCCGGCCCGACCGCCGACGGCCCCGGGGCAGCGGGGTCGGACGCCGCGCAGGATCCGGGCCCCGCGCTCGAGCTGGTCCGGCGGTCCGGCGCCATCGCCGAGGCCCTGGCCACCATGGACCGCTACGCCCACGAAGCCCGCCGCACCGTGGCCCACCTCGACCAGACGTCGGTCGGCGGGGGTCTGGGTGCCTTCCCCCGCACCTACACCACCTGGGCTCTCGAGGCGCTCATGGACCGGCGCTACCTCGAGATCCCCCTCACGGCATGCGGGTGACCGGCACGAGCGACGACACCCGGGCCCGCATCGTCGGCGCCGCGCTGCAGGCGTTGCGGGACGACGGGATCGCCGCCATCAGCGCCCGCAGCATCGCCCGGCACGGGGGTTTCAACCAGGCGCTGATCTTCTACCACTTCGGCTCGGTCGAGGGGCTGCTCGTGGCCGTCGCCCGGAGGGAGAGCGAGCGCCGCTCGGCGCTGTACGCCGAGGCGCTGCGCGAAGTGACCTCCCTCCCCGAGCTCGTGGCCGTGGCCCGCCGCCTCCACGACGAGGAGTTCGCCGCCGGCTCGGTGGCGGCCCTGACGCAGGTGCTGGCGGGGGCCGTGGGGTCGGACGAGCTGGCCCGGGGCATCTGGGACGCCCTCGAGCCGTGGACGACGCTGGTCCGGGAGACGATCGGGCGCCTGCTCGCCGACACGCCCTACGGCGAGGCGCTGTCGCTCGATGACCTGACAACTGCCGTGACCGCCCTGTTCCTCGGCATCGAGCTGCTCACCGGCCTCGACCCCAACGGCCGGGACGGCACCCTGTTCCCGACCATGGAGTCGGTCGCCGCCCTCGTCGACGCCCTGCTCCGGTCCGCGAGCCCAACCGGCCCAGGCGCCTGACCGCCCCACGAACTGCGAACCGCGACCCGCGAACAAACCGGGCGCCCCGGGCGTCGGTGTGGCGACGGCCGCGCACGGGCGCGGCGCTGTGGTGCCGGAGGTCGGAATGCGGCGGATCGGATCGGC
>DASQUK010000079.1:0-3735 GCA_035641315.1 Acidimicrobiales bacterium | reverse complement strand
CCGGCGCCGAGCTCGGTGGCGTCGTCGTTCCCTCGGGAGCCGTTGGGCTGGCGGGCGCCGGCGAGCGTGCCCACTAGGTCGGTGAACTCCATGGGGAAGACGAACTTGGTGGCGGGTCCTTGGCCCAGGGCCTTGAGCGCGTCCAGGTATTGGAGCCGCATCGTGTTGGGGTCGACGGTGTGGGCGACGTCGTAGACCCGCTGCAGCGCCGTGGCGAAGCCGTCCGCCCGGAGCACCGCCGCCTGCTGGTCGCCCTCGGCCCTGAGGATCTCGGACTGCTTGGCTCCCTCGGCCCGGAGGATGGCGGACTGCCGGTCCCCCTCGGCTTCGAGGATGGCCGCGCGCCGCAGCCGCTCGGCGGACATCTGCCGGTTCATTGCTTCTAGGATCTCCCGGGGCGGGACGATCTCGCGGATCTCCACGTTGGTGACCCTGATGCCCCAGCGCGTCGTCTCGGCGTCGAGCCGCTCGCGGATGGATTCGTTGATCCGCTCCCGCTGCGAGAGCACGTCGTCGAGGTTGATGTCACCGACGACCGCTCGCAGTGTCGTGGTCGCTAGACCGGAGACCGCGAGCCGGTGGTCCTCGACCTCCATCACCGCCTTTTGGGCCTCGTTGATGTCGATCCGCATGAACACGAGGAAGTCGATGGAGATCGAGGCGTTGTCCTTGGTGATGTTGGTCTGTTCGGGTATGTCGATCACCACGGTGCGGGTGTCGAGCTTGCGGATCTGATGGACGATCGGCACCGCGATGACCGGGCCGGGGCCCTTCATGCCCTGGAAGCGCCCGAACTTGAACCGTGCCAAGCGCTCATAGTCCTTGACGAAGTTGATGATCGCCATCTTCCCCTCCCTCTTCGCGTTGATCTGGTGGTGCCGGTGATGGTGCCGTCACCGCCGGGCTGTCTTGCCAGGCCACGCCGGCGATCCACGCCTCGGCGCTGTCATCCACAGGTACGACGGTCAGTTGGTGGCCGTGCACGTCGACGATCCAGACCGGCGTCCCCTTGTCAGCGTGGTGACCTGGCGGCAGGGTCGCTGCCCAGAACTCGTCGGCGAACCGTACCTCCCCTGTCGGGTCCAGGCGCCGGGTCACCGTGGCGGCCTGCCCGATCATGGCCTTCCGGGCGACCGGGCTGACGTACCCCGGCCCGCGCCGGGCCTTCTGGAACTCCCAGGCCAGCCACACCACGCTGACGCCGACGGCGATGCCAACGCCGGCCAGGAGCCAGCGGCTCACCCGCACCTGGGGCGAGCCGGGGACCTCGGGGGCACCGAAGAACCCGACGAGGAACAGGCCGCCCAGGATCAGCGTGACCGAGCCCAGCGCGCCGAAGGCGCCGAGGCCCGGTGCGTGGGCCTCCGCGACCAAGAACACCATGGCGAGGATGATCAACGCCACCCCGCCCCAGGAGAACGGGAGCTGCCCCACGCCGGTGAACCCCAGGACCAGCATCACCACCCCGAGCACCCCGGGCACGACCATGCCGAAGTTGAACAGCTCGACGACGATCGCCAGGCTCCCGAGCGAGACAAGCAGGAAGGCGATGTTGGGGTTGGCGAGGAAGGACAGGAACCGCTCGACGAGGTCCAGCCCGACCGAGCGCACCGCCACGTCGTTGGTGTCGACGGTGATCCCCGGGGCATCGTCGTCGCCCACCGGCAGGGTCATGCCGTCGAGCTGGCCCAACAGGTCGGGCACGTCGTCGGCGATGAGATCAATGATGTTCTCGTCGAGCGCCTCTTGGGCGGAGAACGCCCGGGCATCGAGCACGGTGTCCGCCAGGGCGTCGCCGTTGCGGTCGCGCCGCTCGGCGATCGACCGCAACAGCGCCACGGCGTCCTGCGTGGCCTTCTCGGCGATCGTGTCCGGCAGGTCCTCGCCCTGACCGCCGACCACGGCGGCGGCGCCGATGTTGGTGGCCGGTGCCATGGCCGCCACCCCGGCCGCGGCGGTGATGAACGTGCCGGCGCTCGCCGCCCGCGCCCCCTCTGGCGCCACGAAGACGACCACCGGTCGGGGGGCCGAGAAGATGTCACCGACCATGTCGCGCATGGCGTCGACCAGCCCGCCCGGCGTGTCGAGGCGGATGATCACGACCTCGGCGTTCTCGGCCTCTTCCGAGTCGAGGGTTCTCGACAGGAAGCGGGCGGTGACGGTGTCGATGGGGTGATCGAGTTCGACCAGCAGCGCGTACGGCTCGTCCTGCGAGCTCTGGGCGTGGGTCGTCCCTGGCCCCAGGAAGAACCCGACGCCGACGAGCACGACGACGGCGGCGCCGATCCGGCACCCCCAGCGCCCCCAAGCCGTTCGACCCGAGCCGCGCACACGTCACCTCCCCCACGGACGATAACGCCCGGCCGTCGTGACCGGACGGGTCGGGCAGCCCCGCCAGCGGATGCCTGCCCGACCGGGAACAGCCCGAGAAGGTCAGCGGGTTCCCCGCATGATGTTCGTCTGGTGCGAGGCCGCAGTGTTCCGATGACGCGGCGATCGTCGCCATCGTGCCCGTCGGTTCCGGCCTGGCCGTGACCCGTTACCACCTGTACGACATCGACCGCATCCTGTCGCGCGCCGTCACCTACCTGACCGTCACTGATATCGGCCCGTGCGGCGTCGAGACGTTGCCGGAGAGAGTCGTCGGTTGCTCGCTGCGCGGCCGGGAGCGGGGTGGTGCTGGCGGTGCGGTCGCGTAGCCGGATGGTGGCGGCGAGGAGGTCGGGTTGTTCGTAGAGCCAGCTGCGCGCGACCCCGGCGGCGGAGGCGACGCCGGCGACGGTGGCGGACGTGCCGTTGCGGTCGAACTCGTCGATGACCGCGATCGTGCGGCGGGTGGCGGCGTCGTGGCGGTCGGCGGCGGCTCGCCGGAGGTGCGCGGTGTTGTCGGCTCGGCTCACGAGCCCGCCGCGCTGGCTTCGAGGGCGGGGATGATCTGATCGAGGCTGTCCTGGACGCGTCGGAGGTTGGCAGCGAGGCGGAACTGGCCGTTGGCGTCGGCCCGGGCGATGAGCGTGCGGTTGGTGGTGGCGTGCTGGCGGTGCGCGTCGAGGAACTCCGGGGTGGTCCTCCTTGGCGCGGCTCACGAAGTCGCAGTGCCGCAGCCCGAGGGCCCGGCCGACCCGCACCCCGGTCTCGGCCAGCAACGCCAGCAAGAACCTGTCCCTGGCCCGCACCGGTGCGGCCAGCACCTGCACGATCTGCTCGGCGCTCAGCGTGCGCGGTGCCCGCTGAGGGACCGCCAGCTTGACCGGTCGGGTGGCGATCGGCCGGCCACCGGTGACGTGGTGCAGGAACGGCTTGTAGGAGCCGCGGCCGATCCGCCGCCACGCCACCAGCCCGGCGGCGACCTTCACGCCGGAGCGGGCATGGTGCTCATAGAACCCGAAGATCGCCGCCAGGTGACGGTTCACCGTCGCCGCTGTCCGGCGGGCCGTGCCCCCGTCGAGCACGATCACGTTCGGTGCCGGCGCCCGCAGCCACGACACGAACCGGGCGACATGGTCGACGGTCACCTCGGCCCAGCCGACATCGACGGTCTCGAGGAACTCGAACCATAGCTTCAAGCTCGTCGCGTACGCCCGCTGCGTGTTCGGTGACCGTTCCAACGCGACAGGTAGGTGAGGAACGACTCGACCGGTTCGACCGGCGCCCCGTCGTCTCCCAGCACCGTCCACGACTCCGACCCGGTGACCGGCATCACCACCCGCTGGACGATCACCGAGCACTGCCGGA
>DASQUK010000078.1:0-12794 GCA_035641315.1 Acidimicrobiales bacterium | reverse complement strand
CACGGGGGACCTTCACCTCGCCGTGGCGCGTGAGTCTGCCTGGCGCGCGACGCGCTCAACCCGACTCCGGTACTCGTCCCACCAGGACTGGTCTCCCGGCGCCATGCTGTCGTTGTCTGGTCGGACGCCCACGGCGCCGTCGATGAGCTTGCGAATGATGTCGGCATGTCCAGCGTGGCGATGGGTCTCTGCCGTCATGTGCACCACGATCTGGTGCAACGTCACTTCGCTTCGCTCATCGACAGGATGACGATCGAGTCGGGAACTGGTATCCCGCCGGATCTAGACATCAGGGTGAAGTTAGGATCCAGCTGTGTCCAGCGATACGCCCGTTGACAACGACGCGCTGCTCCGCCGGCACGGTCTGCACGTGACGGCCCAGCGTCTGGCTGTTCTGCGGGCGGTGTCCGACCGACCGCACAGCACCGCGGACGACGTCTACATGTTCGTACGGGCCGACATCGGTGCCATCTCACGTCAGGCCGTGTACGACGTCCTCGCGGCCCTCGGCGACAAGGGCCTCCTCCGGCGCATCCAGCCCGCCGGGTCGCCGGCCCGCTACGAGGATCGGGTCGGTGACAACCACCACCACCTCATCTGCCGAACCTGCAGCCGGCTGGTCGACGTCGACTGTGCGGTCGGCGACCCCCCGTGCCTGACGGCCGCCGACGACTGGGGCTACGAGGTCGACGAAGCCGAGGTCATCTACTGGGGCCGATGTCCCGACTGCTTTGCGGAAGCTGCTGTCACGTCCGGCGGCTGAAAGCGGACACGTAGCCTGCGGCACCCGTTGGGCGACACCGCCTCGGAGCCCGAGCAACCAAGATCAAGAGCAGTGAGCCATCAGGAAACAGCGAGACAGGAGAAGGACCGAAGTGTCTGACAGAGGCAGCGAAAGCGAGAACCCAGTAATCCCGTCCCCGACTCCGACGCCGACTCGGCCCAGGACGAACCGGGACTGGTGGCCGAATCAGCTGGACCTGCAGGTTCTCCACCAGCACTCGCCCCGGTCCAATCCGATGGGCGAGGACTTCAACTACGCAGAAGAGTTCAAGACCCTCGACCTCGACGCGCTGAAGCAGGACATCTTCGAGGTGATGACGACGTCGCAGGACTGGTGGCCGGCCGACTACGGCCACTACGGGCCGCTCCTCATCCGGATGACGTGGCACGCCGCAGGCACGTACCGCATCGCCGACGGCCGGGGCGGTGGCGGCAGCGGCGACCAGCGCTTCGCCCCCCTCAACAGTTGGCCCGACAACGCGAGCCTCGACAAGGCGCGCCGGCTCCTCTGGCCGGTCAAGCAGAAGTACGGCCGGAAGATCTCCTGGGCCGACCTCCTGATCTTCGCCGGCAACTGTGCCTATGAATCGATGGGGTTCAAGACGTTCGGCTTCGGCTTCGGGCGAGAGGACATCTGGGAGCCCGAGGAGATCTTCTGGGGCCCCGAAGACACGTGGCTCGGAGATGAGCGCTACAGCGGCGACAGGGAGCTCGCCGGTCCTTTCGGCGCCGTGCAGATGGGCCTGATCTACGTGAACCCGGAGGGCCCGAACGGCAACCCGGATCCGCTGGCTGCTGCCAGGGACATCCGGGAGACCTTCGGCCGTATGGCGATGAACGACGAGGAGACGGTTGCGCTCATCGTCGGCGGCCATACCGTCGGCAAGTGCCATGGTGCCGCCCCTGCCGAGTACATCGGTCCGGAACCCGAGGGTTGCCCCATCGATGCGCAAGGCTTGGGCTGGAGGAACACCTTCGGAACCGGCAAGGGCCCCGACGCGGTCACCAGCGGGCTCGAGGGCGCATGGACCAACGAGCCAACGAAGTGGGACAACGGGTACCTGGACAACCTGTTCAAGTACGACTACGAGCTGACGACGAGCCCGGCCGGCGCGAACCAGTGGACTCCCACGGATCCCTCGGCCCAGGGCACCGTGCCGGATGCTCACGATCCGTCGAAGCGGCACGCCCCCATGATGCTGACGACGGACCTTGCGCTGAAGCTGGATCCGATCTACGCGCCGATCGCGAAGCGCTTCCACGAGAACCCGGACCAGCTCGCCGAAGCGTTCGCCAAGGCGTGGTTCAAGCTGTTGCACCGCGACATGGGGCCCGTCTCGCGCTACCTCGGCCCGTGGGTTCCGGAGCCGCAGCTCTGGCAGGACCCGGTCCCCGACGTGGATCATGAACTGATCGGGGAGGAGGAAATCGCTGCCCTCAAGGACAAGATCCTCGCATCGGGCCTGTCCATCTCCAGGCTGGTCTCCACCGCTTGGGCGTCGGCGGCCACCTTCCGCGGCACCGACAAGCGTGGCGGTGCCAACGGGGCGCGGATTCGCTTTGCGCCGCAACGGGACTGGGACGTCAACGACCCGGCCGAACTGGCCATGGTGCTGCAGACCCTCGAGGAGATCCAGCAGGACTTCAACAGCTCACAGTCCGGCGGGAAGAAGGTCTCGCTCGCTGACCTGATCGTCTTGGGCGGGTGCGCGGCCGTCGAGCAAGCGGCGAAGGCCGCCGGGCACGACATCACGGTCCCGTTCGTGCCGGGGCGCACGGACGCCTCGCAGGAGCAAACCGACGTGGAGTCGTTCGCCGTGCTCGAACCGACCGCCGACGGGTTCCGAAACTACCTCGGAGCCGAGGACAAGTTGTCGCCGGAGACCCTGCTGCTGGACCGGGCCAACCTGTTGACGCTGACCGCTCCCGAGATGACGGTTCTCATCGGCGGCATGCGTGCGCTGAACGCCAACGTCGGGCAATCCCAACACGGCGTCTTCACCGATCGGCCCGAGACGCTGACCAACGACTTCTTCGTGAGCCTGCTCGACATGAGCACGGAATGGAAGGCATCCGCCTCGTCCGAGAACGTGTTCGAGGGTCGCGATCGCGTGACGGGCGAGGCCAAGTGGACCGGCACTGCCGTCGACCTCGCCTTCGGTTCGAACTCCCAGCTCCGGGCCCTCTCGGAGGTCTACGCATGTGACGACTCGAAGGAGAGGTTTGTGCGTGACTTCGTAGCTGCGTGGGACAAGGTCATGAACCTCGATCGCTTCGATCTCGCCTGATCGAGGTCCCCGGCTTTGGTGACCGGTTCAGCTCGAACCGGTCACCAAACCGCCACTCGACGCACCACGCGAGCCGCTCAGCCGACTCGCGTGGTGCGTCTGTGCTTGCCTTCGAGTACGGGCGCAGCGTAGGCAGAGCGAATTCGGGTGGTGGCCGCGACAAGTTTGTTGTGGCTGGGACCATGTCTCGCAGCCTTCGAGTGCCGTAGCTCGACGGGGGGAGGTGGTCGCACCCTCGACGCGCCGGGGTCATCGCAGTATGGTCGGCCCTCAGCTTTGGCGGACAACTGTGAAAAGGCGGGAATGCAAATGCGATCGGTTCGTGCTTTGGTCGCGCTCGGTGTCACGAGCGCGACGCTGTTGACTACGGCGGTCTTGGCGGCACCGACGGCAGGGGCGGCGCCGCCGCTCGATGTGCTGCTCACTGGTCTGTCGTCGCCCAAGGGCGTGGCTGCGACCGGTTTCGGTGACCCGGTCGTGGGCCAAGGCGCGTTCGGTGCCCCCGGGCCGGTGCTGATCTACCTACTGCACGGCCCCGAGCGGGGCAGCACTTTGGAGGTCACCGAGCCGATCAACCTGATCGATGTGGCGGTGAGCCCGCTGGACGACACCGGCTGGGGCATCGGCGGTGATGGTGTCCTGTACCACCAGCTGGCGGACGGCACGATCGTGGCGGTGCTCGACATCTTCGCCTACCAGGAGGGCGATCCCGATCCGGTCGACCAGGAGGACTTCCCCGAGGAGTCGAATCCTTACGGTCTGGCGGTGTTGCCCAACGGCGACGCCTTGGTGGCCGACGCCGCCGGCAACGACCTCATCCGGGTCACGCCCGACGGGGATGCCACAACAATGGCGCGCTTCGACCTCGAGACCGTGGCCACCGACCACCTGCCACCCGAGTTGATCGAGGAGCTCGAGTTGCCGGCCGAGATCACGGCGGAGGCGGTGCCCACGTCGGTGGCGATCGGCAAGGACGGTGCCATCTACGTCGGTGAGCTGAAGGGCTTCCCGTTCCGCCCGGGGTCATCGCACGTCTGGCGCGTCGATCCCGATGCCGACGGGGCGTTCTGCTCGGTGAACGACCCCGACCCCGACTGCACCATCGCCGCCGACGGGTTCACGGCGATCCAGGACATCGCCATCAACCAGAACAACGGCACGCTGTACGTGTACGAGCTGGCGGCCGATGGCGTGCTGGCGTTCGAGGCCGGCTTCGAGAGCGGCGAGTTCCCGTCTGCGGTGCTGCTGAAGGTGAAGAACGACCGGCGCACCGAGCTCGTCGCTGGTCAGCTCTCACAACCCGGAGGCGTCGCGGTCGCCCGCAACGGGACGGTGTTCGTCACCGATCGAGTGTTCGACCCCGAGAGCGGCCGTCTGGCGCTGGTCCGCGGCTGACCCCGACGTCGATCCTGGCCGGGCTCCACATTCGGGGGCCCGGCCAGCCGCGACCCGGAGAGTGCGGGAGTTTCAGGGCCACTTGAGTTTCAGGGCCACTTGAGCCTGCCTTCGTACCCTGAAACCCCTCGGGGGCGCGCTGTTGCTCGCCAGGGCCCGGCGGCGAAGCAGACCTCCGTCACCGTGCGGTCCGTGTTCCGCAGCAGAGCAGCGGCGCGCTCGCGACGGCGAGTCAGGAGGTACTGGTGCGGACTCTCGCCGAACGTGCGCTTGAACTCCCGGCTGAAGTGCACGGGCGAGAGTCGAGCGGCCCGCGCCAGGTCCGCCACGGCGAGCGGCTCGAAGTATCGGGCGTCGGCAAGGTCCTTCGCTCGCAACAGGTGACGTGTGGCCGGCACCATCGGGAGCAGCATCGCTCACGAGGGCCCCGCAGCAGGGCTCGCACAACCCATTAGCGTGAGCGTGATGCCGAGTCCGACGACGATCGCCGTGTTCTCCGTTGCCGCCCTTGCCCTGTTCCTCGTGCCCGGGCCCTCGGTCCTGTACATCGTCGCCCGCAGCGTCGAGCACGGGCGCCGCGCCGGTTTCGTGTCGGTGCTCGGGATCCACGCGGGGTCGGTCGTCCACGTCGCGGCCGCGGCCGCCGGTTTGTCGGCGTTGATCGTCTCGTCGGCCCTCGCGTTCTCCGCTGTCAAGTATGCGGGCGCCGCGTACCTCATCTGGCTCGGCGTGCGGCGCTGGTGGGCGGGAGGGACACTGTTCCGCCCCGGCGACCGGCAGCCCGAAGCGGCGGTCGGAAAGATCTTCCGCCAGGGCCTCGTGGTGAACCTGCTGAACCCCAAGACCGCCCTGTTCTTCCTCGCCTTCCTCCCCCAGTTCGTGGACATCGACCGGGGGCCGGTGCCGGCCCAGATCCTCGTGCTCGGCCTCGTGTTCATCGCTCTCGGGATCATGAGCGACAGCACGTATGCGCTGGTCGCCTCGACGCTCGGCCGGTGGCTCCGCCGGAGCCGGCGCGTGGCGCGCGCCGAGCCGATCGTGAGCGGGAGCGTCTACGTCGGCCTCGGCGTCACGGCGGCGATGAGCGGCGGCCACGCCTCCGCCCGGTCAGGCTGACTCGCCGGCTATCAATGGTCGGCGCTCCAGCCGCGGCGTTGGCCATACCTTGGGCCCGTGCCCCCCGTCGCCCTGGCCACCGCGATCTCCGTCGTCGCCACGGCCGACCCCGTCCTCGCCGCCCTCGTTGAGCGGGTGGGGCCAATCCGGCACCGCCCCCGCAGCCCCGACGGGCCGTTCGGCGCCCTGGTACGGGCGATCGTGTTCCAGCAGCTCGCCGGCCGGGCCGCCAACGCGATCCATCAGAGGGTGCGGGCCCTGTTCGACGGATCGCTGACCCCCGAGGCGTTCCTCGCCGTCAGCGACGACGACCTGCGGGCCGCCGGGTTGTCGGCGGCGAAGGTGGCAGCGCTGCGGGATCTGTCGGCAAAGGTCATCGACGGCACCGTCGTGTTGGGGAGTGGGCCGCGGCTCTCCGACGAGGAGATCATCGCCCGGCTGGTCACGGTGCGGGGCATCGGCCGCTGGACGGCGGAGATGTACCTGATGTTCGAACTGCGCCGGCTCGACGTGTGGCCCGTCGACGATCTCGGCGTGCGCCAGGGGTACGGCCTGGCCTGGTCGCTCGACCCCCCACCGTCGCCTCGCCAGCTCCAGCCGCTTGGTGACCGGTTCCGGCCCTATCGCTCGGTGGTCGCCAGGTACTGCTGGGAGGCGGTGGCGCTCACCCGCCACGGCACCGATCCGTCGCTTCGCTAGGTGAGGCCCCGCTCGCCGACTCACGGCCAGAGGTGCTTCGACGCGATGGCGGCGCCCTCGGCCAGGGAGCGGAGCTTGGCCCAGGTGACGTCGGGGTCGATCGTCTGGGTGCCGACGTGCACGCTGAACCCGCAGTCGACGCCCGCCATGACCCGGTCGCGGCCGACGAGCGCGGCGTACCGCTCGATACGTTGGGCCACGAGCTCCGGATGCTCGATGTAGTTGGACTGCGGTTCGATGACGCCGGGGCACAGGATCTTGTCATCGGGCACCTTGGTGTCCTCGAACAGCTTCCACTCGTGGGCGTGGCGGGGATTGGCGGCCTCGAACAGGACGGTGCGGGGCTTGGCGGTCCAGACCAGGTCGATGATGTCGGCCAGGTCGACGTCGTGGTGGTGGGGGCCCGGGTAGTTGCCCCAACACAGGTGCATGCGGAGCTGCTCGGCCGGGATGTTGCTGACGGCGTGGTTGAGGGCCTCGATGTTCAGGACGGCGCGCCGGCGGAACTCGTCGAGGTCCATCCGGGCGTAGGCAGAGTGCCGGCCCATGGCCAGGTCCGGGCAGTCGAGCTGGACCGTGGCGCCGGCGGCGGCGATCGTCTCGTACTCGTGGCGCATGGCCTCGGCGATGGCGAAGACGTAATCCTCGTCGGTGGCGTAGAACTGGTTGGCGAAGAACAGCGAGACCACGCCGGGGGAAGCGGCGCTCGTGAACGTCCCCGCGACGTCCGCGCCCGCCACGGCGTCACCCAGGGTGGCCATGTCCAGCTCGATGGCCTCGCGGTCCCGGACCGAGATCTCTGCGGTGCACGCGGGCGCGGTGCGCTTGCGGCGCCCGGGGTTGGCGGCCACCAGCTCCGCGCTGCGCGGGTAGTCGACCAGGTCGGCGAAGAAGTAGCGCTCCACGGACTCGCCCCCGAAGCCGTGGGGCCGGTCCTTGACGTAGGTGGCGTAGCTCGGCTTGGACATCTCGCCGTCGTTGACGATGCTCACGCCGGCGTCGATCTGGCGCTCGACGACCTCGTGCACGGCATCGCCGACGCGGCGGGCGAGCGCGCCCTCGTCGACCGGGATGCCGTCGCCCTTGGCCCACATCATCCGGATCAAGTCGTCGGGCCGGGGGAGGCTGCCGGTGTGCGTGGTCAGGATGCGACCCACATCTGTGCTCATCGAGTCCCCTTCGTGCTGCGGCCGGCGGGCCTTGTCGTGGCCTGACCGGTCTACGGTACGATGTCCGTGTAGTGGACACTATCCGAAGCGTCCCGGGAGGGAGGGGCCGTGACCGACACAGACAAGCTGCCGAGCCGCCTGCATCACAACGCGTACGTCTCGAAGGACCTGGAGGCGACGCGGGCGTTCTACGAGGACCTGATCGGCCTGCCGCTGGTGGCGACCTGGTCGGAGGCCGACGAGCTGTTCGGGGCGGAGCGGGTGTACTGCCACACCTTCTTCGGGCTAGGCGACGGCAGCGCGCTGGCGTTCTTCCAGTTCGCCCACGAGGAGGACCAGAAGCTGTTCGATCCCGAGCTGACACCGTCGCCGTTCCGCCACATCGCCCTCAAGGTGACGGGAGACCTCCAGCGGGAGATCCACGATCGGCTCACGGCGGCGAACTGGAAGCCGGACGGGACCTACGTGCTGGAGCACGGCTACTGCCGGTCGCTGTACACGGAGGACCCGAACGGCTTGCTCCTGGAGTTCACCGTGGACGTCGACAATGCGGAGGAGATCGCCGCCGACCGCCGGGCCGACGCCCACGAGACGTTGAAGCGCTGGCTGGCGGGCGACCATACGAGCAACAACGTGTACCGCTAGCGCCGACCCGCGCTCCCGTCGCCGACGGCCCGGTCCCGTGACTCGATGGTGCTGTTCGTCCATGGGGCCGATGACGAGCGCGGTGCCGCACGAGCCGGTCGCCGACGCGGCGTGGACGTTCTTGCCGAGCTCGTACGTCGTGTGCCGACGACCGTGCCGTGCGGCCGGACGCCCAGCGGGAGCGGGCCGCGCTCGTCGGGGCGTCGGTGGAGATCGGCACCGACCACTCGCCGTTGTTCAGCAGGGTGGGCCCGCTCGCGGCCTTCATCGCGGACCAGCACCGTGGGGTGACGGGACGGTGAGCGGGCGAGCGCCGGGCTACGTGAGCGCGAGCGGATCCGGCACCGGCAGGCGGGCGAGGTTAGCCCACTCGCGCGTGATGTCCTGGGCGGTGGCGAGCAGCAGCGGCAGGTGGCGCCGCTTGAGCTCGGCGACCGACGTCTCGGCGGCGTGCACCGTGACATTGACCGCGGCCACCGTGGCTCCCGAGGCGTCGCGGACCGGCGCCGCGATCGACCGGATGCCGAGCGACAGGCGCTCGTCCGACAGCGCCCAGCCCCGCTGGCGCACCTGCGCGAGCTCACGCTCGAGCTCGCGCCGCGACGGCGTGATCCGGGGGATGATGCCCGACTGCGACGGGGTCCGGAGCACCCGCTGCAGCTCGGCCCGGGGAAGGTCGGCGAGGAGCACGTGTCCCATCGAGGTGGCCACCGCGGGGAAGCGCGTGCCGATGTGGACCGACAGGGCGATGATCTTGGGCACGGGCACCCGGGCGACGTACACGATGTCGCTGCCGTCGAGCTGGGACATCGAGCTCGACTCACCCGTGCGCCCCACGAGCGCCTCGAGGTGGGGGCGGGCGAGCTCCCAGATGCCGAGCGCGGCGATGTACGTGGTGCCCAGCTCGAGCACCTTGGTGGTGAGCGTGTACAGGCCGTTGCTCGAGCGGACGTACCCGAGCCTCTCCAGCGTCATCAGCAGGCGGCGCGCCGTCGGCCGGGGCAGCGACGTCCGCGCCGCCGCGTCGCTCACCGACAGCGCCGTCGCCGTCGGGCTGAACGCCGTGATGATGGCGAGGCCGCGGGCGAGGGCCTCGACGAAGTCGGAGCTCGACTCCTCGGGCATCGGCGCATCCTCCCACGCCCGCGCGACCGCACCAAGCAACCGTTCCAACGCCCGCCCTCGATCAAGGGGTTGCCCCACACGATGACCCGAGACGAATCGACCGAACGCCGCCGCGGCCCGCTCGAAGGCTTGGTCGTCGCCGACATGTCGCGCATCCTCGCCGGCCCCTACTGCTCGATGCTCCTCGCCGACATGGGGGCCACCGTCGTCAAGGTGGAGGCGCCGGCGGGCGACGACACCCGCACGTGGATGCCGCCGGTCAGGGACGGCGTCTCCACGTACTACCTGTCGATCGGCCGGAACAAGCGGTCCGTGGTGCTCGACTTCCGGGACCCCGACGATCGCGCGCTCGCCGCCGAGCTGCTCCGGCGGGCCGACGTGGCCATCGAGAACTTCCGTCCGGGGGCGCTGGAGAAGTTCGGGCTGGACTACGAGACGGCGGCCGTGAGAAACCCGGGGCTCGTCTACCTGTCCATCACCGGGTTCGGCACGGGCGAGGGCGCGTGGCTCCCGGGCTACGACCTGATCGTCCAGGCGGTGTCCGGCCTCATGAGCCTCACCGGTGACCCGGACGGACCGGCCTTCCGGGCCGGCATCTCGGTGTTCGACGTCATGGCCGGGATGCACGGGCTGATCGGCGTGCTGGCCGCCCTCCACCAGCGGACCGAGACCGGGCGCGGCCAGCACGTGGAGGTGAACCTGCTGTCGTCGGCGATGTCCGGTCTCGTCAACCAGACGGCGGCCTACACGGCAGCCGGCGTCGTGCCGACGCGGATGGGCAACGCGCACCCGAGCCTGTTCCCCTACGAGGCGATGCCGACCGCCGACCGCGACATGATCATCACCGCCGGCAACGACCGGCAGTTCCGCTCGCTGTGCGAGGTGCTGGGCATCGCCTGGGTGGCCGACGACGCCCGGTTCGCCACCAACGCCGACCGCACGCGCAACCGGAACGAGCTGCGCCCCCTCCTGCTCGCCGAGCTGGCCAAGTGGCAGGCAGACGACCTGTTCCTGGCGCTGAACAAGGCCGGCGTGCCGTGCGGCCCCATCAACACGATCGGCGAGGGGGTCGAGCTCGCCGAGTCGTTGGGCCTCGCCCCACGCGTCGACCTCGGCACCGACGACCGCGCCTACACGCTGGTACGTAACCCGATCACCTTCGGCGACGCCGAGCTGCGCTACGACCTGCCTCCTCCGGAGCTCGGCGAGCACAGCGACGAGATCAAGGCATGGCTGCGCGATCGTCCCGAGCCGGGGGAGGCGGAGTGACCTCGGACGACGACGCGGCCTACCGGACGGGCATCGGCACGTCGACGGCCGACACGATCACCCTGCTGGGCCACGACCTCGCCGGTGAGCTTCTCGGCCAGGTCAGCTTCGGGGAGCTGGCGTTCTGGCTGATCGCCAAGCGTCGCCCTACATCCGACCAGCTCGTCCTGTTCGAGGCGGTGCTCGTGTCCCTCGCCGACCATGGGTTCACGCCCACCGCTCTCGCGGCCCGACTGACCTACACGAGCGCGCCCGAGTCGCTGCAGGGTGCCGTCGCCGCCGGGCTCCTCGGTGGCGGATCGAGGTTCCTCGGGGTGACCGAGGACGCCGCCCGGTTTCTGGCCGACAGCCTGGCATCGCGCGCCGAGCGCCCCGGGGACGAGGCCGGCTGGGACCAGCTCGCCACCGAGGTCGTCGCGGCCGCCCGGGCCGGTGGCCGCTTCGTCCCGGGGCTCGGCCACCCCGTCCACAAGGTCGAGGACCCGCGGACGCCTGTGTTGTTCGACCTCGCGCGGCGCCACGGTGCGTTCGGCGACCACCTGCGCCTGTTCGCCGCTATCGGCCGGGTCCATCCCCCGATCCTCGGCCGGGCGCTGCCGCTGAACGGCGCCGGCACGTGTGGTGCCGTCCTCGCGGACCTCGGTCTCCCCGTCTCGGTCATGCGGGGCGTCGCCCTGCTGGCCCGGTGTGCCGGGCTGCTCGGCCACCTGGCCGAGGAACAGACCGAGCCCATCGGCATGGACGTCTACCTGAGCGTCGATCGCAACACCGACTACCGACCGCCGAGCGCGTGACAAGGGGCGGAAGCGGCCGGCCGAGGCTGTCCGCTGTGTGGTAGCTTGCCCGCTAGTCGGACATGGGGGCCGACGTGAGGGGACCAGAGGGGGAACACATGGCAGCTCCGACAGTGGCGACCACGCAGACCGACGACGGCCGCGCCCAAGCGGGCGAGGCGACCGTCGGGAGCGCAGCCGCTTGGTGGTACGAGTGGGTCAACGAGCACCGAATCGGCGCCATCGCGCTCGTCGGCGTGATCGCCACGCAGCTCGGCACCTACTTCGGATACGTCTTCCCGGCCATCGGCCTGCCGACGCTGCCGTGGCCGCTCTTCAACGGTGTGCTCGGCGCACCCGTCGAGGAGTTCGGAACGACCGGCTCGTTCTTCGTGGGCCAGTCGCTGCACTTCGTGAACGGCATCGTCTTCGCCATCCTCTACGCAGTGCTGGCGCTGCCGATGATGCCGTTCCGCAACACCCACAGCGGCAACGTGGCGCGCGGCCTCCTGTACGGCGTGGTCATGACCGTCATCAGCATCGGCTTGCTGGTGCCGTACGCGTACGTGCCGAAGCAGGGCTACGGGTTCTTCACGTTCTACGGGCCCGACGGGTGGAAGCTGCCGGCGGCGGTGCTCCTGTGGCACCTGATCTACGGCTACTTCCTCGGCGCGCTCTACCAGCTCCGCAACGAACGATCCTGAGCGGTCCCAGGCTTCGCCAGGGTCTGACCTGCCGGCCGGCCCCTGCTGCCCGATCGGGCAGGGGGGCCGGCCGGGTGCCTTGAAGCTGAGCGAGGACGACCGGCGGGTGCTCGCGGCGTTGGGCCGCCGACTGTGCCGAGCGGACGCTGTCGCTGTTCGAGTCCCAGGCACCGGGCGATACGCGTCCTCGCGATGCCATGGACGGCCTCCGAGCCCTCCCCGTGGCGAGATGCGCATCGGACCGGTCCGCCCCCTGTTCGCGCAGGCGCACGCTGCGGCTGGGGACGTGGGCAACCCGGCCGCAGTAGCGGCAGCCCGGGCCACGGATCAGGCTGCGGGCGTGGCCCACATGGCAGCCCATGCCCGCGGCGCCGCGGCCTATGCCGCTAAGTCCGCCGGGCTGGCCGAACCCCAATGGCCCGACCGTGGTCGCCGACGAGGTCCGGCGGCCCGGCAACTGGGATTGGGGTGTGGCGTTGAGTGGGTCCACCATTTGGTCGCGGTGCCACGGCCCTCCGCCGGTGTCAAGGCCAAGCCCTTCGGGCGGCCTGCGGCCGGCCTTGACACCGGCTCCGGGACGTGGCGTTGGGCAGTCAGGAAGCGACGCTGGGGCGTCGCTTCCGGGGAAACGCAATTGGTGATCGTGGGGCGCCGGTACCGTTATTTGGTGATTGTAACGGGTACTATTTACCGAATCGACTTGCCTACGTATGCGAACACTAGTACGCTACAGGTCGTGTCCCCGCAAGTCAGCGCCATACTCAAGCCGTTGGCAGACGCCATCGACGGACTCAACCTGCCCGTCGATAACGACCTATTAGCCCAAGC
>DASQUK010000077.1:0-3302 GCA_035641315.1 Acidimicrobiales bacterium | reverse complement strand
CTGGCGGCGCACTACAGGCTCCGGTGGGCGTCGATCGGTTCCCAGGCCTCCTCGACGAGGGTGACGCTGAGGGGCAGCCCGATGTAGGTGAGGTCGCGGGTGTCGACCGTGCAGGTCACCTCCACGTGGACGGTGGCACCGCGCTCGAACCGGCCGTCGGGCAGGAACTCGGTGCTGACCTGGGGTCCGTCCTTGCAGTTGAGGTTTTCGCCGGACACGGTGTCGATCGCCGCGGCCTGGGCCTGGGTGCGGGCGGCGCCGGCGTTGTCCTGGAGGGACGCCA
This sequence comes from Acidimicrobiales bacterium, assembly GCA_035641315.1. GTDB lineage: Bacteria > Actinomycetota > Acidimicrobiia > Acidimicrobiales > VFJN01 > DASQUK01. Next base: position 3,019 of record DASQUK010000077.1, on the reverse strand, counting down.
CCCGGGCGGCGTCGCTGGCGGCGCCGACGACATCGCTCTTGGCGTCGGTGAGGCGCCCGGCGGCGATGACCAGGAACAGGAGGGAGATGAGCACGGGCATGACCAGGACCATCTCGGTGGTCGCCACGCCGCGATCCCCGGCTCCCCGGCTCGGTCGGCTCATGGCGTGTCGGTGGGCGGGGCTTCCGTCGCCGGGCGAAAGCGCTCGATCACACCCTCCGAGGTCTCCTGCACCGTGAAGTCGACGTTCACGCCGGGGATCTTGAACACCTCGATGACGTCGGCGGTCACGGTCATCCGCACGAGGTCGCCGTTGTCGACCAGTTGTCCGTCGCTGTCCACGTCGTCGAGCAGCCGGGGGGCCAGCGTCCGCACGAAGTCGTCGGCCACCTGCTCGCCCTCGGGGATCGATCCCCCCTGCACGGTGGCGGCCCGGGCGCCTTCCTGAGCGGCGGCGCTGGCGATGCTGGACGCGTGGAAGTAGAGGCCGGCCTGCACGATCAGCATGATCATGAACAGGAAGGCGGGCGCCGCGATGACCAGCTCGGTAGTCGCCGCGCCCTCGTCGCCCCCCAGCCGGCGGGCGCGCATCAGCGGAAGGCGAGTGCGCCTTCGATGTCGGTCTTGATGTCCTGCGACTTGTTGTTGATGGCGCCGGCGATCAGCACCACGGCGGCGAGTGCGGCCGCCGCGAGCGCGGCGGTGATGATCATCGTCTCGGTGGTCATGCCCCGATCGTCGTCCCGCAGCTCCTGCAGGCGATGCCAGAGCATCGAGATGATCGACGTGATGATGACGAACATGGCGTTGCCTCCTTCATCAGGTCAGAGGTTGTTGACGACCGCGTCGACGGCCGGGTAGCCGATGAGGATCAGGAAGCCGAGGAACAACAGCACCACCGGGAGGGCCATCTTCTCGGTGGTCGACTGGGCCTCGGCTTCGGCCTCCGCGAGGGCGTGATCGCGCAGCGACGCCGCCTTCACCGCCAGCGAGTCGCGCACCCGAGCCCCTTCGGTCCCGGCGAGCGACACGCTGGCCGAGAGCTCCACGAGCTCAGTCACGCCGAGCTCCTCGCCCAGCCGCGCCAGTGCGGCCCAGGGCGTCTCGCCGGTGAGCGCGGTGACCTCGAGGGCGTTGCGTAGCTGGGCGAACGCCCACCCACGACCGACCGCGGCGGCGTCGCGCAGGGCGCTCTCCACCCCGGTGCCGCCGGCCAGCGAGATCACCACCAGGTCGAGGAACGAGCCCAGCGCCTGCTTGAACGCCTTGCGACGCTCCTCGGTCTCGCTGCGCAGGCTGATGTCGGGGGCGAAGAAGAAGAAGACGCCGAGCACCAGCCCGACCCCCGTCGGGAAGGTGAGCGGCACGCTGAAGCCGCCGACGGTCCAGACCGTCGCCACGATGGCGGGGAGGGCGAAGCCGAAGAAGGCGAGGACGACCTTCTGGGCGAGGTGCTGGTCGAGCGTGCGCCCGACGAGCCGCAGGTCGGGCTCGAGCGAGTCGATGCGCAGGCCCAGGTTGCGCATGATCCGGCCGAGCGAGGCGCCCACCGTCCGGCCCAGGAAGTTGCTGATGCCGTCGGACTGGTCGGCGTGGGTGATGCGGACGAGCGGGTTGCGACGCTGCAGCCGGTCGATGGCGGCCTGCAGCGGGGGCGGGGACGGGAACAGCAGCCGCCACGACACGATGGCACCGAGTCCCACCAGGGCGCCGAGCAACAAGGGGACGATCACGCGTCGGACGCCTCCACCCGCAGGAACCGCTCCTCGTCCTGGAAGCGGAACGACCGTGCCAGCCAGATGAACGCCCCCGCGAAGCACAGCCCGATCAGCCCGAGGACGAGCTGGCCGACGGCCTTGTCGTAGGGCTCGAGGTAGTCGCGGTTGAACACCAGCAGGCCGAGGGCGAACAGCACGGTGAAGATCGTGATCACGCGGACCGACGTGCGGGTGCGGGCCCGGCTAGCCTCGACCCGCAGCCGCATGTTGACTTCCGCCCGCGCCGACTGGGCGAGCCGGCCGAGCAGGTCGCCGAGCCGCTTGGGGCTCTTGTCGGCGGCGAGTACCAGCGCGGCCACCACCAGGTCGCCGGCCGGATCGTCGATCTCCTCGGCGAGCTCCCGGAGCGCGGGTGCGAGGCGGTCGCGCTCCAACCGGGCGGCCAGCCGCACTACCTCGCGCCTGATCGGCAGGGGCGCGACCCCGGCGGTGGCGATGATCGACTGCTCGAGGCCGCCGGAACCGGCCATGGTGTCGCGCAGCATCTCGGCCCAGGCGGCGACCGCCTCGATGCGGTCGAGCCGGGCCTTCCGGGCGGCCTGCCCGCCCATGAGGCTGGGGGCCATGAACCCGGCGATCCCGCACAGCAGCGCCGCCATCGGCCACCGGGTGAGCGCCCCGATGACGACGGCGCCGCCGAATGCGAGGGCCAACCGGAGGCTGAACTGCTCGAACCGCGACGACAACGTGGACGCCGCCGACGCGGCGTTGCGTCTCCGGGGCGGCACGCCTCCGGGCGCCACAGGCTGCATGGCGACGACGAAGGTGACGACCCCAACCGCACAAAGCGCTCCCAGCAACCCAGCGATCATCGACATGGTGGGTGCCACTATCCGCCGTTGTTGAGGGCCTGCGCCTCGGAGACGGCCATGGGGAGCGTCGTGCTCGGTTCGATGGTGCCGAGCCCGCCGCTGACGTCGACGTTCGAGGTGAACGAGACGTCGTAGACCACGGTCGCGGCCGCCGTGTAGTTGCCGGCGCGGCTATAGGTGTGCGTGCAGTCGGAGGACTGGGCGCTGGACGGCAGGCCCGGGTCGTACACCGGTTGCGGCCCCGCGCAGATGAACGGCGGCGAACCGTCGCCCGGATCGACGAGCAGGTGCGCCGGCTCGGCCGACACGGTGACCGTCACGCTGCCAGCCGTCGCCGACCGCCCGATGGGCTCCCAGTTCTCGGCCCAGAACCATGCCTCGATGTCGACCAGATGCTCGGCGGCCGCCGGACTCGTGCGCAGCACCGGC
>DASQUK010000076.1:0-7094 GCA_035641315.1 Acidimicrobiales bacterium | reverse complement strand
CCGGGCGCCTCCGGGCCCTGCATCCAACCGGCCGCGTCCTGGGGGTCGCGTGGATCCATCGGCCCGGCGTAGCAACCGTCGAGCGAGATGGACATCTGTGCTGTCACCTTGGTCATGCCCCTGAGTCGGAGCCACCGACGCGTTCTCGACAGGCGCGGCGCCATCATCGTCACCAGAGCGGGTCAACTCCAGCTCGCGGCGACGCGTGTTATGGGCGCCGGTTCGGTGCTGACGATCGACGTACAACGACGGGACTGTGCGAGGTTCGAGCGTGACATATCGCTTCGCGGTGGCAGGTCGTGGTGCGTTCTGCTCGCGGGGTATCTGCTCTCGACGGCAGCAAAGGGCGGACCCAAGGCGAGAGGCGCTCGCGAGGCAGGCGCTTGTGCAGCGGGTTACTGACCAGAAGGAGAGCGCTGGTCTATGGGCCCCGCCGTGGGCAGGCTGTTGGGGGCAGCACCAGCGCCACCGACCAGCCCGCCTGACTCTTCTGCAGGCCAACCAGTGCGCCCGGCTGGAAGGCGACCACTGGGCGCTCGGGATCGTCGGCGAGCAGCACGCCGGCCAAGCGCCCGAGGTGCGGCATGTGGCCCACCAGCATGAGGTCTCCCGTGTCCGCGGCCACCTGCTTGGCCCACACCGAGGGATCATCACGGGGCGCGAGCGCTTCGGCGAGCTCGACCGGTGCACCGAGCACTTGGCCCCAGGCCTCCGCGGTCTGCCGAGCCCGCCTCTTTCCCGAGTGACAGATGCGGCCGGTCGTGATGCCGGCGGCGGCCGCCACCTCTGCGACGCGGCGGACATCGGCGGCACCGCGATCAGTCAGCGGCCGCTCGGGATCCTCTTCCTCGGTCTTGGCTTGTCCGTGCTGCACGAGATAGAGCCACATGCCGGACCTCCTACGATTCGCTGGCTCTCGCGGACTGGCGGTCCCCTGCGACAATGGCACCTCATGGCGACATCGCTCTACCTGGGTCGCGAGTCATCGGGCCGGGCCCGTCTCGCCCGCCGGCTGGCCGCCGATCCGCGGTTCGTGGTCGAGGACCTCGAGCCGTGCTACCGGCGGCTGACGGCCGCAGAGCTGGCGGCCAAGGTCGAGTCCGCCCACCGGGAGTTGGTGGACTGCCGGGCTTGCCCGCGGGACTGCGGAGTCAACCGCATGCAAGACGAGCTCGGCACCTGCAACACCGGGCGTCACGCGGTGGTCGCCAGCGCCTTCCACCACTTCGGCGAAGAGGACTGCCTGCGGGGCTGGAACGGCTCGGGGACCATCTTCTTCGCCCTGTGCAACCTGCGCTGCGTGTTCTGCCAGAACTGGGACATCTCCCAGCAGCGCGACGGCCGCGAGATGACCGCCACCGACATCGCGGCCGTGATGCTGCGCCTCCAATACGAGAGCTGTCACAACGTGAACTTCGTGACTCCCGAGCACGTGGTGCCACAGGTGGTGGAAGCCATCGCCTACGCCATCCCCCGCGGGCTGAATCTGCCCATCGTCTACAACACCAGCGCCTATGACTCGGTCGAGTCGCTGCGGCTCATGGAGGGCCTTGTCGACATCTACATGCCTGACTTCAAGTTCTGGGATCCAGCCACGGCCCGCAGCCTCGCCCGGGCAGCCGATTACCCGGAACGAGCCCGAGAGGCGATCGCCGAGATGCACCGGCAGGTCGGCGTGCTGAAGGTCGGGCCCGACGGGCTGGCGCGCCGGGGTCTGCTCGTCCGCCATCTCGTCATGCCCGGCCAGGACTCGGAGGCCGCCGCCATCTTCAGCTGGCTCGCGACCGCGCTGTCCCCCGACACCTACGTCAACGTCATGGGCCAGTACCGGCCCGAGTTCAAGGTGACCGAGAAGGCCGAGCGCTATCGCGACATCAACCGCCGGTCCCAGCCCGACGAGATGGCCGCGGCGTTCGCCGCCGCCCGCCGAGCCGGGTTGTGGCGCTTCGACGAGCGCGTGCTCCCGTGGTGACGTGGTGAACGCGGTGAGGTCGCCTCGGATCGTCGACGATGGGTGGGGCCACATCACGGTTGAGGGCGCGGGACCGTGCCGGGACGCCAAGGTGTGGCCGGGCGGCGGCCGCGCCTGGGACTGGAACGAGACCGGTACCCGGCATCGTCCGGGCATCCAGCCGGCCGACGTCCGAGAGCTCTTGGATCACAAGCCCGACGTCGTGGTGCTGAGCCGCGGCCGGCAGTTGCGGCTGAACACGTGCCCGGAGACGCTTGCGCTGCTGGCCGAACAGGGCGTGAGGGTGGAGCAGTGCGAAACCGGCTTGGCGATCGAGTTGTACAACCGTCTGGTCGAGTCCGGAACCGCCGCGGCCGCCCTCCTCCACTCAACGTGCTGAGCGGGCCTCACCGCCTCAAACCCTGAAGCCTCAGCGAGAGCCGCAGACGATGGGCGACGGGCCGGTTGCGTGCCTCCATCGTCGCTTCCACGAGGTTCTCGCGGAAGATCGTCCACCGGCGACCGACGCGCACGGCGAGCGACCCAGCACGATGAACAACAAGCACCGCCGCGCGTACGAGCGCCCGCGCCCGCAGCACGACACCCTTGTAGAAGATGACTGCCGTTCCATACGACGGCTACGGGTTCCTCCAGGGCGCGCCAGAATGCTCCCACTCGCGAACGGATTTTCGGTGCGATCGCCGCCGCCCGGAAATACCTGGCGGAGCCGCCGGAGCCCCGGCAATCGGCGCGCCGTAAGTCGCTTGGGCGGTCGCGCGTTCTGTTGCACGGCCAACGGCCTGGGAGGGCACCCGGATCGCCGCTTCGGGAGCATCCTCAGCGCCTCTCGAGTGTCGATGGGAGCGAGCTCGCGTGGTGCTGGAGGTCGTCAGAGGATGCTCATAACGTTCAACACCAGCCCGTTGGGGTCGACCAGGAGGAAATGGCGCTGCCCATAGTCCTCGTTACGGATGTCGGCGGCGATCTCGGCACCGAGTCTCTTCGCCCGCTTGTAGGCCTCGTCGACGTCGTCGACTTGGATAGTCAGAACGACACCGTACGTTCCCGATGGCGCGGTGCGGTCGGCGAACAGCTCGTGATCCGGCTTGACGAAGCCGATGTTGAGCCTCGTGTCGGACTCCGGCATGAGCTGCAGATACCAGTCATCGAGCTCGACGCTGACCACCAGGTCGAACATCGCGGTGTAGAAGGCACGGCTGGCCACGAAGGCCTCGGAGGACAGGTTCGGGACGATGCGAATCACCTTCATTGCAGGTGGTGCTCCCTCGTGATGTGCCGCCCGCCTGCACTCATCGGATTCAGCGCGAGCAGGTCTTGAACAGGACCACAGGTCCTCGCGCCACCATAACGACGGCTCGCGTCGCGCACCGACGAAGGAGACGCCGTCGCATAATGCGCGGCTCCTGCGCACCGAGGCGCGTCCCCGAGGTGCCGATGGATGGCGCCTGGTCTGGGGCATCACGTCGCCCGAGACGGCCACCCAGCGTGAGGATGTGGCCGTCAGCGGGCGGGCTGCGATGGCCGCCACCGGGCAGATCCTGCTGTCCGCCCAGACACGATTTCGCACCGCATCGGTCGGGTACCAGGTGGGCGGAACTCCGCCGGCCCCTGGGATCCCCCGACGCGGGGGCCGGCGCTGATTGTCGCTACTCGTCGAGTTGTAGAATTCTGAGACCGGCGTGCTCGACCACATGCCGAAGCACGCGGTGGCGCGTTGTCGATGCGCAAGACGAGACCTGCTTGCCGGTCCGCCGCCCCCCGCCTTGCTGAGTCGACAAGCAGCCACATAGCCACGCTGCGTCACCAGCGGTGGTGCGGTCGATGCTTGCGGAGGGTCCCGTTCTTGATGATCGACACGTCGTCGCCGCAGGCTCGGCAGGTGCCCATCCCTTGGTACCGGGATGCGGCTGCTGTTGCCAAGGTGAGGGTCGCGGGTTCGAGTCCCGTCGTCCGCTCAAGTGCCCTGTGCGCCAGCTCAGGGCCGCTTTCGCGTCAAGGGCACGACGGGGGAGCGGTGCCACCACTCTCCCCGTCGTGCCACATCCGTGCCAGAAGGGCTTCACGCCAGCACGAGCACCCCGGCTGACCCGTCGTCGTCATCGCCGCCTGCCGCGTCGTCCGACAGCCGCCGGTTGATCCCCTCAGCGATCGCCCGGTGTCCGTCCGACGTGGCATGCAGAGGCCCGACCGCCTCCACGACGCCACTCGATGCGTCGGACGCTCAGTGGCGCTCAGGCGCGCTGACGTTCGTCCCGCTGTCGGGCCAGCTCCTCGACCGCGCTCGGGAGGGTCGTCTCGAAGTCGATCAACTTCGCCCAAGTCGGGGTCACGACGATCCGGACCATACCGTCGTAGAGCGAGCGGACGCCGGCCTCCCACTCGGCCCGTTGCTCGGGTGTCATCGTGTAGGTGCCGTTCGCCTCAAAGTACTCGTCCGGGATGCCCTCGACGACGTCCAGCTCGGCTCGGCCCCGGATGAGCAGGATCTTTGGCGGGTGCACCTCGGTGTCGATGGTCAAGGCAACTGCTGGGTTGTGGCGCAGGGCCGGGAGCTTCGGAGCGTTCTTCGCAGTGCACATGACGATCTCCGAGCCGTTCCACGTGAACCCGATCGGGACAGAACGCGGCGTGCCGTCCTTCGCGACATAGGCCAGGCGGGTCAGGTCGCGGGCCAGGAGTTCCTGGCTGATCGGACGGTTCAGAACCTCGGTGATCTCGCTCGGCTGCATGGGTCAGCCTTCCCTTCCAACTGTCGTTCATCAGTACCGCCCCCCAGCTTGGTGGCGCTGGTAGGGCTCGAAGTGGTGACTGACGACGAGACGGAAACTCATCGGCGGCCTCGTGCCATCCACGTGCCAGATCGCCCGGCCGTCAGCGGCCATCCATGGTCACTCGTCCTGCCGAGCGCACGCCCGCGGCCCCGGTGGACCCTCCGCAGCTCACGTCGATACTGCCACGCTCCACGCCGCCTGCTCTTGCCAAGGTGAGGGTCGCGGGTTCGCGTCCCGTCGTCCACTCCAAAGGCCTGCTCAGAGGCGTTTTCGCGCGTCGGCGCTGACCCCGGTAGCACCTGACCATGGAAAGGTGAGGGTGGCGGACCGGTCACGTAAGCCGAGATGCGCCACCAGCGAAACTGCTGATGGAGAGAGGTTTCGTGGCCTCCGCATAACGTCTGGACCGAGCGCCCGGGCTGATCAGGGAGAGCGTTCGGGGCGCAATTGTGCCCGATTGTGCCCATGAGGGCCGGGTTGGCTGCTCGACGGGAGGCTGGCGACGTGGCTTGCCTGCCAGCGCGCTACGAAGCGTGCAGACAACGCCCTTGCGCCAATAAGCCCTGCAGCGCCCCGATCGGTGGATCCGAGCCGACGGCGGACGATAGGGCGACACAGATGCGCCGATCGGTGCGCGGTTACGGTTACTCCACCACCGGGACGACGCCGTTCTGGCGCGGTGTTCTGTGTTGATCGTTGTAGCGCGAGATCCACTGCACGAACCGGTGACCGTCCACCATTTCCGTCGAGCTGGTGGGCGCCCAATCAAGGGCATATCTCGAGTCTCAATGGAATTGTGCCGGCTGGGCATCCTGGCATGACTGACGTGAGGTCGGCCTCGCGCGAGATGCCCTCGACTCCGGGCATGGCCGTTGACGTGACGCCCAACAAGCGGCCGTGCGATCCACTCGGACATGCCGATCACGATAGGACGTGTCCCGATCGTCAGCGGGCGGCTCAGCGTCGTCCACGAACCAGATTGAGTATCGGATGCTCAAGCCTGGCGCTCGCCTGTGTTGCACAGTCTGATCGGTCGCCGTTACGAGCGGCCAGACCAAGGAGAACAACCGATGGAACGTCGGGGCCACCAGCGCCGGCTCGACTACCCCGCACACTCTCGCGGGAGGCCCTGGGCATGATCCTAGTGACGGGCGCCACGGGCACGGTCGGCAGCGAAGTCGTCAGGCAGCTTGTCGCGGTGGGCCAGCGGCCGCGCGCCTTCGTGCGGGACCCGGATAGGGCACACCGGCGGTTCGGCGAGCAGGCCGAGTACGTTGCCGGCGACCTGGACCGACCGGAAGCGCTAGAGGCCGGGCTAGCCGGAGTCGATCGGGTGTTTCTCATCACGACCCAGAGCACCAGGCAACTCGATTGGGAGGGCGACGTCATCGGGGCGGCCGCTCGCGCCAGCGTGCGCCACGTCGTCAAGGTGTCGGTGTTCCGCGCCGACGAGCATTCGCCGCTCCAGATCGCGCGCCAGCACGGGCAGGCAGAACAAGCACTCGAGCGATCCGGCCTCGCCTATACGATTGTCCGGCCGGTCTTCTTCATGCAGAACCTGCTCGGCATGGTGCGCAATTGCGCGATCTACACCGCGGCAGGCGACGGGCGGGTCGCGATGGTGGATGCCCGGGATGTGGCGGCGGTCGCGGTGGCGGCGCTGACCAGCCGAGCGGACGAGGGCAGGATCTACACGCTGACCGGACCGGAGGCGCTCAGCTTCGACGACGTGGCGGAGACCCTGTCTGGGAAGACCGGGGACCAGATCCGCCACGTCCGGGTGCCGCCGGACGCCGTGGGCCACGCCCTCCAGCAGACCGGGGTCGAGTCCTGGTTCGCGGACGATATGGCCAAGCTCCACGGCATGCTGGCGGGCGGGTACGAGGACGTCGTCACCGGGGACGTTCGCACCGTCACCGGTAGCCGGCCGCGCACGCTTTCGCGGTTCGCACGCGACTATTCGGCCGCCTTCAGCCGGCTGCGAGGTTGACGCCGAGCCGGGAGAGCCCAAGCGCTGCCGTCACCAGCGGGTACCGGCCCTGCCGGCAGGTCCGCGCACCAGCCTCGGCTTGGACGTTCGACGCAGGGCTCGAATGCTCCATGCGGGGAACCCGGCTGCGGTGGCCCCGCCGTGGATGCCCGACTCTTGGCGGCGTGGGTGTCATCTCTTGGGGGTTGGTGGGTCGGGGGCGAGGGCGGTCGCTGCGGTGGTGATCTGTCGCCGAAGAGCGACCTTGGCGGTGTCGTCGAGCCAGCACGCGTCCACACCGTCGAGTGCGATGGCCACCATCTCGTCCCAGCCCCAGCCGAACGCGGCGGCGACCGAGCGGTACTCCATGGCGAGGTCGAGG
>DASQUK010000075.1:0-20203 GCA_035641315.1 Acidimicrobiales bacterium | reverse complement strand
ACCGTGCTCAACCGCACGCTGCGCTGGGCGCTGGTGCTGTTGGTGGTGAGCGCCGTCGGGCTGCCGCTCTACTGGCTCAACGAGCCGAGCCGGCAGTCGGGAGCGGTCGAAGGGTTCGAGCGGAAGTTCGTCAACCGCGGTGAAGAGGCCTACACCGAGGGCTCGCAGTGCGAGAACTGCCACGGCCCCGACGGGACCGGCGGCCAGGCTGCCTTCACGATCACGGACGCCGAGAATCAGTTCGTGGCCACCGTCAACTGGCGCGCGCCCGCGCTGAACACCGTGCTGCTGCGCTTCAGCGAGGACGAGGTCACCGACGTCATCAACTACGGCCGACCCTTCTCGCCGATGCCGGGCTGGGGTGCGGCCGTCAACAAGGGTCCGCTCAACGAGCAGCAGATCTCCGACATCGTGGCCTACCTCGGGTCGATCCAGCTCTCGCCAGAGGAGGCGCAGCGGGAGGCCCAGATCGCGCTGGCCGAGGAGCTGGGCCTGCTCGAGGAGGGTGAGTCCGACGAGGCGGCGATCGACGAGGCCCTGGCCCAGATCGACTATTCCGACCCCGAGACCGGCCGCGAGCTGTTCAACCTCGAGATCGCCGGCGGCGCCTACGCCTGTGCCCGCTGCCACACGCGGGGTTGGTCGATCATCCCCGACAGCGTCGAGCCCGCCGACGCCGACCTGAGCGACTACGCCGGCTTCCCCGACGGCAGCGGCGCCCTGGGCCCCAACCTCACCGGCGGGCTCGTGCCCAAGCAGTTCGCCCCCGTCGAGGAGCTCGTGCTGTTCATCAGCACGGGCAGCGTCGACGGCGAGCAGTACGGCAACAACGGCATCGGCCGCGGCAGGATGCCGGGCTTCGGTGACAACCCCAACACCGAGAACGTCGAGAACGACGGGATGATGACCCAGGAGATGCTGGAGGCAATCGCCCGCTACGAGGCCAGCCTGCCCCCAGCGGAGACCACAACCAACGCCCCGCGCCCCGGGCTGGCCGACCCGGCCGAGTCGTCCGACGAGGAGGCTTCCCCGTGAGCCTCGTGCCCGTGCTGGCCGGCATCGCCTGGGATCCCCAGATCCGCGGCATCCTCGCCGTGTTGACGGGCGTCATCGTCCTGGCTGGTGGCGTCTACCTGCTGCTGGCCACCAACCTGGCCCAGCGGCTCGGGTTCCTGGTGATCCTCAGCGCCCTGTTCGGGTGGATGACGATCCACGGGCTGGTGTGGTGGCTCTACCCGCCGGGCCAGGGCCCCATTGGCGACATCCCCGCGTGGGAGGTCGAGGAGATCAACCACGGTGACCTGTCGCAGGCGCTGCTCGACGACGCCCACGACCTCGACACGTCGGGCCTGCCCACCCCCGACGAGATCAACGACGCCACAGACGCCCAGATCGTCGACATCAACGGCGAGTTCGCCGACGAGCTCAACGAGTGGACGCTGCTGTCACCGGCGGACGCTTCACGCGCCGAGGCGCAGTCGGTCGCCGACGCCACGCTGGCGGAGGGGGTGGTCCCCGGGCTGGAGGACACCTCCAGCTACGTGCACCTCTACGCGTTCGACACCGGAGGCAAGCCCGAGCGCGAGAGCGACGCCGTCTGGGACCGCGTGACCAACCGGATCACCAACACACTGCGCGTCACCAGCCCACCCCACTACGCGATCGTGCAGGTCCAGCCGGCCATCCCGCAGGAGGAGGTGGTCGGCGAGGCCCCGCCCCCGCCCGAGGCCGACCCGGACGCCGAAGTGATCTCGATCGTGATGGTGCGTGACCTCGGCCAGCGCCGACTGGTGCCCGCGCTCATCGCCATCGGTTCGGGGCTGATGTTCGGGCTGTTGTGCGCCATGCTTCACGCGCGCGATCGCGTGGTGGCCGAGCACCAGTCGGCACCGCTGCCAGCACCAACCGGGGGTTAGACGCATGGGCCAGTACCTCCCCGTCGTCGCCATGGGGGTCCTCGCCGTCGCGTTCGCGGCGATCAGCCTGGTGATGTCGCGGCTGCTGGCCCCCCGCCGTCCGAGCGCCGCCAAGCACGCCCCCTACGAGTCGGGCATCCTGCCCACCCGCGAGCCGCCCGAGCGCTTCCCCGTGCGGTTCTACCTGGTGGCGATGATCTTCATCGTGTTCGACGTGGAGATCATCTTCCTGTACCCGTGGGCGGTCATCTACCGGAACCTGGGCGCCTTCGGCTTGGTCGAGGTGCTGCTGTTCTCGGTGGCGGTGTTCGTGAGCTTGGTCTACCTCATCAGCAACGGCGCCCTCGACTGGGGGCCGTTGCACCGGGCCCGCCAGGCGTCGCCCATGGTCTCGGCGGAGCGGACGGCCCGCACGACGGTCCGCCGCGTCGGCCTCGACGGCCGCCCCGAGGCCCCGGGAGCCGAGCGGCCTGCTGCCGTCGCGGAGCCCGGGAAGGAGGCCGTCGCCTGATGGGCTGGGACATGAAGCGTGGCCTCGAGGGGCTCGACCACAACGTCTTCACGGCCAAGGTCGAGGACCTCGTCAACTGGTCGCGCCGGCGGTCGTTCTGGGGTGTGACCTTCGGCCTGGCGTGCTGCGCCCTGGAGATGATGGCGGCCGGGGCCTCGCACTACGACCTCGGCCGCTTCGGCATGGAGGTGTTCCGGGCCTCGCCCCGCCAGAGCGACCTCATGATCGTGGCCGGCCGGCTGTCGCAGAAGATGGCCCCGGTGCTGCGCCAGGTCTACGACCAGATGATGGAGCCCAAGTGGGTGCTGTCGATGGGCGTGTGCGCCAGCTCGGGCGGCATGTTCAACAACTACGCGCTGGTGCAAGGCGTCGACCAGATCGTGCCCGTCGACGCCTACGCCCCCGGCTGCCCGCCCGGTCCCGAGACCCTCATCCACGCCATCAACACCATCCACGAGCAGATCCAGAACGGCGAGCTGCTCCGCCGCCGCGAGGCCCGGGGCGCCGGCGCCGGTGTGATCCTCGAGCAGCGCGACGGCCAGCCCGCACCAGCCACCGCAGCTCCCATCGGCGGAGGACGCTGAGGCCGCCATGTCCGACGCCGAGGCCACGTCCGGATTCGAGGAGTCGCCGGTCGCCGACGAGGTCACCGCGGCCGCGGTCACGGAGCCCGAAACCCGCTTCGGCGTGCCCGTCACCTCCAGCCGGAGTCAGCAGGTGCTGCACCCGTCCCGCGACGAGCTGGTCGACCTGGTGCGCACGTTGCGCGACGACGAGGGCTTCCGGGTCTGCATCGACGTGACCGCCGTCGACTACCTCGCCTACGACGCACCCCGCCACCTACCCCCGGGAATCGAGCTGCAGCGGTTCGAGGTGGTGGTCGGGCTGCTGTCGCACACCACCCGGGAGCGGCTGCGCCTGCGGGTGCAGGTGCCGGCCGACGACCCGAGGTGCCCGTCGCTGTTCGACGTGCACCCCGGCACCGAGGCGCTCGAGCGCGAGGTGTACGACATGTACGGCATCGAGTTCACCGGCCACCCCGACCTGACCCGCATCCTCATGCCCGAGGACTGGGAGGGCTTCCCGCTGCGTAAGGACTACCCGGTGGGTGCCATCCCCGTGCAGTTCAAGGGCGTCCAGAACGCCCGGTGATGGAGCCGACGCCGTGACCGTGTCCACCGACGCGACCGTCCGCACCTACGAGGGCGGACAGGAGATCGCCCCGCGCAAGGGCGCCGACGCCGCCGAGCTGATGCGCGAGCTCGGCTCGGTGCTGCGGCTGTCGGAGGCCGAGGTGGCGGCCATGGCCGACGAGGAGCCCGTCGAGGGCGAGACGATGATCCTCAACATGGGCCCCCAGCACCCGTCGACGCACGGCGTGCTGCGGCTCATGCTCGAGCTCGAGGGCGAGACCGTGCTGCGCACCAAGCCGGTCATCGGGTACCTGCACACGGGCATGGAGAAGACGGGCGAGACGCTCACCTACCTGCAGGGTCCCACCAACGTGACCCGCATGGACTACGCCTCGCCGCTGTTCAACGAGCTGGTGTTCTCGCTGGCGACCGAGATTCTGCTCGGCATCGACGGCGACATCCCCGCCCGGGCCCAGTGGATCCGCATGCTGCTGTGCGAGCTCAACCGCATGTCGTCGCACCTCCTGTTCCTGGCCACCAACGGCCTGGACCTGGCCGCGGTGTCGATGATGCTGTTCGGCTGGCGGGAGCGGGAGGAGACGCTGCGGCTGCTGGAGATGATCACGGGGCTGCGGATGAACCACAACTTCATCCGTCCAGGGGGCGTGGCCGCTGACCTGCCCGACGGCTGGCGCGACGGCGTGCTGCGGGTGCTCGACCTGTGCGCCCCCCGGCTCGACGAGTACGACGAGCTGCTTACCGGCCAGCCCATCTACCGCGACCGGCTGCAGGGCGTCGGGGTGCTCACCGCCGAGGAGGCCATGGCCCTCGGCGCCACCGGGCCCATCCTGCGCTCCACCGGCGTGCCCTGGGACCTGCGCCGGGACATGCCCTATCTGTTCTACGACCAGCTCGACTTCGCCACGGTCGTGGGCAGCTACGGCGACGCCTTCGACCGCTACGCCATCCGGCTCAACGAGGTGCGGGAGTCGATGGCGATCGTGCGCCAGATCCTCGACGCCATGCCGCCGGGCGACTACCGCATCCAGGACCGCAAGGTCACGCCCCCGCCCCGGGCCCGCATCGACGAGTCCATGGAGGCGCTGATCCACCACTTCAAGATCTTCACCGAGGGCTTCAAGGTGCCCGAGGGCGAGGTCTATTGCGCCGTGGAGAGCCCCCGGGGTGAGCTCGGCTGCTACATGGTGTCCGACGGCAGCGCCGTGCCCTACCGCATGCACATCCGGGGACCGTCGTTCGTCAACCTGCAGGCCCTGCCCCACATGCTGCGCGGCGGCCTGATCGCCGACGCCGTGGCGGCCATCTCTTCGGTGGATCCCATCCTGGGCGAGGTGGACAGGTGAGCACGAGCGGGCAGCGAGTGCGTGGCCCGAGCGGCCCGTCGGCGAAGCCGACAGGAGCGGGAAGCAACTGATGCCCCGGTTCACTTCCGAGAACACCGCGGTCGCCGACGACATCATCGCCCGCTACCCGCGGCCGAAGTCGGCCATGATCCCGCTGCTGCACCTGGCCCAGGAGCAGGACGGGTACCTCACCGAGGAGGCGATGGAGCACATCGCCGAGCTGATCGGCGTGTTGCCGGCGGAGGTGCTGGGCACGGCGTCGTTCTACGAGATGTTCAAGCGCGAGCCGGTGGGCGACTACGTGGTCAACGTGTGCACGAACATCTCGTGCCTGCTGCTGGGCGGCGAGGAGTTGCTGCACCACCTCGAGTACCGCCTGGGCGTCAGGGCCGGCAGCACCACGCCCGATGGCAAGTTCACGCTCGAGGACGTCGAGTGCATAGCCGCGTGCACCGAGGCGCCCTGCATGCAGGTGAACTACCGCTACTTCCACCGGGTCGAGCTCGACGAGGTCGACCAGCTGCTCGACGACCTCAGGAGTGGTCGGCTGGCGCACGAGGTGCCGCGGCACGGGACGCTCAGCCGGGTGCGCCAGCAGCTCCCCGAGGACCGGGCGGGCAACGCCCCGCCCGACCGCAACGTGGAACCGGTGTGGCTCGCCCGCAACCGCAACGATGGCGAGGGTGACGGCCAGGGGGGCACACCGTGACCCGAGGAAATAGCTTGCCGTTCCGGGAGGTCGAGGAAATGACTGCCGCCAGGCGGGGGCTATTTCCTCGACCTCTCGGACGACCCGGGGTGCGGGCATGAGCGCCACCGGCAACGCCAAGGACATCCCCCGGATCATGTCCGGCCGCTGGGACCTGGCCGACGGGCACACCCTCGAGCGCTACCTCGACACCGGCGGCTACGAGGGACTGAAGCGGGCCCTGACGTCCATGACCCCCGACGAGGTCACCGAGGAGGTCAAGGCCGCCAGCCTGCTGGGGCGGGGCGGCGCCGGCTTCCCCGCGGGTGTGAAGTGGGGCTTCTGCCCGCCGGGCGTGTTCCCCCGCTACCTGGTCGTCAACGGCGACGAGTCCGAGCCCGGCACCTACAAGGACCGCATCCTCATGGAGCGCGATCCCCACCAGCTCATCGAGGGCGCCCTGATCGCCTGCTACGCCATCGGCGCCGCCCAGGCCTTCCTGTACGTGCGAGGCGAGATGGCACTGGCCCAGGAGCGCATCGCGCAGGCGCTCAACGACGCCTACGCCGCCGGCTACATCGGGTGCGACATCATGGGGACCGCGGGCTTCTCCGTGGACGTGGTGCTGCACTGGGGTGCTGGCGCCTACATCGTGGGCGAGGAGACGGCGCTCATCGAGTCGCTGGAAGGCGAGCGTGGCATGCCCCGGCTCAAGCCGCCCTACTTCCCGGCCGCCAAGGGCCTCTACATGCAACCGACGGTGGTCAACAACGTCGAGACCCTGGCCAACCTGCCGTGGATCGTCACCAACGGCGGCGCCGCCTTCGCCGCCCTCGGCGCAGAGAAGAGCCTCGGCACCCGCCTGTTCGCGGTGTCGGGGCACGTCAACCGGCCCGGCGTCTACGAGGTCGAGTTCGGCACCACCACGTTCCGCGACCTGCTCTACGGCGAGCACTACGGCGACGGCATCCGCCACGACAACCGGCTCAAGGCGTTCATCCCCGGCGGGGCGTCGGCGCCCTGGTTCTTCGAGGAGCACCTCGACCTGCCGCTCGAGGCGGGCGCCGTGGGCGCCGCGGGGTCGATGCTCGGCTCCGGGGCCGTCGTGGTGATGGACGAGACCACCGACGCGGTCAAGGCCGCCTGGCGGATGGTGCGGTTCTTCGCCCGCGAGTCGTGCGGCAAGTGCACGCCCTGCCGCGAGGGCGCCACCTGGCTGGAACGAATCCTGCGCCGCATGCTCGACGGCCACGGCCGGCCCAGCGACGTCGACAAGCTGCTCGACATCTGCGACAACATCAGCCCGCAGATCACCTGGCCGCCCAAGCAGACCACCATCTGCCCGCTCGGCCCCTCGGCCGTGTCGCCCATCGCGTCGGCGGTCATGCGCTTCCGCGACGAGTTCTTCGCCTACTGCGGGGGCGGCGAGATCACCGTCCCCGTCAACGGCAAGGCCTACCTGTCGACGCCCCCAACGGTCGGAGCCACACCGTGACCGACACCGCCGACGTCGCCGCTCCGGACGGGGCGCCGCCCGGCCCGAGCGGCCGTGGGAGCGGGGAGAATGTCCTCACCGTCACCATCGACGGGCGCACCATCACCGCTGCCAAGGGTGAGCTGGTCATCGACGCCGCCGAGCGCAACGGCATCTACATCCCCCGGTTCTGCTACCACCCCCGGATGCGGCCTGTGGGCATGTGCCGCATGTGCATCGTCGACATCGACACCGGCCGCGGCCCTGCCCTCCAGCCCTCGTGCATGATCGAGTGCGCCGACGGCATGACCGTCGACACCGGCTCGCCGGCCACCCGCAAGGCGCAGGAGGGCGTGCTCGAGTTCCTGCTCGTCAACCATCCACTCGACTGTCCGGTTTGCGACAAGGGCGGCGAGTGCCCGCTGCAGGACCAGACCATGTCGCACGGGCCGGGGGAGAGCCGCTTCGTCGAGGAGAAGCGCCACTTCGAGAAGCCGATCCCGGTGAGCGACCTGGTCATGCTCGACCGCGAGCGTTGCATCCTCTGCGACCGCTGCACCCGGTTCGCCAACGAGGTGGCGGGCGACCCGCTCATCAGCTTCATCGACCGGGGCAACGAGACCCAGGTCAACACCTTCCCCGGCCACCCCTTCTCCAGCTACTTCAGCGGCAACACCGTGCAGATCTGCCCGGTCGGCGCGCTGACCGCCACCCCCTACCGCTTCAAGGCCCGCCCCTGGGACCTCGAGCAGGCGGAGTCGACCTGCACGAGCTGCTCGGTGGGGTGCCGGGTCGCGATCCAGTCGAGCCGCAACCAGGTGCTGCGCTACCTGGGGGTCGACGTCGACGCCGTCAACTGGGGCTGGCTATGCGACAAGGGCTGCTTCGACTTCGAGGCCGTCAACTCGTCGGAGCGGCTGGGCAGCCCGCTGGTGCGGGACGAGGGCCTCTTGCTCAAGCCAGCCACGTGGAACGACGCGCTGCGCCGGGCGACCGTGTCGATCCGGGAGGGGCTCCAGCGCAGTGGCCCCGAGGGATTCGCCGTGCTGGGCGGCGCCCGGCTCACCAACGAGGACGTCTACGCCTGGGTGAAGCTCACCAAGGGCTTCATCGGATCCGACAACGTGGACGCGCAGCTCGGCGACGGCCTGCCGGCCGAGGCGGTGCTGGGGCTGCCGGCGGCCACCATCGACGACGCCTGCCGGCCCGGCGGCGCCGTGCTGCTGCTGGGGCCCGACCCCAAGGAGGAGCTGCCGGTCCTGTACCTGCGGCTCCGCCACGCCGTGGTCAACGACGACGTGAAGATCGTGGAGCTGGCCTCGACCGAGACCGGCACCACCGAACTGGCCGCCCACTCGTTGCGCTACCGACCCGGTCACGCCGTGCCGCTGGTGCGGGCGTTGCTCGCCGGTGAGCCAGAGACACAGCGCGGGAGACACGGCGTCGGAGCCGATGAGGTTGGGGGAGTGGCCCCCGAAGCCATCGAGGCGGCGGGGGCCCTGCTGGCCGAGCGGCCCGTCACGGTGATCCTGGGGCGGGCCAACCTGGCCGAGGGCGCCAAGTCGATCGCCGCCGCCGCTCGCCTGATCCACGACTCCCACCCGGAGGTCAACTTCCTGTCGGCGCTGCGGCGGGCCAACGTGCGGGGGGCGCTCGAGCTGGGCATGAGCCCCGGCGTGCTGCCGGGCCGGGTCACGCTCGACGCCGGCCGGGAGTGGTTCGCCGAGCGCTGGTCGACCGTGCCATCAGCCAAGGGCCTCGATGCCGCCGGCATCCTGCGGGCGGCGGCCGACGGCAAGATCGACACGCTGGTGCTGCTGGGGGCGGATCCGCTGGCCGATTTCCCCGACCGCGACCTGGCCGAACGGGCCCTGGCGGGGGCGCGCACGGTGATCGCCTGCGACCAGTTCCTCACCGAGTCGGTCAGGCAGGCGGACGTCGTGGTGCCGGCCGCCGGCTACGCCGAGGTCGACGGCACCACCACCAACCTCGAGGGTCGCGTGTCCACGCTGGCCCAGCAGGTCACGCCGCCCGGCACCGCCCAGCCCGACTGGTCCGTCGCCGCCGACCTCGCCTTCCGGCTGGGCTTCGACCTCGGGATCGAGTCGGTCGAGCAGATCGCCAAGGAGATCGAGGCGGTCGCCCCGGCGTTCGCCGGCCTGACCCACCACCTGATGGTGTTGACGGACGGGCAGGACGGCGTGCTGGTGTCGGTCCGGCCCCGCCGGGAGGCCCGGCCCGAGCCTTCGCCCGACGCACCCGAACCCGAGGTCGAGGCCCAGCCCCAGGTCCAAGCCGACGGTCCGCAACCGCCCGAGCCCAGCATTCCGGTGCCCGACTGGCGGGTCATCGACCCCCCGCTGCTCGACGCCTACTCGCTGCGGCTGGTCGTCAACCGCAAGCTCTACGACCGTGGCACGCTGGTCCGCCATTCGCCGTCGCTGGCCGACCTGGCCGAGCCGGCGACGCTGTGCCTGCATCCGCATGACTTCGACCGGCTGGGCATCGTGTCCGGCGACGACGTGCGGGTCACCTCGGGCCGCGGCCACGTCACGGTCGCCACCCGGCCCGACGCGGGCGTGCCCCGGGGCGTGGCCGTGCTCGACGCCAACAAGGCCGGTGGCCGGGCCAACGTCCTCATCGACGCCAACGCCCCGGTCACCGATGTCCGCATGGAGCGCCCCTGATGCTGGCCCTCGACCCGCTTCTCGACGGCGGCATCGGCCTGACCGAGGTCCTGATCGTCGTGCTCAAGACGCTCGTGGCCTTCGGGCTGCTGCTCGTGGCGGTCATCATGATGATCTGGTTCGAGCGGAAGCTGATCTCCGACTTCCAGAACCGGGTCGGGCCCAACAAGGCGGGTCCCTGGGGACTGCTCCAGACGCTGGCCGACGGCATGAAGCTGATCCTCAAGGAGGACAACATCCCCGAGAAGGCCGACCGCCGGATGTTCATCCTGGCGCCGTTCCTCTCGGCGGTGCCGGCGTTCGTCACGTTCTCCGTCATCCCCATCGCCGGCGCCTTCGATGGTGACCGGGAGGGCGCTGTCAGCCTGTTCGGCAACGACACCTTCCTGCAGCTGGCCGACCCACCGGTGGGGGTGCTGCTGATCCTGGCCATGTCGTCGATCGCCGTGTACGGGGTGATGCTGGCCGGCTGGGCGTCGGGCTCGAAGTACCCGCTGCTGGGGTCGGTGCGGGGGGCCGCCCAGATGGTCAGCTACGAGGCGGCGCTCGGCCTGGCCACGGTGGCCGTCGTCATGCTGGCCGGCTCGCTGTCGACCCACGAGATCGTGGCGACGCAGGCCGGCAACGGCTACGACCTGTTCGGCTCCATCCCGTTCCCGCGGTGGAACGTCATCGCCACCGGCCTGGTGCCGTTCGTGGTCTTCCTCATCGCCGGCACGGCCGAGCTCAACCGCCCGCCCTTCGACTTGGTGGAGGCCGAACAGGAGCTGGTCGGCGGCTTCCACACCGAGTACTCGTCGTTCCGGTTCGCGCTGTTCTACCTGGCCGAGTTCATGAACACGGTCACGATGTCGGCCATCATGGTCACGCTGTTCTTCGGCGGCCCGGCCGGTCCCACGTTCGACCTGCTACCGCACTGGCTCTGGGGGTTCGTCTGGTTCTTCGCGAAGCTGCTGGTGTTCCTGTTCGTGCAGGTGTGGATCCGCGCCACGCTGCCGCGCTTCCGCTACGACCAGCTCATGAACCTGGGCTGGAAGGCGCTCATCCCGCTGTCGCTCGGCTGGGTGCTGCTGCTCGGGGCCATCAACGTCGGCCGCGACGAGGACTGGAACATGGCCGTGGTCGTGAGCGTGTCGTTCGCCGTGCTGGTGGCCGGTTACGCGGGGCTGGCGGGCGCGGTGACGGTCGCCCAGCGGCGCCGGGAGTCACCCACCGAGGAGGTCCTGGCCTAGTGGGCTACCTCGACGGGTTCAAGGTCACGTTCCGCAAGTTGTTCGAGGAGCGACTGACCAAGGACTACGTGAAGGACCGCGGCGGCAAGCGCGTCAAGCCCGTCCGCCTCCACGGCCGGCACGTCCTAACCCGCTACGAGGACGGGATGGAGAAGTGCATCGGCTGCGAGCTGTGCGCCGGCGTGTGCCCGGCCCGCTGCATCTACGTGCGGGGCGCCGACAACCCGCCGGACGACCCCGTCTCGCCCGGTGAGCGCTACGGCTACATCTACGAGATCAACTACCTGCGCTGCATCCACTGCGACCTGTGCGTGGAGGCGTGCCCCACCGAGGCGATCACAGAGACCAAGTTGTTCGAGTTCAGCTTCTCCAACCGGCAGGACGCCATCTACACCAAGGCCGAGCTGATGGTCGACGACGACGGCCGGCCGAAGCAGCTCCCCTGGGAGGACTGGACCGACGCCGACGAGGTGGTGCCGCACACCTCGGCGTGGGTGCGGGCGACGTCGCCGTCGGGATCGGCGGCGTACGAGGGTCGGGTCGCGTGGTCTGGCGAGCTGGGGTTCGGTGTCCGCCCCCCCGAGAAGGGGCAGTCGGTGCCGGAGAGCGAGACCGATACCAGCGAGGCCGACGCCATCCTCAGCCACCCGCGCGAGCCCGGCGGCCACCCGGTCGACACCCCGATCGAGGAGCTCGGTCACCTCGCCGAGGCGGCCGAGTCCGGCGGCGCCGGTGGCGACCGCGATCACGAGGGCCCCCAGCCGTGACCATCTCCCGGTGGTGCCCGAGGCAATACGGTCCGGCCACAGGGGCCCGAGGCAATGAGGACCGGGGGCCGGTCCCTATTGCCTCCGGACCGGTGGCGCGGTCCCTATTGCCTCGCCGGTCGACGCCCGGGGTGGCTTGGTGATCGAGCTCATCGTCTTCGTCGTGGCGGGCGCCGCGTGCCTGGCGGGGGCGGTGGGCGTGGTCGCCAGCCGCAACCCGGTGCACGCCGCTCTGTCCCTTGTCGGGACGCTGTTCGGGATCGCAGTGCTGTTCGTGGCGCAGGAGGCCAACTTCCTGGCCGCGGTGCAGGTGATCGTCTACGCCGGGGCGATCGTCGTGCTGTTCCTGTTCGTGATCATGCTGCTGGGCGTCGACCGGGCCGAGAACCTGCGGGTGGAGCCCCTGGGCGGCGGCCAGCGGGTGACCGCCGGCGTGGTGGCGGTGGGGGTCCTCGGCTTGGTGCTGACCACGCTGGCCAGCACCGGCTGGGACGCGACCGGTGCGGTGGGCGATGTCGACGAGTCGGTCCCCGACATCAACCAGCTGGGCGAGGCAGTGTTCACCCGCTACCTCTACGCCTTCGAGATCACGTCGGTGCTGCTGGTGATCGCCGTGGTGGGCGCCGTCGTGCTGGCGCGCCGCGTGCGGGGGGAGGAGGAGATCGTCGATCCCGGCCAGGCCGAGCGCCGGGCCGAGGTCACCGAGCGGATCGCCAGGGCCGAGTCCCGGGCCGGGGGCGACGGCGCCCTCGCCGAGCCCGAGGCCGAGCCGGAGGAAGCCGAGTCGGAGCAGGCCGAGCCCGAGGAGGTGACGACCCAGTGATCGCCGCGCTCGAGGTCACACCGGCCTGGTACCTCGTGCTGGGGGCGGCGCTGTTCTCGATCGGCACGTTCGGGCTGCTGATCCGCCGCAACCCGCTGGTGATGTTCATGTGCGTCGAGCTGATGCTCAACGCCGTGACCCTCACCTTCGTCACGTTCTCGCGCATGGTGCGTGACACCGGGGGGCAGTCGATCGTGGTGTTCGTGCTCGTGGTGGCCGCCGCCGAGGTGGTGGTCGGCTTGGCCATCATCGTGGCCCTGCTGCGCAAGCGCCCGGGCGCCACTGCCGACGACGTGGCGATCCTCGAGGGATAGGCGGGCGACACAGTGCTCGACATCGTCTGGTTGATCCCTGCGCTGCCGCTGGCCGGGTTCCTCATCCTGGTGTTCGCCGGGCGTTTGCTCGGGGAACCCCGCGCCGGCTGGCTCGCGACCCTCTGCTGCGCGGGCAGCTTCGCCGCCTCGGTGGTCGTCTACGCCGGCCTGCTCGGCGAGAGCGAGGAGGGCCGCCACTTCACGCAGACGCTGTTCGAGTGGGTTCCCGTGGGTGCGCTGCAGGTCGACGTCGGGTTCCTGGCCGACCCGCTCTCGATCACGATGGCGCTGTTCGTCACCGGGGTGAGCACCCTCATCCACCTGTACTCGATCGGGTACATGCACGGCGACGGCGACTACCCCAAGTTCTTCGTCTACATGAACCTGTTCGTCTTCTCGATGCTCATGCTGGTGCTCGGCAGCAACCTGCTGGTCACCTTCCTGGGGTGGGAGGGCGTGGGGGCATGCTCCTACTGGTTGGTCTCGTTCTGGTTCTCGTCGGAGGCCAACGCCACCGCAGGCAAGAAGGCCTTCGTCACCAACCGCATCGGCGACTGGGGCTTCATGCTGGCCATGTTCCTGGCCTTCGCCGCCGTCGGGACCCTCAACTACGACGAGCTGTTCGCCGGGGTCGAGAACATCGCGCCGGTGACGGCCACCGCGATAGGGGCCCTGCTGTTCCTGGGCGCGGTGGGCAAGTCGGCCCAGATCCCGCTGTACATCTGGCTGCCCGACGCCATGGCCGGCCCGACTCCCGTCTCGGCGCTCATCCACGCCGCCACGATGGTGACCGCTGGCGTGTTCCTGATGACCCGGGTCAATCCCATCCTGGCGGCCGGCTACGAGTGGGTGCCCGACATGATCGCCTGGATCGGTGTCATCACCGCGCTGGTCGCAGCCACCATCGCCGTGGCGCAGAACGACATCAAGAAGGTGCTCGCCTATTCGACCGTGAGCCAGCTCGGTTACATGTTCCTGGCCGTGGGAGTCGGCGCCTACGTGGCTGCGATCTTCCACATGATCGCCCACGCGTTCTTCAAGGCGCTGCTGTTCCTGGGATCGGGCTCGGTGATCCACGGCCTGCACGAGGAGCAGGACATGCGCCGCATGGGTGCCTTGCGCCGGTTCATGCCCCTCACCGCAGTCACCTTCATGGTCGGCTGGCTGGCCATCGCGGGGGTGCCACCGTTCGCGGGCTTCTGGTCGAAGGACGACATCCTGCTGTTCGCCTGGGGGAGCGGCGGCGCCGACGCGAAGGCGCTGTGGGCCATTGGGCTCGTCACCGCGCTGCTGACGGGCTACTACATGAGCCGCCAGGTGTTCATGGTGTTCTTCGGTGACGCCCGCTGGGCCGGCACGGCCGCCCCGTCCGGCGCCGGCCACGGCGGCGAGCCCGCCGACGAGATCACGCCGGGACAGGCCGGCGACGCCGGCGAGGCGGCCGTGGCTGCCGATCCGGGCACGGCCGCCGCCACGCACGGCCCGGCCGGCGAGCACGCCGAGCCGCACGAGTCGCCGTGGCTCATGACGTTGCCCCTCGTCATGCTGGCCGTGCTCTCGATCGCAGGGGGCGTGATCAACCTGCCGTTCAACGACGACGTGCACTTCCTGGAGCACTTCCTCGAGCCCGTGCTCGGCGAGAACGAGGCGCACATCGCGGTGCCGACGGGTACCAAGGTGACCCTGGCGGTCATCGCCGTCGTCGCCGGACTGATCGGGATCGCCGTCGCCTCGGCGGTGTATCTGCGCCGGCGGGTGCGGGCGGTCGAGCCCGAGGTGCTGGCGCACGCCTGGTACTACGACGAGGCGGTCACTGCCTTCATGGGTGGGCCGGGCCGCAAGTCGTTCGACGCCATCGCCTGGTTCGACGCCCACATCGTGGACGGGGCGGTCAACGGCGTGGCCACGGTGGTCCGGGCCCTCGGTGGCCGACTGCGGTCGGTGCAGTCCGGGTTCGTCCGGTCCTACGCCCTGGGCGTGACCGTCGGCGTGGTGGTCGTCCTCGGCTACTTCCTGACGAGGCTGAGCTTCTAGTGGGCCCGTTGATGCTGGCGCAGGAGGCCGCCGGGGCGTCCGACTTCCCCGTCCTGACCGCGCTGATCCTCGTGCCGGCGGCGGGGGCGCTGGCGGTGGCGCTGGTCCCCAAGGCGCGAGCCGAGCTGCATCGGGGTGTGGCCCTGCTGTTCTCGGCGGCGGCCGGCGCGTTGGCCATCTACCTGCTGGCGGCGTTCGACAAGGGCGACGCCGGCTACCAGTTCGAGACCAACCGGTCGTGGATCTCCGACTTCGGCATCTCCTGGCACCTGGGGGTCGACGGCATCTCGCTGTTCCTCATCGTGCTGACGGCGGTGCTGTTCCCGCTGGCCATGCTGGGGTCGACGCCGTCGCACGACGCCAAGCCCTACTACGCCTGGCTGCTGCTGCTCGAGGCCGGCTGCCTGGGCGTGTTCGTGGCGCTCGACCTCTTCCTGTTCTTCGTGATGTTCGAGATCGTGCTGGTGCCGATGTACTTCCTCATCGGCGGCTGGGGCTACGGCCGGCGGGTGTACGCGGCCCTCAAGTTCTTCCTGTTCACGATGTTCGGCTCGGCCCTGATGCTGGTCGGCATCGTGGCCCTCGCCTACTTGCACCGCGACGGCGTCGAGGACCGGAACCGGGCCGAGGCCGCCGAGCTGCTGGCCGAACAGGACGACCCCGCCAACCCGCCGGCGGACGTGCAGGAGCGGGTCGACGAGCTGCGCGCCGACGTGCCGCTCAGCTTCGACCTGGTCGAGATCGCCGAGTCCCGCACGGTCACCGACGACTCCACCAGCGCCAACCCCTTCGACTGGACAGCGGCCCGCTGGATCTTCCTGGCGTTCGCCCTGGCCTTCGCCGTGAAGGTGCCGCTGTTCCCGCTGCACACCTGGCTGCCCGACGCCCACACCGAGGCGCCGACTGCCGGCTCGGTGATCCTGGCCGGCGTGCTGCTGAAGCTGGGCACGTACGGGTTGCTGCGCTTCGGGCTCTACCTGTTCCCCGACGCCGCCTCGTTCTTCGCGCCCGCGTTGGTGACGCTCGGCGTCGTCGGCATCATCTACGGCGCCATCGTCGCCTGCATGCAGAGGGACCTGAAGCGGTTGGTGGCCTACTCGTCGGTGGCGCACCTGGGGTTCATCGTGCTGGGCACGTTCGCCATCACCACCCAGGGCCTGCAGGGCGGGCTGCTGCAGAACGTCAACCACGGCATATCGACCGGGGCCCTGTTCCTGTTGGTGGGCATGATCTCCGACCGGCGCCACACCCGCGAGATCGCCGCCCTGAAGGGGTTGCAGAAGGCGGCGCCGATCTTCGCCGCCGTGTTCACGGTGGTCATGATGTCGTCGATCGGCCTGCCCGGCCTCAACGGGTTCGTGGGCGAGTTCCTGGTGCTGATCGGGTCGTTCCTCACCCGGCGGTGGTGGACGGTGGTGGCCGCCGCCGGCGTGATCCTGGCCGCCCTGTACCTGCTATGGGCGTTCCAGCGGGTCTTCCACGGCGAGCCCGACGACGACAACCGGCACTTCCCCGAGATGAACTGGCGCGAGGGGCTGGTGATGGCGCCGCTGGTCGGCCTCATCGTGTTCCTCGGCATCTACCCGAAGCCGGTGCTGGAGCGGATGGAGCCGGCGGTCGACCGCCTCATCGAGCACGTCGAGACCAACAGCGACTACGAGGAGCCGACGATCGCGAGCGAAGGACCGTCGGTGGCCGACCAAGCCGATGAAGCCGACGAGGCCGAGAGAGCCGACGAGGAGGCTGAGGGATGATCGGCGTCCTCGGCTCGCTGGCCCAGCCGCTGCCGGTCGACCCGATGCCGATCGAACGCCCCGGCGTCGACTGGGGTGCGCTGGCCCCCATGCTGGTGCTGGTGGGCGGCGCGCTGGTGCTGATGGTGGTGTCGTCGTTCCTGCGAAGCCGCCGCTCGACGCTGGGCTACACGGTCTTCACCTGCGTGGTGGCGTTGGGCGCCATCGGGGCCGCCATGCCCCTGTGGCTCGAGGTCAACGACGACGACCGGGGCCCGTTCTCCACGCTCGACGGAGCGGTGGGCATCGACGGGTTCTCCACCTTCGCGACGGTCCTCATCGCCGCCGCGGTGGTGCTGGCGGCGCTGTTCGTCGACGACTACCTGCGGCGCGAGGGGCTCGAAGGGGTCGAGGCATACGTCCTGTTGCTGCTGTCGGCCACGGGTGGCGTGATCATGGCCCACGCCAACGACCTGATCGTGCTGTTCCTCGGCCTCGAGGTCCTGTCGATGGCGGTCTACGTCCTGGCCGCCATGCACCGGCGGCGGGTCACGTCGCAGGAGGCG
Source organism: Acidimicrobiales bacterium (assembly GCA_035641315.1). Classification (GTDB taxonomy): domain Bacteria; phylum Actinomycetota; class Acidimicrobiia; order Acidimicrobiales; family VFJN01; genus DASQUK01. The sequence goes on along the minus strand of DASQUK010000075.1, from coordinate 2,961 downwards.
GGCATGAAGTACTTCGTGCTCGGTGCCTTCTCGTCGGCGTTCTTCCTCTACGGCATCGCCATGATCTACGGCGGCACCGGCACCACCAACCTGGTGACGATCCTCGAGACGTTCAGCACGAGCGCGCTCAGCGACGACGGCCTGATCCTGGCCGGGTTGGCGCTGCTGCTGGTGGGGCTGGGTTTCAAGGTGGCAGCGGTGCCGTTCCACTTCTGGACGCCCGACGTGTACCAGGGCGCCCCGTCGCCGCTGGTGGCGTGGATGGCCTCGGGCGTGAAGGTGGCGGGCTTCGCCGGGCTGATCCGGGTGTTCGTGCTGGCGTTCTCGGCCTACGCCGTGGACTGGCAGCCGCTGATCTACGGCGTGGCGGTCGCCACGATGCTGGTGGGCGCGGTGCTGGCGGTCGTGCAGACCGACGTCAAGCGCATGATGGCGTACAGCTCGATCTCGCACGCCGGGTACGTGCTGGTGGGCGTGCAGGCCGCCACCAGCCAGGGGGTCGAGGCGGCGCTGTTCTACCTGGCGACCTACGTCTTCCTGGTGGCCGGAACGTTCGGGATCATCACGCTGGTTGGGCGCCGGGGCGACGGCCACCACAGCCTCGATGACTACCGGGGCCTCGCCCGGACGCGGCCGCTGCTGGCGTTGTTGCTGTCGCTGTTCCTGTTCGCCCAGGCCGGCGTGCCGTTCACCTCGGGCTTCTTCGCCAAGTTCTACGTGATCAGCGCCGCGGTCGACGCCGGGTCGACCGGGCTCGCCGCCGTGGCCATGCTCAGCGCGGTCATCGCCGCCTTCCTGTACCTGCGGATCACGGTCAGCATGTACATGGCCGACCCTGCCGAGCCGGGGGAGCCCCGCGTGGCCGTCCCCGTAGCCGCCACCATCGCCCTCACCGTGTGCGTGATCGTCACCATCGGGGCCGGCTTCTGGCCCGACTCGATCGCCGACCTCGCCCGCGACGCGGTCCCGGTCCTCACCACGCTGGGCTGACGCCGCCCCCGGGGCAGCGGCGAGTCACCCGGGGGTGGCTCAACGCCCCCCATGCCATGTGGTGGAATGCAACGGATCGATCGCGGCCAACGCCATGCCGAGGACCACACACGTCACCGACACCCGCCTGGTGCGCCGGTCGCAACAGGGTGACCGGAGGGCGTTCCGCGCCCTGTTGGCCCGCTACGACGGCCGCCTTCGCGGGTTGGCCTACGCCCTGCTGCTCGACCCGGCCCGGGTCGACGCCGTGCTCCACGTGGTCTACATGAAGGCGTGGCGCGAGGTCGTGCGCATCGATCCCCGCGAGGATGCCGCCGCCTGGCTGTACCGGGCGGCCTACAACGGCTGCATCGACGCCCTCCGCCGTGAGAGCGCCCGTACCGGCCCCGCGTCGCCGTCCACCACCGCTGCCTCGGCTGACCCGGGGACGCCGGCGCTCGCCGGCACCGAGGACGGAGCGACCCAGCCGCACAACCAGGCGCGCACCCAAGATGCCTTGGTCGAAGCGCTGGCCGGGCTGGCAGCGGCGGACCGCGTGGTCGTGGTCCTCGTCGACCGCGAGGGCTTCAGCACCTCGGCGGCCGCCCGCATCCTGGGGCTCACGCCCGAGGTGCTCGAGGCCCGGTTGGCGGGGGCGAGGGCCCGGCTGCATCACGTGCTCGTCCCCGACGTCCCCGACGCCGCCGACGTGGCGCCGGCGTCGGACGGGGCGGACGAGCCCGGGGACGTCGAGATCCGGCCGAAGGACGACGGGTCGGACCCTTCTGCGGCCGATGCCAAGGTCGCGACCCGCACGACCGGCGGTCCCTCACCGAACGGGTCCGGACGCGCCAACGGATCGGACGGCTCCGGAGGCGCCGCCACATGACGCCGCCCGAAGCCGGTGACGAGCCGGAACCGGGCACACCCGACCCCGTGGCGGTGGCGCTGCGGGAGCTGGTGCCGCCCGAGCACGCCCCCGGCTTCTGGGACGACCTCGACCGCCGCCTCGCCGACGAGCCCCAGCTGCGCCTGACCCCCCGGGCCGCCATCCGGCCCATCACCCAGCCGCCCCCGGTCATCGACGACCGCAAGCTGGCCGAGCACCTGGCCGGTCCCCGGCCCCGTCCCCGGCGGCCCCTGGCGCGCCTCGCGGCCTGGGGCGTTGTGGTGGTGCTCGCTGCCTTGCTGATCGCCGCCGCCCTCTACGACCCCGACGCCGAGACCCAGGCCGGGGATCCGGGCAGCGGCAGCGCCACGTCGGCGGCCACCGCCACGACCGCGGCCCCGACCACGACCGCGGCGCCCACGACCACGGCCCCGCCCGGCGGCGTCGACCCTGCGGCGCCGCTGGCACCCGACGGCGTCGGTCCGCTGAGGATCGGCACCCCGTATCGCGACCTGCAAGCCGCCGGTGTCGCGCTGACCGTCGACCAGGCCACGTTCGGCGGGTCCGGGGGCACCTGCTACGACGCCCAGATCGTGGGTGCCCTCGACCTCGTGCTCCGCTTCCGCAGCCCCGATCCCGAGGTGGGGGTGACCGACCCCGCCGATGGGGTCCTCGCCGCCGTCGGCATCACGGCCGACCGGCCCACCACGCGGCGCAGCGACACCGGGATCGGGCTCGGCGCCCCCCAGGACCAGGTGCTCGCCGCCTACCCGAGCAACATCGAGGACCACAGCCACCCCTACATCCCCGACGGGCATGTCTACATCGCCCACGCCGGCCCCGGGACGGGGCTCGCCGTCGCCTATCTCACCGACGGCGCCACCGTGAACCAGGTCACCGTGGGCGCCGAGGACATCGTCCGTTACGTGGACGGGTGCAGCTGACCCACCTTCATCTGTCTGCGCTCGCCGCTCATACAGCCCGTGAGCGCGGGCAGTATCGTGGCTCCGACCAGGGGTTTCTTTCCAAGGGGGCCACTTTGGCCCCTCGTGCAAACGGTCACTAGTCTCCCCACACGTGTCGGATCTCCTCCGTTCGTACCT